>JBAXCZ010000005.1:0-118708 GCA_037141195.1 Clostridia bacterium
AAATTGATGAGACTGTTTATGATGATCAAATTTCCATGATGGAAATGGTTCTTGACGTAGATACAATCATTGAAAAAGTAAAAGAAATTCGCGGTTAATATAAATAATTTACTCTGAAAGGGGGATAAGAATTTTGGCTAAAAGAATTGTTCATTACATCAACCAGTTTTATGCTGGAATTGGTGGTGAAGATAAAGCAGATTATAAACCAGAAGTCATTGAAGGTTTTAAGGGACCTGGCATGGCATTTGCTAAAGCATTAGAAAATGATGCAGAAATTGTAGCTACAGTAATTTGTGGTGACTCTTATTTTAATGAAAACATTGATGAAGTAAGTAATGAAGTAGTTGCAATGATTGCAAAATACAAACCCGATATCGTAATAGCTGGACCTGCGTTTAACGCTGGTCGTTATGGCGTGGCATGTGGAGCGGTTGCTAAAATTGTTACTGAAAAATTAAATGTACCTGTTGTAAGCGGAATGTATCCAGAAAATCCTGGAGTAGATATGTATAAGAAATTTGCATATATCGTGGAAACACCTAATTCTGCAGTTGGCATGGGCAAAGCAGTTACAGCAATGTCAGTGCTTATTAAAAAAATTGTTAATGGTGAAGCAATTGGCACACCTAAAGAAGAGGGTTATATGCCACGTGGTGTGCGTAGAAATTTCTTCGCTAAGGAAAATGGAGCTAAACGCGCTGTAAACATGTTGGTTGCAAAATTGAATGGTGAAGCATTTGAAACAGAGTATCCAATGCCATTATTTGATAGGGTTGACCCACAACCAGCAGTAAAAGATATTAAAAAAGCTAAAATTGCTATTGTTTCTTCTGGCGGACCTGTGCCAAAAGGAAATCCAGATCATATTGAATCATCTTCCGCATCAAAATTTGGAAGATATAGCTTAGCTGGTATCACTGACTTAAATGAAACTAATGGTGAAACTGCTCATGGTGGTTATGATCCAGTATATGCAAATCAAGATTTGGATCGCGTCATTCCAGTTGATATTTTAAGAGAAATGGAAGCAGCTGGAGAAATTGGTTCACTACATGAGTATTGGTATGCTACTGTAGGAAATGGTACATCAGTTGCCAATTCTAAGAGGTTTGCTGGAGAAATTGCTCAATTCTTAAAAGATGATCAAGTAGATGCTGTAATTCTCACTTCCACTTGAGGAACCTGTACACGTTGCGGTGCAACGATGGTAAAAGAAATTGAAAGCAATGGATTCCCTGTAGTGCATATGTGCACAATTGTACCTATTTCATTAACAGTAGGCGCCAATAGAATAGTCCCAACTGTAGCAATTCCATATCCCCTTGGTAACCCAGCTTTAGAGCCAGCTGCTGAGAAGGATTTAAGAAGAAAATTAGTGGAAAAAGCACTTAAAGCTTTAGAAACTGAAGTTACAGAACAAACAGTATTCTAATTTTTTTGAAAAAGGTAATGGTCAATAAATGACATTGCCTTTTTTGTTTATATTTAGTAATATGCGTTTACAGGCCTTATAGAATATAGTAAAATTAAACAGGTTTGTGTTATAAATCACAAATAAATTAGATAAATAAATATGGAGGTGCAATGAAAGATGAATTTTCCAGTTGTTAAAGGTGCTAGCTATTGTTTGATACAAACTCCTATGATGACAATACATCAAGGAACTACTCAAACGTCAGAACGTCGTAGTGATCCCAATGCTGCTCATTTACAAGCTTTACCAAAGCATTTAAGAAGCTTTGAAGAATGTGTTAAATATGCCCCAAATCAGGTTTATATTGGTAATGTCAAGCCAGCTGAGTTAGATAATATTACTCAGCCTTGGTTTGAAAATCCTATTGAACAAGCTACAAGAGATGGTAGATTTGGCGGAATTTATACGGAAGATGAGTTAATTGGTATGATAAAGCTTGTAGACGCTTTTGATTTGGTGTTATTAGAGTCTTCCTTCCAAGAAATGATTAAAATTAAACTTTCTGAACATGTAATTTTAGGCGACCTTAAAGATATTGAAAAAGTTTCTAAAAATCCAGCAGAACAAGCAGAGATTGAAAGATTAGTTTCCAATCATCTAGCAGAACCCATGTATTTTGAAAACAAATTAGTTGGGTGTGTAAAAAAAGCTCATGAATTTGATGCTGCTTTAACCGAGCATGTGATGTTCGAAAATTTGGTAAGTAAGGCTTCTAGTGTTATTGTATTTAAGGAGCTTTTGGTAAAAACAAGCTTAAAGGTAGAAGATGTTGATTATATTATCGAATGCTCTGAAGAAGCTTGCGGCGATATGAACCAACGAGGTGGAGGTAATTTTGCAAAAGCAATTGGTGAAACAGTAGGCTGCTTAAATGCTACCGGTTCTGATACACGTTCTTTCTGCGCTGCACCTGCACATGCTTTAGTAGAAGCAGCTGCATTAACGGCTGCTGGTGTATATAAAAATGTTATCGTAGTAGCAGGTGGGGCTTCAGCTAAACTTGGTATGAATTCAAAAAGTCACATTGAGAAAAACATGCCAGTTATTGAAGATGTTTTAGGGGCTTTTGCTATTCATATTTCAGAAAATGATGGAATCAGTCCAATCATTCGCACTGATGCAGTTGGTGGACATAAAATTGGTTCTGGTTCTTCGCCACAAGCAGTTATGACAGCAATTGTAACTGATCCACTTGATAGAGTTGGACTAAAATTATCGGAAATTGATAAGTTTTCTCCAGAGATGCAAAACCCAGAGATTACAAAACCAGCTGGAGCTGGCGATGTTCCTGAAGCCAACTTTAAAATGATTGCTGCACTAGGTGTTAAGCGTGGTGATTTCAATAAAGCTGATTTAGCACAAGAAGTAAAACGTTTTGGAATGCCAGGTTATGCACCTACTCAAGGTCATATTCCTTCTGGGGTTCCATTTATGGGCTTTGCAAAAGAAATGATTGAAGCAGGCGAACTAAATCGCGTAATGATTATTGGTAAAGGCAGTCTGTTTTTGGGTCGCATGACTAACTTATTTGATGGTGTTTCCTTCATTATGGAGAAAAACCCTGGTATTGTTGAAGACCAAAGTTTTGATAAAGATGCAGTTAGAAGCATGATTGCAGAAGCATTAAGGAACTTTGCAGCTACTTTATAAAATAATACAATAATCAAATAAGGAGGTTCTATTTTCCAGATGAATGAAAAATTGATCTTTTCTACAATAAAGGAAACTTTTGAAGAATTAGCTACTGGCTTGGAATCTGGCACTTTTGGTAAAAAAACTCGTGTGGGGCTAACTGTACTAGGTAGTGAGCACGGAATTGATGAACTGATAAAAGCTGGAGAGTTAGCAGCAAAAAACTATAAAGATATTGAAGTAGTATTAATTGGAGCAAAATCAGAGTCAAAAACGTGTAAAGTTATTGAGGCTACAGATGAAAAAGCTGCACATAGCGTTATGGATAAAATGCTACTTGATGGTAGTTTAGATGCTGCAGTAACAATGCATTATAACTTTCCGATTGGAGTCGCAACTGTAGGTAAAGTAATAACTCCAGCAACTGGTAGTGAAATGTATGTAGCAACAACAACTGGAACATCTGCTACAGATAGAGTTATTGCTATGATAAAAAATGCGATTTATGCCATAGCTACAGCTAAAGCCGGTGGAATTAAAAATCCAACAATTGGAATCTTAAACATTGAAGGAGCTAGACAGGTTGAAAGAGCTCTAAATAAGTTGAAAACAGCTGGATATGAAATTAATTTTGTTGAATCTGCCCGTAGTGATGGTGGAGTTTTTATGCGTGGGAACGATTTATTGATGGGAGTTCCCGATGTTATGGTAACTGACAGCTTAACTGGTAATGTCCTTATGAAACTTTTTTCTGCTTATAGCACCGGAGGCAATTATGAATCATTAGGTTATGGCTACGGTCCAGGATGTGGTGAAAAATATGATAGAATTATTAATATTATTTCTCGTGCATCAGGAGCGCCTGTCATAGCTGGAGCAATCCGTTTTGCTGCAGACTCTGCACAAGGTAATTTGTTAAAAGCAGTTAACTCGGAATTTAAAATGGCTAGAGCAGCTGGTTTGGCTGAAATATTTTCGGCTATAGAAGCTTCAACAGTCACTATACAGACTGAAATAATTAAGGCTCCACCAGAAAAACCTGTAACTGCAGATATTCCGGGCATTGAGATTATGCAATTAGAGGATGCTGTGCAGCTCCTATGGAAGAATGGAATTTTTGCTGCTAGTGGGATGGGATGTACAGGTCCAATCGTAATGATAGCCCCAGAAGATAAAGAAATTGCAAGAAATATTTTGAAGCAAGCGGAATATATTTAAAAATTTATTTTAGAAATAAAGCTTTCACTAGATTATTCTAGTGGAAGCTTTATTTTTTTAGCTTAAGTTGTATTTAATTTGTTTTAAGGATATAATTATTTGTAATGTATCGCAATTAAATTTCTAGGATAATAGCTATATATTTATACTTGCTATTATAAATCAGGAGGATTATGTTAGATAAAATAGTAATTAAAGGTGCTCGTGAACATAACTTAAAAAATATCAATCTAGAAATTCCAAGAAACAAATTTGTTGTTATAACTGGATTATCTGGATCTGGTAAATCTTCACTTGCTTTTGATACAATTTATGCTGAGGGACAAAGACGTTATGTAGAATCCTTGTCTTCTTATGCTCGACAATTTTTAGGACAAATGGAAAAGCCTGATGTGGATAGCATAGAAGGACTCTCACCGGCTATTTCCATAGATCAAAAAACGACTAGTCACAATCCTCGTTCTACTGTAGGAACTGTTACTGAAATATATGATTATCTCAGATTATTATATGCACGTATTGGACATGTTAATTGCTATGTTTGTGGCAACCCAATTTCAAAGCAAACGGTAACTCAAATAGTTGATAAGATAATGAGCTTGGCAGTTGGAAGTAAACTTCATTTACTTGCACCGTTAGTTCGTAGTCGTAAGGGGGAATACACAAAACTGTTTGACGAACTTCACCGAGAAGGTTATGTAAGAGTTAGAATAGATGGGACTATATTTGAACTATCAGAATTACCTAAATTGGAAAAAAATATTAAGCATAATATTGAAGTTGTAGTAGATCGTTTAGTTGTAAAAGATGGCATCGAGAGTCGATTAGCAGATTCTTTGGAAGCTTGCTTAAAGCTCTCTGATGGTCTTGTTTTCGTTTGGGTTAATGAGCATGAGGAGTTGCTTTTTAGTGAAAAATTTTCTTGTCCTACCTGCAATATTAGTATGGAGGAACTAGCACCTAGATCCTTTTCATTTAATAATCCCTACGGAGCTTGCCCAGAATGTAGCGGACTAGGGTATAAAATCGAAGTTTCAAAAGATTTAGTAATTCCTAATCCAGAGATTTCGATTTCAGACGGTGCCATTGCTCCTTGGAGCAATGGGTCTAGCAATTATATACCACAACTACTATCAGCATTAGCAGTGCATTATAAATTTTCTTTAAGTTCATCTTTTGCAAGCTTGCCAATGAAAATTCAGACAATTATTCTCTATGGATCAGGAGATACAAAAATTCATTTCACTTATAAAAGTTTAACCGGTGCAACACATAATTGGCAACACCGTTTTGAAGGTATTATTCCTATGATTGAACGTAGATATCGTGAGAGTCATTCGGATGGGGCAAAAAGAGAAATGGAGGATTTTATGACTTCTCAACCCTGTCCTGCATGTCAAGGAACAAGACTTCGACCAGAGATTCTCTCTGTTTTTGTAGGAGAAAAAAACATTAGCCAGCTTACTAGTTTAACAATTACGGAAGCTTTCATATTTTTTGAAAAATTAATACTTACAGAAAGAGAACTGCTCATTGCTCGACTAATTCTTACGGAAATAAGAGCTAGATTGGGTTTTCTATTAGATGTTGGATTAAGTTATTTAACTTTAAGCCGTACTGCAGGTACTTTATCAGGTGGAGAGTCTCAACGAATTCGCTTGGCGACTCAAATTGGATCTCGATTAATTGGTGTACTTTACATTTTAGATGAACCCAGTATTGGATTACATCAACGTGATAATAAGAAGCTTATAAAAACATTAATGGGTTTAAGAGACCTGGGTAATACACTTTTAGTAGTAGAACATGATGAAGATACTATGTTAGCTGCTGATTATCTAATTGATATAGGACCTTATGCTGGAATTCATGGAGGAGAGGTTGTAGCAGCTGGTACTATAGAAGAAGTGATGAATAATAAGCAATCAATAACTGGACAATACTTATCCGGAGCTAAAAAAATACCTGTGCCTGAAATGCGACGTAAAGGTAATGGTAATTTTCTAAAGCTTTTTGGAGCTACTATAAACAACTTGCAAAATGTAGATATCAAACTTCCATTAGGTTCGTTTATTTGTATTACAGGAGTTTCTGGTTCGGGAAAAAGTAGCTTAATCAATGAGGTACTATATAAAATTTTGGCAAGAGATCTTAATCGTGCTAAGACTAGACCAGGAGCATATAAAAGAATTGAGGGACTTGATTTTCTAGATAAAGTAATAGATATCGATCAATCACCTATTGGTAGAACTCCACGTTCTAATCCGGCAACTTATACTGGTGTTTTTGATGAAATCCGTAATACCTATGCATCAACTAACGAAGCTAAAATCAGAGGATATAAAGCTGGAAGATTTAGTTTTAATGTCAAAGGTGGACGTTGTGAAATCTGTAAGGGAGATGGCATAATTAAAATTGAAATGCATTTTCTCCCAGATATTTATGTGCCATGTGAGGAATGTCGTGGAGCTAGATACAATCGAGAAACCCTACAAGTCCATTATAAAAATAAAACCATTGATGATGTTTTGAAGATGACTGTAGAGGAGGCAGTTTTGTTTTTTGAAAACATTCCTAGAATTCACCGGAAACTAAAAACTATGCAGGATGTTGGCTTAGGATATATTAAACTTGGACAAGCTGCGACTACGCTTTCCGGTGGAGAAGCGCAAAGAGTTAAGCTTGCAACTGAGCTTTCTAAACGTGCTACCGGCAAAACCATTTATATTCTTGATGAACCAACCACTGGACTTCACACTGATGATGTAAGACAACTGCTTGAAGTTCTCCATCGTTTAGTAAATAATGGGGAAACCGTTGTTGTTATCGAACATAATTTGGATGTAATAAAAACTGCAGACTATATTATTGATTTAGGCCCTGAGGGTGGAATTGGTGGTGGAAGGGTAATCGCTTGTGGCGCACCAGAAGAAATTGTTCTTTCCACAGCTTCTTTTACTGGTCAATATCTAAGAGGTAAATTAATAAAATGAAAATAGCGGATATTTTAGAAAATAAAATTGAACTCCTACCTGCAGAACCAGGAGTCTATTTGATGTTTGATAAAGATAGAAATATTATTTATGTTGGTAAATCAGCTATTCTTAAAAACCGTGTTATATCATATTTCTCATCAGCACATAATAATGCTCCCAAAACTAAAGTTTTGGTAAAAAATATTGCTGATTTAGAATGGATTATTACAAGTAATGAATTAGAAGCACTTATTTTAGAAGCAAATTTAATTAAAAAATATAAACCGCGCTATAATATTTTATTGATGGATGACAAACAATTTCCTTATCTTAAGCTAACACTAAATGAGGAATATCCTCGATTGCAAATTACGAGAATTGTAAAAAATGACGGTGCACGCTACTTTGGACCATACACTAAAGTTTCTTCTATGAATGAAGTTTTAGAACTATTGCAAAAGCTTTTTCCTTTAAGAAAATGTAGCATTAAGCAAATGCATAATGCTGTAAGAACATGCTTAGAGTTCCATATTCATCGTTGCTTAGGACCATGTAATCAAACAGTTAACATGGACGTATATAATGAATTAGTTAGTGCTACAATCGCTTTTTTAGAAGGAAAACAAGTTTTGCTCCTAAAAAGTCTCCAATTAGATATCAAAAATGCATCGAAAAATTTAGATTTTGAAAAAGCACTTGAACTTCGCAATAGACTGGTTAATATACAAAACATTATTGAAAAACAGTACATTGCAAGTCATGATTTGCGTAATCAGGATATTGTAGGGTTTGCAAAAAACGATAGTTTAGCCTGCCTACAATTATTTAGTGTTCGTAATGGTAAATTAAATGGCAGGGAATATTTTTATTTCAACATAAACAAAATAGACTCTGATGAAGAATTAATCAATGCTTTCCTAGAACAGTTTTATAGTCAAACTTCTGAAATACCGAGAGAAATTCTTATCCCTTTTCCATTAGATGATACTAATCTTTTAGAAAGTTGGTTATCAAAAATTAAGGGTAACAAAGTATTTATTAAACATCCAAAGCGTGGAGAAAAACATAAACTTCTAATGCTTGCAAATAAAAACGCTAGTTTAAGCTTAGATGGAAAGATGCAACTTGAACGTAAAAAAATGATGGTTTTAAGTAATGCATTATTTGAATTACAGCAAGAATTGAAGTTAAAAAGCTTACCGAAGAGAATTGAATGTTTTGATATTTCCAATACACAAGGTACAAATTCTGTTGGATCCATGGTAGTATTTGTGAATGGTGAAGCAAAAAGCTCTGAATACCGTAGGTTTAAGATTAAAACTGTTATTGGTGTAAACGACTTTGCTTCAATGGAAGAGGTGCTTTTACGTCGCTTTTCTAGTCTAGACCAAGATTATGCTACAATGCCAGATTTAATTATTGTAGATGGAGGTAAGGGACAACTTAGTTCGGCGTTAAAAATATTAGAAAAGCTTAAACTTAACATTGATGTTTTTGGTTTGGCAAAACAAGATGAGATATTATATAGCCAGAATTTTTCAGAAGGAATTACCTTGCCTAGAGGCTCTGAAGGGTTATTCTTATTACAAAGAATCCGAGATGAGGCTCATAGGTTTGCTATTAGTTTTCACCGAGATGTAAGAGATAAAGTTGGAAAGCGTTCTCTTTTGGATGATATTGAGGGTATTGGCTTAAAGCGAAAGAAGATATTACTTCAACAATTTGGTTCATTACAAAAAATAAAACAGCTTAGTTTAGCCGAGCTAGAAAAAATTGATGGATTAAATAAAACCGTGGCCGAAAATCTTTGGAATGCATTACATCAATAGTTGCTACATAAAATCTTTCACACTCGTAAATATGATGGAATGTAAATATTAAGAGCATAAAATAAGTATTTTACTGGAGTGATTTTTCTTGGATTATCGCTTGATTGCAATAGATTTAGATGGCACCCTCTTAAAACATGATCTGACAATTAGCAATTTAACTCGACAAGTTTTAGCTAAAGCTCTAGACATGAAGATAAATGTAGTTATTTGTACGGGAAGAATGTTTTGTTCTGCAGAGCCTTTTGCTATAGATTTAGGATTAAGTGGATATCTAATAGCACATAATGGTGGTTATATTAAACATCTTCAGACTAAACATATGTTGCGTGATATTAAGCTTGAAGCACGACATGCATGGAAAGCCTTCTCAATTGCAAAGCAATACGGTGCATTAATGAATGTTTATCGTGGGGATACACTATATATGGAAAACCTTTCTACAGCAGCGAAAATATATACAAAAAGATTAGCTGTTAACCCAATTATTGATTCTACAATGCAAGCTGCTTTAGCAGAAAACCCAACAAAAATTACATTTTTGGTAGAGCCAAAAAATGCTATTGCACTGAGAAATGAGTTAATTTCAAAATTAGATCATGGGTTATATATTGTAAACTCACTACCGAATTTTATTGAAATAGAAAGTGGAGGAGTAGATAAGAGTACTGGACTTAAAATTCTTGCTGAACACTTAGATATAAAAAGAGAGCAGATTATTGCTTTTGGTGATAATTTTAATGATTTGGAAATGTTGGAATATGCTGGGATTGGAATAGCGATGGGCAATGCCCCTAAAGAAGTAAAGTTCAAAGCAAATTTTGTTACTAAATCTAACGAAAAAGATGGTATTGAAAAAGCCTTAACAAGCATCTTAAAACTATAAGATAAAGGGGTAACTATGAAACATGAAGTTTTAATTATTACTGGTATGTCTGGGGCAGGTAAAACAATAGTTGCCAGGAGTTTGGAGGATAATGGTTATTTTTGTGTAGATAATCTACCTCCAGCAATCCTTGGACAAGCAATTGCTGTTTTAAAAACAGAATTAGCTGAAAAACAAAATATTGCTATTGTAATTGATTTACGAGCTGGTAAAATGTTTAACACTTTAGAACCTAATCTAAAAGAATTATCAAATGCTGGAATTGACTATAAAATTGTTTTTTTAGATGCCAGTGATGAGGTCTTAATTCGTCGTTTTAAAGAAACAAGAAGAAAGCATCCATTAGCAACTCCAGGAAGCAGCTTGCTCAATGATATTGCTAAAGAAAGAAAAAATTTAGAAGAATTACGCGATTTAGCAAAATATATTATTGATACATCTGATCATTCTGCTACAGAGATTAAAAGCTACTTATCTAAATTGTTTGATGAAACAGGAAAGCTCCCATTTGTTATTCAAATTAGCTCTTTTGGTTTTAAGTATGGCATCCCTTTAGATGCCGATTTAGTTATAGATGTTCGGTTTATTCCTAATCCATTTTATATGAGCGACTTGAAATTAAAGACTGGATTAGATAGTGCCGTACAAAAATATGTTATGCAATTTCCTGAAACTCAAGAATTTGTCGATGATTATCTAAATATGCTCTTAAAGTTGTTGCCTCATTATATTCAAGAGGGAAAATCGTTTTTAGGCTTAGCAGTTGGTTGCACAGGGGGACAACACAGGTCTGTAACGATTGCTGAAGAGCTTTTTAAAAAATTAGGTATTGCTGGTTATGCTGTAAATGTTCAACATAGAGATATGTTGAACAATCAGCAAAAAATCTTACGTAGGTAGATAGGTGAATTATGAGTTTCACATCAGAGATAAAAGATACATTAGCACGTTTACCAATTGATAATAAAGAAAAGAATCTCGCAGAATTAATTGCGGTGCTTTTACTTGATGGACAGAAGGATAAATATGGGTTCATTGTTAAGATTGAAAATGCCGCGACTGCTCGTAGAATTTTGAAACTTCTCAAAATATATATTACTAATGAAATTTCTGTATCTTTCTATAAAAAAGCGCAATTAAAGAAAAACAATGTATATTGTTTACGAATTATTAATCCAGCAATAATTAATTCAATTGAAAAATTATTGCATAACTATTCTCACAGCTTAGCTAAACACTATTATGCAGATTTTTTGCGCGGTGTCTTTTTGGCTTCCGGCTCTGTTAATGGGCCTGGAAAAGATTATCATTTAGAGTTACATGTGCGTGGTGAGTTGTCATTACAAACAATGAAAATAATTTTCGACCATTTAGAGTTAACTTTTAAGTACTTAAAACGGAAAAATAGATATATAATCTATCTTAAAAACAGTGAAATTATTTTTGCATTTTTAAGCATTATTGAGGCACACAAAGCTATGTTAGAGCTTGAAAGCAGTAAAATACTGAAAGAAATGAAAAACAATGTTAATAGGTCTGTTAATTGCGAAACAGCTAATATCAACAAGGCTCTCGAAGCTGGATTGAGACAAATAGCTATTTTTCAGCAGATATTAGCCAGTTCTTTTGCAAAGAGCATAGCTCCAAATTTAAGAGAAATTATTGAACTTCGCTTAGATAATTCGGAGCTTAATCTTAAAGAATTAGGAGAACTATGTCATCCACCATTATCAAAGGGTCAGATATATCAAAAAATTAGAAGATTAGAAAAGATGAATTTGATGGATTGCGAAAAAAAAGCTTAAAATATGTTAACATAGTTCCAATATTTTGATAATTGTGGTATTATTAAGATGTATTTTGTACATATATATTAAATATTATTTACTAAGAGGAGGTTTTTTTTATGTCAGTGAAAATTGGAATTAATGGATTTGGTAGAATTGGTAGACTTGTTATGCGTGCTGCTCTGGAAAATCCAGCAGTAGAAGTGGTTGCAATTAATGATTTAACAAGTGCGAAGACTAATGCTCATTTGTTAAAATATGACAGCGTACATGGTACATTAACAAATGATATTTCTGCTACTGAGGATACTATTATTGTCGATGGAAAATCAATAAAAGTTTTTGCAGAAAAGGATCCTAAAAAGCTAGCTTGGGGGTCGGTAGGAGCCGATATTGTAATTGAGTCAACTGGTTTCTTTACAGATGCGACTCAGGCAGCTGCTCACCTAGAAGGTGGAGCTAAGAAGGTAATTATTTCTGCTCCTGCAAAAAATGAAGATATCACTATTGTTATGGGTGTTAATGAAGATAAATATGATGCAACTAAGCATCATGTTATGTCTAATGCTTCTTGTACTACAAATTGTTTAGCTCCATTTGCAAAAGTGTTAAATGATAAGTTTGGTATCAGATGTGGTTTGATGACAACAATTCATTCTTACACAAATGACCAAAAAATCTTAGACCAATTTCACAGTGACCTTCGCCGAGCAAGAGCAGCAGCTCTTTCTATGATTCCTACTACAACAGGTGCAGCCAAAGCTGTATCTTTAGTTTTGCCAGAATTAAAAGGAAAACTCAATGGTTTTGCTATGCGCGTTCCAACACCAAACGTTTCTTGTGTAGATTTAGTTGTTGAATTAGAAAAGAGCGTAACTTCAGAAGAAATTAATGCTGCATTAAAGTCTGCATCAGAAAATGAACTTAAAGGCATTATGAATTTTTGTGAGGAACCACTTGTTTCAATCGACTTTAATCATTGTCCAGCTTCGTCTACAATTGATTCTTTATCAACTATGGTAATTGAAGGTAAAATGGTTAAAGTTTTATCTTGGTATGATAATGAATGGGGTTATTCAAATCGAGTAGTTGACTTAGCAGTATATGTTGCGAGCAAAGGTTTATAGGAGAAATTAAAATGCAAAAAAAAAGTATCAGAGATATTAAAGTTTTTGGGTTACGTGTTTTTGTACGTGTAGATTTTAATGTACCTATGAATGAGGAACAAGAAATTACAGATGATACAAGAATCCGTGCGGCTCTACCAACAATAAAATATTTACAAGAAAAAGGTGCAAAAATTATTCTTGCTTCTCATTTAGGTAGGCCAAAAGGTCGCATAGAAAAAAAATTCAGCCTGCTACCAGTTCAAAAACACTTATCAACTTTATTAAATAAAAATGTACAATTCGCTTTTGATTGTGTAGCTGATGAAACACTAATTCAAGTTAATAACTTAAAAAATAGCGAGGTAATACTTTTAGAAAACCTGCGTTTCCATGCTGAAGAAGAAAAGAACGATACAGAGTTCGCTAAAAAACTAGCATTGTACGCTGATGCTTATGTTAATGATGCTTTTGGTACTGCTCACCGTGCACATGCTTCGACCGTTGGTATGATTGAATTTCTACCAAAAAATGCTCCAGCTGTTACTGGGTTTTTAATGGAAAAGGAACTAGCTTTTATGGGTAAAGCATTAATATCACCTGAAAGACCTTTTATAGCTATTATTGGTGGAGCTAAGGTTACTGATAAAATTGGGGTTATTGACAACTTGCTTGGAAAGGTAAATATCTTGCTAATTGGTGGAGGAATGGCTAATACATTTCTCAAAGCGAAAGGTTTTGAGGTAGGAAATTCTTTGTGTGAACTTGATAAATTGGAATTGGCAAAGGATTTAATGAAAAAAGCTGAAGAAAAAAATGTTGAGCTGCTTTTACCAGTTGATGTTATTATAGCTTCTGAATTTAGTGCTGATAGTTCTCCAACAACGGTTGAAATATCAGAAATTCCTGTTGACAAAATGGTCTTGGATATTGGGCCGAAAACAATTACTTTATATAGCAAAGCTATATCTACTGCAAAAACTGTCATTTGGAATGGACCTATGGGAGTTTTTGAAATGGATGCTTTTGCAAAAGGTACATTAGGAATTGCAGAAGCAATGAGCAGTGTTCATGGTATTACTATTATTGGTGGTGGTGATTCTGTTGCTGCTGTAGAAAAAGCTGGATTGGCTGAAAAAATGTCTCATATATCTACTGGTGGAGGTGCTTCCTTAGAATTATTAGAAGGGAAAATATTGCCAGGTATTGCTGTGCTTTCGGAAAAAGAATAAAAGTTAAATGAGGTATTTAAGATGAGAAAATCATTAATTGCAGGCAACTGGAAAATGTATAAAACAACAGAGGAAATTACATCCTATTTTAGTGAATTTCTTCCGTTAGTAACTAATGCTACTGTAGATATTGCAATTTGTACCCCTACAATATATTTAAGTAAGGCTATAAAACTAACTGATGATTCAAATGTGAAAATTGGTGCTGAAAATTGCTTTCATGAAATAGAAGGAGCATTTACCGGTGAAGTTTCAATCGGTATGCTAGTAGATATAGGTTGCACTTATACTATAATTGGTCACTCAGAACGCAGATTATCTTTTTGTGAAACTGATAAGTCAGTAAATAATAAGATGAAAGCTGCTTTGGCTGGTGGAATAATACCAATTCTTTGCTGTGGTGAATCTTTATTGCAAAGGGAATCACAGATTACTAATGCCTGGATTGAAATTCAAATTAAAATGGGGTTATTAGATATTACTGTTGAAGAAATGCAAAATGTTGTAATAGCATATGAACCTATTTGGGCAATTGGTACAGGCAAAGTGGCAACTGTTGAACAAGCACAAGAAGTGATTTGTTTTATTAGACAAATAATTAAATCACTATATGGTGAAACTACAGCTGAAGCTATTCGTATATTATATGGAGGAAGCGTCAATGCTAATAATATAAAATCACTAATGTCCACAGAAGATATTGATGGAGCTTTGGTCGGTGGAGCTAGCTTAAAACCTATAGACTTTGCAAAAATTGTTAACTTTTAAAACATTAAGGGAGATTATATGTCAAAAAAACCAATAATGCTCATGATTTTAGATGGTTGGGGTAATAGAGGTGATTTTTCAGACAATGCAATTTTTGCTGCAAAAAAGCCTTTCTATAATTCGCTATTATTGAAATACCCACATTCACAATTAGATGCTTCTGGAGAAGCTGTAGGATTACCTGCTGGTCAAATGGGTAATTCTGAAGTTGGTCACTTAAATATTGGTGCCGGTAGAGTTGTTTATCAAGAGTTAACAAGAATAAGTAAAAGCATCAAGGATGGAGATTTTTTCACTAATAACATTTTATTAAAAGCTGTTAATCTAGCAAAAAAAAATGATAAGCAACTGCATTTGTTAGGGTTATTGTCTAATGGTGGCGTTCATAGTAGTATGGATCATATTTTTGCCCTATTAGATTTAGCTAAAGCTCAGGGTATCAAAAAGGTTTACGTTCATGCGCTCTTAGATGGTCGTGATGTTCCACCTCAATCTGCACTAATCTATCTTGCGGAGCTAGAAAAAAAAATGCAAGAAATTGAATTAGGTGAGATTGCTTCTATTGCTGGTAGATATTATACGATGGATCGTGATAAACGCTGGGAAAGAATAGAAAAAGGATATAATGTTTTAGTCAATGACAGCGGAGAAAAAGCTTTTACAGCTAAAGAAGCTGTAGAAAAAGCATATAAAATTGGACTTACAGATGAATTCATTTTGCCAACAGCTATTTTGAATCCTGATGGAAACATGATAGCTAAAATAGAACAAAATGATAGTGTAATTTTTTTCAACTTCCGTGCAGATAGAGCAAGACAAATTTCACATGTTTTTACAGATAAAGAATTTATAAATTTCAAACGTGAGGAAGCAATGTTGCCAGTAAACTTTTTTTGTTTGACAGAATACGATGTAACCTTAAATTGTGATGTGGTTTTTTTGCCTACTGGGCTACATAATACTCTGGGTGAGATTTTGGCTAAACATAAAAAACATCAACTACGCATTGCTGAAACAGAAAAATATGCTCATGTTACTTTCTTCTTTAACGGAGGAGTTGAGGAAGCAAATCCTTTTGAGACGAGGATATTGGTTGCCTCTCCCAAGGTTGCTACTTATGATCTCAAGCCTGAAATGAGTGCCTTTGAAGTTACTGATAAAACCTTAACTGCAATAGAAAGCGATAATTTTGATGTTATTATCTTGAATTTTGCAAATCCTGATATGTTAGGGCACACTGGAAATTTTTCAGCTGCAGTTCAAGCTGTAGAGGTAATTGATAATTGCATTCAGAAAATTGTAAGTGAAATGCTGGAGAAAGATGGTATTGTATTGCTAACTGCAGACCATGGAAATTGCGAGATGATGATTGACCCCGTAACAGGTGAGCCTCACACAGCTCATACTACTGATTTCGTTCCATTAATATTTATAGCAAAAGCAGCTATTGGCAAAGAAATTTTAGATGGTGCTCTCAAAGACATTGCTCCCACTATGCTGCAGTTAATGAAGATACCTATCCCAGTTGAAATGACAGGAAAAAGCTTAATAGTTAATGATTAATTTCATTACAAATAAATATTTATTTTGAGAGGAGTAATTATAATGTCTTTAATAACAGATGTTTATGCAAGAGAAGTTTTGGACTCTCGTGGTAATCCCACAGTAGAGGTAGAGGTATACTTAGAAGATGGTTCAATGGGAAGAGCAATTGTTCCATCTGGAGCATCTACAGGTGCTTATGAAGCCGTAGAATTACGTGATGGAGACAAAAAAAGATATCTTGGTAAAGGCGTTTTGCAAGCTGTGGAGAATGTTAATGAAGTTATTGCACCTGTACTGATTGAATTTTTTGATGCAGAAGATCAAGTTGAAATTGATAAATTAATGCTTGAATTAGATGGAACGCCAAACAAAAGCAAACTAGGAGCCAATGCTATTCTTGCTGTGTCTTTGGCAGTGGCTAAAGCAGCTGCACAGTCAGTAGGATTGCCATTATATCGTTATATTGGTGGAGTGAATAGCAAGGAACTACCTGTCCCAATGATGAACATTCTTAATGGCGGACAACATGCTGATAACAATGTAGATATTCAAGAGTTTATGGTTATGCCTATCGGTGCTAAAAATTTTGCTGAAGCTGTTCGTATGGGAGCAGAAATATTTCACAGCTTAAAAGCTGTCTTAAAGAGTAAAGGGTATTCTACAAGTGTTGGCGATGAAGGTGGATTTGCTCCAAATTTAAATAGCAATGAAGAAGCCTTAGAAGTTATTGTAGAAGCAATCAAAAAAGCAGGTTTCATTCCAGGTGTTGATGTTAAACTGGCTTTAGATGTAGCAGCATCTGAAATATTTAAGGATGGAAAATATAATTTAGCAGGCGAGGGTAAAGTATTCACATCTAGTGAAATGATTGATTTTTATGAAGATTTAGTTAAAAAATACCCAATTATCTCAATTGAAGATGGACTTTCTGAAGATGACTGGACAGGCTGGAAGGAATTAACAGATCGTTTAGGTGATAAAATTCAGATAGTTGGAGATGACTTATTTGTTACTAACACTGAAAAATTATCGCGTGGTATAAAATCTGGGATTGCAAATTCAATTTTAATTAAAGTTAATCAAATTGGTACTTTAACAGAAACTTTAGATGCTATTGAAATGGCAAAAAGAGCAGGATATACTGCTGTTATTTCTCATCGTTCTGGAGAATCTGAAGATACTACTATTGCTGATATTGCAGTTGCTCTTAATGCAGGACAAATTAAGACTGGAGCTCCTTCTAGAACTGACCGCGTAGCAAAGTACAATCAGTTAATTAGAATTGAAGATGAACTTATGGGTTCTAGTATTTATCGTGGTTCTAATACATTTTATAACTTAAAACAAATTTAGTAGTTATTCAAAAAGCCCTTAGGACTTAATCCTAAGGGCTTTTTTTTGAAAATTTCATCATTTAATGCTGAAATAACTGTATTTTTTTATTTACTCTGATGTTTTTTCTTTTCTATAACCTTACTTGCAATATGACTAGGAACCTCATCATATTTTTCAAATTCCATAGCGAAGGAACCGCGTCCCTGGGTCATAGATTTTAATTCTATGGAGTATCTAGCCATTTCCGAAAGAGGCGCAAGTGCAATTATTACCTGATTCTTTCCAGCTTCATCCATGCCTAAAATTCGACCTCTCTTGGAATTCATATCCCCCATGATATCTCCTGTAAAGTTTTTTGGTACGGTAATAATAACTTTCATAATTGGTTCAATTAGAATTGGTTTTGCTTTTTCCATAGCCGTGCGGAAGGCCAACGCAGCTGCTATTTTGAAAGCCATTTCTGATGAGTCTACGGGATGATAAGAACCATCTGTTAGATTTACTTTGATATTCGTAACAGGGTATCCAGCTAAAACTCCCTCAACCATTGCTTCTCTCAAACCTTTTTCAACTGCAGGAATATAGTTTCTTGGAACAGAACCACCAAAAACTGTTTCAACAAATTCAAATTCACTGGTAGGATTTGGTTCCATACTAATAAATACATGTCCATATTGACCATGACCACCAGATTGTTTTTTATGTTTACCTTCAATTTTTTCTACTAGATTTGTTATCGTTTCTTTATATGGTACAGACTGTTCACTAAGTATTATATCGACCCCGAATTTTCTTTGCATTCTTTCTACAACACAGTCAATATGTAGTTCACCTAGACCTCTTAAGGTAGTTTCACCAGTTGTAGCATCCTTCTTCACGATAATGGTTGGATCTTCCTCAATAATTTTGCTTAAAGCAACGCCTAATTTATCTTCATCATTTTTACTCTTAGGTGAAATAGCCATGGATAGGGTAGGAATTGGAAAATCAATGCCAGCTAAGACCACAGGTTTAACCTTTGTACAAAGTGTATCGCCTGTTTGTGTATATTGTAATTTGGTTACTGCAATAATATCACCTGCGAAAGCTTGGATAATTGATTCTTGTGTTTTGCCTATAGGTACTAAAATATTTGCTATTTTTTCATCTTGCTCCTTAGAAGAATTATATAGAATTGTATCTGGTTTAAGTTTACCTGAGAAGATCTTCATCATTGAAATTTTTCCTACAAAATTATCAGATATTGTCTTAAAAACAAATGCTGAAAATGCTCCATTTTCGTCTACAATGCCTGCTTCTATTGGAGTTGGCATATAGGTGCCAATAAAGTCTAAAACAAGGTCTGTAGCTATGTTTTTGAGAGCTGAGCCGCAGAGGACAGGAACAACTCTTCCTGATAAAATAGCGAGCTTTAGTCCACGGGCTATTTCATCATTGGATAAATCTTCTCCTTCAAGATATTTATTCATAATTTCATCGTCGCCTTCAGCAGCAGCCTCAATTAAATCGCTACGTAAAGCTTCAGCTTCAGCTAAAAGAGAAGTAGGTATAGAAATTTTTATGCGTTTTCCATCTTTATACTCGTAAGCTTCCATGCTTAGCAAATCAACTATACCAATAAATGTTTCAGCAGATCCTATCGGTATTTGAACTGGAATAATCAATTTTTCATTAAATAATTCCCTCATTTGCTTAACAGAACTAAAAAAATTGGCATTTTCACGATCCATTTTATTAATAAAAACAAGTCTAGGTTTATTAACAGCATCTGCAAAATCCCAAATTAGTTCAGTTTGAACTTCTACGCCTGATACTGCACAAACAGTAAATAACAAACTCTCAACAACACGTAATGCGCTTTTAACATCGCCAATAAAATCAGCATAACCTGGAGTATCTAAGAAATTAATTTTAGTATCACCTGCAACCAATGGTGCTAATGCCATAGAAATTGTCATTTTTCGCTTTATTTCTTCTGGCAAATAATCCATATTTGATGTTCCGTCATCAACCTTACCTAGACGATTAACCAAACTGTTATTAAATAACAGTGACTCTATGAAGGATGTTTTTCCTGCACCTCCGTGAGCAACTACCGCAACATTTTTAATTCTGTTAGACTCAAATAATTTCATGTATTTCCTCCCTGTCTCCGTGTTTATGGAGTTTTTCATTATGAAACTTAATATTGTATATATTGTCTATAAATTGCAAAAATCCTTTTTTTTTTGCAAAAATAAATATATTTTTTTAAATTTTTTTTATTTACAATTAAGTGTATATTATTAAGTATAGCTAAATTAATAGTAATCAGGTCAATTTTCTTCTTGAATAGGCTAATAATGTACATTATTTTATCTAAATCTCTTAAAATAGTTGACATTTTCAATTATAATTCTATAATTTTAGGTGTATATTAAATTATATTGGACTTTGGGAGGAATAATTGTGTCTGAAGAGAAAAGTTATAATCCTTATTTAACAATGCAGAATACCATAAGAACAGCTGCACAAAAATTAGGAATGACAGAAAATCATTATGGGTTTTTATTACAAGCTGAAAGAGAATTGATAGTTTCTTTGCCAGTTGAAATGGATAATGGTGATGTAAAAGTTTTCCAAGGATATAGAGTTCAGCATAGTAGTTTGAGAGGGCCTTGTAAGGGTGGAATTCGCTACCATGAAGCTGTAGATCTTGATGAGGTAAGAGCCTTAGCCGGTTGGATGACTCTTAAATGTGCTGTTGCTGATATTCCATACGGTGGAGCAAAAGGTGGAATATGTGTCAATCCAGAAAGACTTTCTAAAAAAGAGCTTCGGAGGCTAACCCGTCGTTATGCTTTTGCAATTGCTCCTATAATTGGTCCTGAGCAAGATATCCCCGCTCCAGATGTGAATACGAATGGTGAAGTAATGGGATGGTTTATGGATACATACAGTATTCTTACAGGAAAGTATTCTGTAGGTGTTGTTACTGGTAAACCACTAGAAGTTGGAGGCTCTTTAGGGAGAATTGAAGCAACTGGAAGAGGTACAATGTTTGCTGTTCGTGAACTTTTGCGTCGCAAAGGCTTAAATATGAAAGACATTAGTATTGCGGTTCAGGGTTATGGAAATGTAGGTCGTATTGCTTCAGAATTATGCCATAGAGAAGGTGCAAAAATTGTTGCTGTCAGTGATGTAACAGGTGCTTACTATGATCCAGAAGGTTTGGATATTGATGGTATTCGCAGGTTTTTATTAGAAACCGGTGCAAAAACCTTAGAGAATTATTCAGCTCCTGGTGTACAAAGAATTACACAATATGAGCTTCTTACATGTGAATGTGACATCTTAATTCCTGCTGCATTAGAAAATCAAATCAACGAAGAAGTAGCAAAGAATATTAAAGCAAAGATGATTGTTGAAGCTGCAAATGGTCCTACAACTACAGAAGCTGATGTAATTCTTACTGAACGTGGTATTGACTGCGTGCCTGATATTCTAGCTAATGCCGGTGGGGTAGTAGTATCCTACTACGAATGGGTACAAAATAGACAAGCACACAGCTGGTCAGAAGCTGAAGTAAATAGAAAATTAGAAGATGTAATGTGTAAAAGTTTTGATGAAGTTTATACTATGTCTTTAATTGAAAAAACTAACATGCGTCAAGCAGCTTATATGGTAGCTATTAAACGAATAGTTACAACCCACGAAATAAGAGGTATTTTCCCTTAAAGCAACTAAATAGCACTATCTAAGCAGATAGTGCTTTTCTTATGACTCTATGGTTGACATAATATATATTATCGGAATATAAAGCATTTTAAATTATGCTACTCCATCAAACCCCACTCTATGTGCTTTTATTATGATGTGGGTATATAAATAATATCCCCAGCTGAAATATTACTATCAATTTCATTTACTTCTTTAATTATTTTTAATTTTTCGCGAATATCTTGCTTATCATTTCCATAATCCTTTGCTAAGTTCCATAATGTATCACCATCATCTACAATAACCTTTGTATATCTAACTCCGTAGTCTTGTTCATTGGCTAGCGCCTGTGCTGTAATATTTCCTGTAAATGCAGTAATTATAATCATGGGTAAACAAAGTATTAAAATGCAGAAAAGCTTAAAGTATAGCTTGCCTAGATCATTTCTAAATCTTATTCTAATTTTCTTTTTAAGCATTTCCATCACTCCAAACTAATGTTCTATATTTGTATTATATACGAACATGTGTTCTATTGCAAGCTATTTTTCGAACATATGTTTACATATTTATTTTTTGTGTTATAATCAATTTAGAAAGGTGTGATGATATGGAACTCTCCATACAACAAAGAGCGATTATTGAATTTATGTTAGCCTATAAAAATAAAAATGGTTATCCCCCTTCTGTACGAGAGATTGGTAAGGCTATGGGTCTCAGTTCTACAAGTTCTATCCATCGTCACTTAAAACTACTTGAAGAGCAAGGTTACTTGAAACGTAATGCTGCTAAACCTCGTGCAATTGAAATCAACTACAAACCTGAATATGATGAAAACTTTTATGCACAAGAAGAATTGGAACGAGGGTCACATGCACTTAATGAAGATTTTTTTCAAGTTCCTATTGTCGGTGATATAGCTGCAGGCTCTCCTATTTTTGCTGAACAGAATATTGATGAAATATTAGCCATTCCAAAATCTTTGTTAAGAAATCAAAGTGACGTTTTTGGACTAAATGTACATGGTGATAGTATGATTGATGCTGGTATTTTTGATGGAGATTTAGTATTCATAAGACCACAAAACTATGCTACTAATGGAGATATAGTTGCTGCACTAATCGATGATTCGGCTACATTAAAACGCTATTATAAGGAAAAGACTCATATTAGATTGCAGCCTGAAAATACTCTATTAGAGCCAATTTACGTTAGAAATGTCACAATTCTCGGAAAATTAATAGGAGTTTATCGGAAAGTTTATTAGTTTATCCTATCTTTCTCTACCTACCTTTAATGTGCATGCAAAAACAAACATCCAATAAGAGCTTGCTATTGGATGTTTGTTTTATATTTTAAATCATGAGCATATTATATTTAATTTTTGATGTATTATAGACTCTTCAAGATAAACAACTCGAAATTTTTTTCCTCACTAACTTTTCCAGTCCGCACGTTTTCGATATAAAACAAAAGATTAATCAGCTGATTTTTTAGCTCAAATACTTCAAAAGCTTTAGCTTGTTTTATGTATTTTTGTATTAAAAATGGTTTCAAATCCAATTTTTCTGTTAATTGTTTGCTAGAAAATCCATCTTGCAATAAGAGACTTATTTGTAATAGTTGCCGAATACGCTTATAAAGCATTATTACAAGCTTTGTAACAGATTCCCTATTCAGCAGTAATTGGTTAAAATTCAAAAGTACTAGCTTATCGTTGCCTTTTTTCCATGCATCTAGAAAAGCAAAAATATCGCCATAGTTACTTGTCGATATTAATTTTTGCGTTGTTTGCAGATCTATTGTGGTTAGATTGCTGTATAAGAGCAATTTTTCGATTGTATGCCCTATTTGATAGCAATCATACTCTAATGTACCAATTAAATATTCTAGGGCCTCATATCTAATTTTAGAGCCTCTAAAATGAATATAGTTTTCAGCCCATTTGGCAATTTCATAGTTTTTCAGCTTAACTATCTCATGCACATAATTATAGTTTTTCAAACAGCAGAATAGTTTTTTTCTCTTATCGACTTTCCCTTCTACTAAAAAAAGCAAATAAACATTTTCATTATATGCTTTCAAGTATGATTCTAATTTTTGTAAATCATCACTTTGCTGCTTTGTATATGCTTCCCCTACTGCTTCACTCTTAGCCGTAAACAATTTACTATTCTTAACAATCAATAGCTTGCGATGAGCAAAAAGACTTCCTGCGAGACACTCAGCTAAAATTTCATCTAAGCTACTTTCACTTGTTAAATTATAAACCTCTATTTCATTATTATAGTTAACAAAGAGCGCTTTTCTTAACTGCAATGCAAAATCTTCAATAAAAAAGCTATTTTCTCCAAATAGCAAGTATACATTATCTATAATATCTTTTTTCAATCTGTCATTTAAGGCTTGATAATCCATACGCACTCCTACATATTAATAATTATATTCATCATTTTAGGAACAATTTGTTTTTTTCTAGAAACTATATTTTCAACAAATGTTCCTTGCACAATATCTTGTTCAAATGTTAATGGCAATAAATTTTTGTTTTCACAGTGAAAATACAAATAGGATCCTTTACTTACAATATCAGTAACTACCAGCATAGTCAAAAAATATTTTTTTCGCAAGTGCAACTCATGAATAAACTGTTCAAGCTCAAGTTCCCTATTTCTAATGCCTTCAATATCTAATGTTAAAATTTGAGCAATTCCTAATGTTTTACCACCAACTTCAAAAAGCTTGAAGTCCCTAAAAAATATTTCTTGAATCGTTAAATTATGAATAGATGTTCCTGCCTTAAACATTTTATAAGCATACTCATCTAAATTTTCCAGGTTTAATATATTTTTCAATTCATTTAGTGATTGTCTGTCTAGCTCTGTTGTAGTAGGTGATGTTAATAGTAAAGTGTCTGAGATAATTCCAGAAGCAAGCAATCCTGCAATTGTAAATGTTAGCTGCATGTTCTGCTCTTTATAAAGGCTATAAACAATAGTACAGGTGCTTCCAGTTGGCTGATTTCTAAAGGCAATTGGGTTTGCAGTTGCGATATCACCTATTTTATGATGATCAATTATTTCAATAATATCAGCTTGCTTAATTCCAGAAACTGTTTGCATGTACTCATTATGGTCTACTAAAATTACTTTTTTCCCGGAAGATAAAAGAATATTCCTACGTGAGATTAAACCTAAATATTTGTAGTTTTTATCAACTATAGGATAATTAGAAAAATTGGTGGATTTAATTTCTTCAAGTGCAACCTCAATATAATCGGTTTCAATAAATGTGCGTATTTTTTTATTATCAGCTATAGTTTTTATAAAGTTACATTGCGTTATTTTTTTTGCAGTTGTATAAGTATCAAACTCTGTTACTAAAATACTAACCTTATTTTTGTAGGCTTTTTTTAATAATTTGGACGGGACTTCTATTCCGCCGGTAACTATAATTAAAGCAGCTTTTTGTTTGATAGCTAATTCAATTACATCAAAACGATCTCCAACTATAACAATGGAATCCTTCTGAATAAGCTCTAGAAACTTAATTGTTTCATAAAAATATGCTATTACAATAACCTTGCCTAAAAAGTTATCTTGGCTAAACTTACTATATTTAGCCAATAACCCACTAACTAGTAAGTTATTTGAAGTTTCAATGTGATATATATCTCCTGTAATAAGGGACAAAGCAATATCTTGCATTGTTACTACACCAAGCAGGATTTGATTGGTATCCACAATTGCTTTGGTACGAAAGCCACTTTCCAGCATAGCCTGAAATGTGTCTAAAACAGAATCATATGGATTTGCAGGTGCAATATGATCATAATTAATATCCATTACTTGTGTTTTTACATCTTCAATATATATAGGAATTTCCTGCTTAAAATACTCTAATACAAAGCTTGTTTCAGGATTAAGCTCACCTAAACGACAAGGAATTGCATCAATGCATTGCTGTTGTTTTAAATATGCTAATGCAATAGCCGAAGCAATTGCATCTGTGTCTGGGTTTTTATGTCCAAAGACTAACACACTCACTATTTCACCTCATTATAAATCATTTGGGTTACTATAATATTTTTTTTATCCACAGTTATTGTAATTGCACCATTGATATCTGTTCTCAACACATTACTCCCTTGTTTTTTTAGATATTCAAGTATTTCATTTGCTGGATGTCCATAACTATTTTTCCCTACTGATACCACTGTTATTTGTGGAGAAAAATTTTCATAAAATATTTTATTAAAAGAATTTATACTTCCATGATGAGGAAGCTTTAAGATTGTTACCGGCTTTATAGCCGTTTGCTCTAAAATATTATCCATTGCCATTAACTCAATATCTCCCGTGAGTAACATTATCATTTTCTCATAGCTTACAGAAAGACAAATGCTATTATTATTATCATTATACATATCTTGAGCTGGGTTTAACACTCTTAACTCTACTCCATCTATTGCTATTATATCATTTCTTTTAACTTCTTGCATAATTGTCTTTGTTGGTAATATCATTTCTAGTTGATCATATTCGCCATTAAAATAAGACTCTGGAGGTATAATAAGTTGTGTAACTGGAATCGCCCCTAATAGATATTGTAGCCCTGCTAAATGATCGCTATCAGGGTGAGTTGATATTACTAAATCTATTCTGCGGATTCCTTTTCTTGCTAAGAAAGGAAGAATTACTTTTTCACCTTTATTATTCTCCCCCGTAAAGTTTATTCCACCTCCATCTACTAAAATTATTTTTCCTTTAGGAGTCTTCATAAAAATAGCATCACCCTGTCCTACATCTAAAAATATGATTTCTAGATTATTTTGGAATGAAGGTGGAAATAACATAAATGCAATTGGAAGTAAACATAAGAGAATATTAATAATTATTGCTTTTTTATTAATTTCCAAACTACTCAGTAATCTATATAAGAAAAAAATTAGTAAAAAATAGCTTAGGAGTATAAACCAATTTGGACTAGCAGCTGTAATATACACAATCGGAGCTTGATTTAGGGTTAGCAATAGCTTGATACTATATTTTAAAATTACTTCAATAGTTAAAAGCAAAGGAATAGTCGCAAATGCAGTAAAAGCATATAAAATAAAAACAACCCCACCTAAAGTTATAACTATTATTAAAGCTGGTATAAAAAACAAATTCAATAAGAAACTCCATAACGGAAGCTTATTAAAATAATAGATGCTTAACGGTATGCTAACTAACTGAGCTGCAAGGCAAACGCTAACTGCACTGGGCATAAATTTATTAAAACACGGGATAAAGATTATAAGTCCCAAGGTAACTGCAAATGACAAAATAAACCCACTTTGATAAATATAGAGTGGATTCCAAATTAAAAGTATAAGCGCAGTTAAAGACCAACTTGCTAATAAGTCATATTCTAGGTATAAATATTTAGTTAGCAAGAGTATAATTGCCATTAATACAGCCCTCAAAGCTGAGGGTGTAAAACCAATCATAATAGTATATATACCTAAAAAAATACTAATAAAAAAAAGCTGCCAAATACCTTTTATTCTCATAATAATGAATAAAAATAATAGTATACTTAAAAAGACAGTTATATTTGAGCCGGAAACAGCAAGAATATGCATAATACCTAGATTAGCAAACGCATCTTTTTGTGCCTGGTCTATTAGACTGATTTCACCAAAAAACATAGAAATAAACAAATTAGCCTCTGAACGATTAATGTTACGATAAATAAAATCTATCAAAGAAATTTTATAATCGTATGCCATTCTCAATAAAGAAAATTTATCCTCATGTCTAGCAATTAAACTAATATTATCTTGTTCAACATTCATTTGACAAATTATTCCTTTACTAAACATATAGCTTTTATAATCAAATTCTCCTGGATTTCGTGGTCCAGAAAAAGGCTCGAGTTTGCCTCTGATTGCAATTTGATCATTATAGCTTAGAGATAGGGAATCTTTTCCTTGAGTACGAATCATACACTTGCTACTTTTTCCTGAAAAAATATCTTCAGTTTTTACCAATAGCAGTATCTGATCATTGCTTATATCTGGCGGTTCAACAATAATCCCTTTTATGGTTACAATTCTCCCAATATTTTCTGGAATGAGTTCTGTATTTGCTAAAGCAGTTGACATTAATAAAAAGCCAAACAGAGTAAAAAATAGGCAAAGTAAAGTGACTGATTTCGTAAAATATTTTTTGCTCCAAAGAAAAAATAAGCAACACAATGCAGAAAAGCTTAATAGACCCGCCCAAGGCAAGTCTATTAAGCATAGAACTATTCCTATTAGAAATGCACATAAATAATACAAGCTATTTCTAATATACATTTATCTTACCCGTATTTGTGCTATAAATCCTTCTAGCTTTTTTGGACCTATACCCGAAACATTTAATAAATCTTCTGGCTTAGCAAATATTCCATTATTATCTCTATATTCAATAATACGTGCTGCTATAACTTCTCCAATACCATTTAAGGATACTAACTCTTGAACATTTGCTTGATTAATATTAATTTTATTTTCGCTTTGCTCCAAGCTATTATTTAATGATGCAACTTCAGTATCTCCTATTTTTGGAACAATTAGTTTTTGCCCATCATCTAAAAATGCTGCTAAATTCAAGAGATTTACATCCGCTTCTATTGTAGGTTTGGCTAATATAACTGCATCTTGAACTCGGGAATCAGAATTTAACTCATACAATCCAGGATTTTCTACAGCGCCTGTTACATGTACCATTATTTTTGTAGGCACTGTTAATTTTTGGGTATCAATTGGATTAGATTCATCCTTTTGCAATTGTTCTTCTTGACTAATTACCAGAGTATTTTCTTGAGCTGGTAGACCAGCGTATTTTCCTAACAGAATTCCAATACCACATACAAAGCTGATGCCAATAATAACTACCATTATTTTCATGTTTTTTGGTAAGTTCTGCCACATATTGACCTCCCATTTTCTTAAACCCCTAATAGTTTTTCTAAATTGTAATATTCTCTCTCCGTCGCAATAAATAGGTGTACTATAACATCAACATAGTCTAAAAGTATCCAGCGCCCCTCTCGTTCGCCTTCTATGTGTAATGTAAATTCATGATGTTCCTTTAATCCTATTTCTACATAATTTGATAGCGCTTGTATAAAGTTTTTTGTTTGCCCGCTAGCAATAATCAGATAATCTGCATAATTGACTTTTTCTCTAACATCGATTACAAGAATATCCTCTGCCTTCTTTTCATCCAAAATCTTGCTAATTAATTCAATCTTTGCTTTCAATTCCAAATTCAATTCAACTCCTCACAATATTTATTCCAGTTAGTAATTAATACCTCTGGAATTTTAAACTTTTTAATCATATAAAAATTGATAGATTGTTCTATTACCTTCGCATATATTGCATTAAGCTTTTCCATCGGCAAGTTTCTTATTTCTTCAACGTCTTGATAGTTTCTATCTGCTGAAATACTATCTGCAATATAAATAGCCTTTGCTATATTGTTCATTTCAATGCCTGGAATTGTATGAAAGCTGATGGCATCTAATATTTCATAATCAGTTATAGAAAATTCAGTAGCTACCATAATTGCTGCAACAGGTCCATGCAATAGAATTGGCTTTTCTTTAGCAATCTCAGAAATAGCAATTTTCTTTTTTTTAGCAAAAGAAAGTAGCTCCTCTATTGGCAATTCTCGACAGTAATCATGAAAGAGAGCAGCCAAAAATATTTTTCTCTTATCAAGCTTATTTTTTTCTGCAATTTGTATTGCGACTTCAGCCACGGCCAATGAATGTTCAAATCGTTTTTTTGACAAATGATTTTGTAGTTTTAATAATAACTTTTTATTGTCTAAACACAAGGATTGGTATGTCATGATATCACCTTTACTGATAAAGTTCATGCTCATAAATATACTCTTCTACCTCTGCTGTAACAAGATATTTTATGCTTTTTCCTTTGTTTATCCTTTGCCTAATAAGTGTAGAAGAAATATCAAGAGCAGGCATTACGAGCAATTGGATTTTTTCTTGAAAGCACATTGGCAAGCTTGACATAAATGTTTTTAATTCAGAAATATTCGTACCAGGACGAGTTGCAGCTACAAAATTGCACAGTACAAGCAATTCTTCTATATCTCGCCATGTTAAAATTTGCATTAAAGCATCTGCACCAGTAATGAAAAATAGATCTACCTCATAATTATTCTTTTCCATTAAATGTTTAATGGTATCAATAGTGTAAGAAATATCTTCATGTTGAATCTCAAAATCCGTTATACTAAAAAAAGGATTCGTCGCAATGGCATTTTTCACCATTTCATATCTATGCTTGCTATTAGTAATATTTATTAATTCTTTATGGGGTGGAAGTGCAGTTGGTACGAATATAACCTCTTGTAGTTCTAAGCTCTCTCTTACAGACTCAGCTAATACTAAGTGCCCTAAGTGAATCGGATCAAATGTTCCTCCCATTACTCCTATTTTCGGCCACTTTCCCATTATGCTCTGACCTGTCCATCACCAAATATAATATATTTAATTGATGTCATTTCTACCAAACCCATTGGGCCTCTTGCATGCAGCTTTTGTGTGCTGATTCCAATTTCTGCTCCAAACCCAAACTCTGCACCATCAGTAAACCTCGTAGATGCATTGACATAAACTGCTGCCGCATCAACTTCCTGTGTAAATTTTCTACTCATTGAATAATCATTAGTTATAATTACCTCGGAATGGTGCGTACTATATTTTTGAATATGTGATATTGCTTCATCAATATCAACTATGACTTTAACTGCTAATTGATAATCTCCATATTCAGTATACCAGTCTTCTTCTTTTGCTGGAACACAATATTTATAATTATCTTTAACTATTTGATAAGATTTTTCACAACAGTGAAGCACTACTTTTTTATCAGTAAAGATAGCCGTTAATTTTTCAAGAAATTCTATTGCAACATTCTCATCTACTAAAACAGTTTCAAGCGCATTACAAACCGAAGGACGCTGAGTTTTCCCGTTATCCACAATTGCTACAGCCATGGATAAATCCGCAGTTTTTTCTACATAAGCATGACAGTTTCCAGCACCAGTCTCAATTACAGGTACTGTAGCATTTTTAACTACATGTTGAATTAAATCAATACTTCCCCTAGGAATTATAACATTTATATACTCATTTGCTCTTAAGAGTTCAGTCACAAGTTGCCTATCAGTATTTTCTAATATTTGTATAGCATTCTCTGTTATTCGCATCTTCGATAGAGCATCCCTTAAAATATCAACAATTATTTTGTTAGAATTTATTGCCTCTGAGCCACCTCTTAAAATGACTACATTATTAGTTTTCAAGGCAATACCAGCAGCATCTACAGTTACATTTGGACGTGCTTCATATATTATGCCAAGAACGCCTAAAGGTACTCTCATCTTTCCTATTTGCAATCCATTTGGTCTTTTGACCATGGAAGTTATTTCTCCAACAGGATCTGGAAGCTTGGCTAAATCTAATAAGCCCTGTGACATGGAGATTATCCTATCTTCTGTTAGTCGTAAACGGTCTAGTAAACTCATACTTAACCCCTTTACTTTACCAGCAGTTATATCCAATGCATTAGCACTTAAAATTTCTAATTTATTAGCTATTAAAGCTGCAGACATTTCCGTTAATATTGCGTTTTTCTCAAGAGTGCTGAGCTTAGCAATTTCATAGGCAGCAATTTTAGCTTTTTCACCTAAGTTTTTAACCAAATCATTCATAAGTCACCTCATTAAATTTTCAGACTTAAGTTATCCCTGTGAATAACTTCATCATCATCCTTGTATCCTAAAATTTTATCAATTTCATTTGAAGGTTTTCCTTTAATTTTACTTATAGCTTCGAAAGAATAATTGCTGATACCTCTAGCAAATTCTTTTCCCTCTTCACTCACAAGTGAAACTACATCTCCAATTTCAAAACTGCCTGAAACATCTTTTATACCTACAGCCAACAAGCTTTTACCATGGGAAACTATTTTTTCTGTAGCGCATAAATCAACTATAATTTTACCAAGTGAGTGTGATCCGAAAGATAACCAGCTTTTTTTTGCTTCAAGTTTAGACTCTTTGCTATCAAAATATGTACAAATTGCCTTGCTTTTAATAATATCATGAATTATTCTAGGATCATTACCATTTGCAATTACCATGGAAACCCCAGAATACATTGCTATTTTTGCCGCTTGTAGTTTTGTGGACATTCCTCCTACTGCATATTTTGATCCAGCTCCTTCAGCATAATTCTCGATTTCAGGAGTAATCTTATCAACATAGGTAATTAATTTTGCTTCTGGATTGTTGTTAGGATTGCAGTCATATAATCCATCAATATCACTAAGTAAAATCAGTAAATCTGCATCTACCAAAGCAGCAACCTTAGCAGAAAGTGTATCATTATCTCCAAATTTAATTTCTTCTACTGCAATAGTATCATTTTCATTAATAATCGGTACAATCCCATAGCGTAAGAGAGCAAACATAGTATTTCTTGCATTTAAGTATCGTTTACGATAAGAAAAATCTTCACTAGTTAATAAAATTTGGCCAACAATAATACCATATTCCGAAAATAATTTTTCGTACATATGGAGCAGAACTCCTTGCCCAATAGAAGCAGCGGCTTGTTTGTCTGGCAAATATTTAGGATAATGTTGCCAGCCAAGCTTTCCAATGCCAGCTCCTACAGCACCTGAAGAAACAAGCATAACTTCCAAACCTTGATTAACTAAATTTGAAATTTCTCTTGTTAATGCTTCTATTTTACTAATATTAATCTTTCCAGTTGCATGAGTAACGGTACTTGTACCAACCTTAATTACTATTCTTTTTATTTTTTTTGTTTTCAGCACTTGCAATTACACTTCCTTATGGAAAAATAATTATTTGCTTTTGGGTATTTTTTTTGTATATTGTTATCTTATGTCCAATAACCTGTACTAAATCAGCATTTAATGCTAGGCAAATCTTTAAGCTTATTTCATTTACATCTATTTCACAATTGTTCAATATGGTTAACTTGAGTATTTCTCTAGCAACTAAGGTATCATCTATTTGTTTAAGTAAGTTTTCGCTAATACCGCTCTTGCCTATTTGTATTATTGCTGGTAAAGTATTAGCTAAACTTTTTAAGTATCTTTTTTCCCGCCCTGATAATGCCATTCAAACTCTCCTCTACTCAACGAAATCAAATTCTAAATCATTAATGCGAACAACATCTCCAACTGTCGCTCCACGTTTTTTTAATTCTTCCATTACACCGATCCTAGTTAAGATATTATGAAACCGCCTAACTGATTCCTCATGTTGGAATTGAGTCATAGCAAAATGTCTCTCAATTTCAGCTCCCCTTACAACAAAAACTTCTTGATCCATAATAATTTCAAAACGTGGCGTAACATTCTTTTTTTCAGGTAGATTAACAAAAATAAAATCATCAGAAATTTCAGGAATTTTAATTTTACTTTCTTCTAAACGTAAGATTTCTAATGTTCTATACATTAAAGACTTGATTCCAATTCCACTATGCGCAGAAATCGGAAAAATCTCAATACCTGGTAGTGCTTTTTTTAACATATCAATTTTTTCATCTGCCCCTAATAAGTCCATTTTATTTGCGGCTATAATCATCGGCTTTTTGCTTACTTCTTCGTTGAATAAACGTAGCTCTTCTTGTATTTGTAGAAAATCCTTGTAAGGATCTCTATCCAACCCTTCTTCAAAATAACCCACATCTAGTACATGAATCAAAACTCTTGTTCTTTCAACATGTCGTAAAAAATCATAACCTAATCCTGCTCCTTGATGTGCGCCCTCAATAAGACCAGGAATATCAGCTACTACGAAGCTGTCTTCATTAACCTTAACCACTCCTAAATTCGGAACAAGTGTAGTAAATGGATAGTCGGCTATTTTGGGTCTTGCTGCAGAAACAACAGAAATCAAAGAAGATTTTCCAACATTGGGTAATCCTACCAGACCAACATCTGCCATTAGTTTTAGCTCTAGGTTAATCCACATTTCCTTGCCAGGTTCTCCATTTTCAGCCAAGTGCGGAGCTTTATGAGTATTACTTAAAAAATGAGCATTTCCATGTCCGCCCCTTCCACCTCGTGCAAGTAAATATCTTTGTCCGTTTTGTACTAAATCTGCTAAAATTTCTTCATCATCATCTGATTTTACTATGGTTCCAACTGGTACTCTAATAACTAATTCTTCTCCTGAAGCGCCAGTTTTATTTCCACCTAGACCATGTTCTCCTCTTTTAGCTTTATAATGTCTCTTATACTTAAAATCGACCATGGTTCTGAGTCCTGAATCCGCTACTAAAATCACGTCTCCACCTCTTCCACCATTTCCACCATTAGGTCCACCATCGGGTACATATTTTTCTCTTCTAAAAGTTATTATACCATTACCACCGTCGCCAGCTTTTACATAAATCTTCGCGCGATCATAAAACATTTTATTATTTCCTTTCACAAAGGCGTTCGCCTATAATCTAAAATCATTTTATCAAAAAAAAGATCCCCTGTATATACAGGGGATACATTTTAGCCAACTAGTTCTTTAGCATAAACGCTTACTTTTTTTCTGTCACTACCAAATCTTTCGAATTTAACATTACCTTCAACTAAAGCAAACAAAGTATCATCTCTACCAATACCAACATTGTTACCTGGATGTATTTTTGTACCGCGCTGACGAATAATAATATTACCTGCTTTTACGAAAGAACCATCGCTTTTTTTTACGCCTAAACGCTTAGATTCACTATCACGACCATTACGAGAACTACCAACCCCTTTTTTGTGGGCAAATAGTTGGAGATTCATTTTAAACATGTAAGCACCTCCTCACAAAATCTTAATGTATTTACTGTATTCTTCTTTTATTGATTCTATTCCAATAATAAAAGTATCGAAAATTACCTGAGCTGTTTTAATTTCCAATTCACTAAGTTCAGATAAACTTAAATCGCACTCTAAAAATCCATCTTGTAGCTTATACATCAAAGAACAAGGAAAATATTTCCCTAATGTAAGTACAATAGTCTGTGCTAAAACAGAAATAGCAGCACAAACAATATCATCGCCATCTTTTTTAGAATCAGCATGTCCATTTACTATAAAACCAGAAATGAAATTCTTATTCTGATAATGCAATGTAATATTAATCATGCCTAACCTTCGATTTTATCAATCATAACTTTTGTGTATGGCTGACGATGTCCTTGCTTACGACGATAATTCTTTTTCGCCTTAAATTTAAAAATAACAACCTTCTTGCCTTTTCCATGTTCAACTATTTTAAGAGTGACTTTTGCTGCTTCAACAATAGGAGACCCTACTTTGACATTTTCTCCATTAACTACCATTAAAACCTTCTCAGCGAAAATTGTTGATCCAATTTCTGCTACAATCTTTTCCATGGAAACAACATCTCCTTCAGAAACACGATACTGTTTTCCACCATTCTCAATAATTGCGTACATACTTACACCTCCCCCGTCAAATACTCGCCGAGTATAAGGTAGCTAAGCTTTGTTAACCCTACTTGTGCGGTTTTAAAACGAATAACATAAAGTATGATACAATATTTACCAAGATAAGTCAACTAAATTATAGCAAAACTACCATATTTTAGCCTAGAATCATTTACGAGTGTGATTTCCACTTGAAATTCTTCTGCTAATTGCTGCAAATCATTTTTGCAATATTCTTCTAAATATTTTTTAACTGACTCTTTCATCGCAATTTTAAGCTGAGCTAGTCTAGAATATTTTAATCGCAGGCGTATAGCTCTTAAAATAACCCAAGCTAAATGAGAAACTTGATTATTTGATCCACTTCCATGGCAGTAATTACAAGGTACTTGCAATATTTGATTTAGTGGTTGTCTAGCTTTTTTTCTAGAAATTTCCAATAGTCCTAGCTTAGTGAAACCGAGCACAAAGGTTTTCATTGAATCTTTTGCAAAGCCTTCTTCCATAGCCTGCAAAACTAGACTTCTATTATAGGTTTCAATCATGTCAATAAAATCAACAAGAATAATTCCACCTATGCGTCGTAACCTTAATTGGGTAGCAATTTCTGTAGCTGCTTCTAAATTTGTTTGTAAAAAAGTATTCTCTTTATCATTTTTTCCAGTAAAGCTGCCAGAATTCACATCAATTATCGTCATTGCTTCAGTTTCTTCGATAACTATACTTCCACCAGCCGGCAAATATACCTTTGTTTGGGTAGCTTCTTCTAATTTACTAAGTAAATTATAACCTTCTATATAATCTACTCCATCACGATAAATTAGTTCAATTATTCCTTTTTTACCTGTTAATTCAAGATATGAAGCAACCAAATCTCTGTTTTTGATAGAATTTACTAAAATTTCTTGCACTCCAGGATAGATTAATGTTTGTAATGCATGAGTAGGGTATATATCCTTTTGATAAACGCACCCGAGTTGTTCAACTGCAGCTTTCTTTAAAACTTCCTGCCACAAAGCTTGTAACCCTTTTATCTCTTTAATAATTATTTGGTTTGGAATATTTTCTGCTGCTGTGCGTATAAGAATGCTACCCTCACTTAAACTAAGTTGTCCAATGATTTCAGTTAATCGTTTTCGCTCTTTACTTGTTTTGATTTTTTTTGAAACGCCAGAATAAAGAGAGTAAGGATAAAATACTGCATATGTGCTAGTGAAGCTTATATTGCGAGTAAGCATTGGTCCTTTTTTCCCTGAAGCTTCCTTCTTAACTTGTACTAAATATTTTTGTCCAGCTTTATAAATATCTTCAACCTTTAATTTACGAATATGTGTATTTGCCAAAGATTTATAGTTTCTTTCTCCATCCTCAATAAAAGCATCATCAACAAACATATAACAATCTTGTTCTAAACCAATATCCCAGAATATAGCTTGTAGACCCTTTATAACAGTCTTTACCTTACCAAAATAAATATTGCCAACTATCTGCAAGTCATCAATTTGATAATAATCTACCAACTTTTCATCTTCTAAGCGGAAACCCATACTTCGAGAAAATTCCTCTTGCAAAATTATTATTTCTCTCATATTAATCCTCAATCAAGGGTACATAGTAACCTTGAATTTCTTTGAATAGCTCAATACGCTTAATACTTAGATATTCAATATTATCTTGCATGAAAATGAAAAAGCACCTTATTACATCGTCAGGCCTTGTATTTCCTGCACTTCCACTCTTAAGAAATAGTTCGAAAGTATTATTTATACTTGTTTGCTTTACCTTCATGTCTAATATTCCAGGACGCAATTCTTTTATCTTAATTTTTTTATTTTTTTCTACAGAATAAATTATATTTTGCTGGCTTAAATAATCTTCAATATTACGCTCAGAAAAATCTTTTAACCCTTTATTTGTCTTAATCTTATAAGTTGCAGCAGACACTATAGACATTAGAGCAGGCTTTTTCTCTATTAATTCTTTAGCTTGTAAATAATATATACCTGTCGGTGAGACACTATTCAAGTCTTTTACAATTTCGGTCGTTTCCAATTTATTTTTGAATTCAACATCCATATATTCTCTTTCGCAAGTCATTCCCACTGCTAATGCTGAAGCAAAGCTGATTTTTTGATGTGGATTGAAACCTTCAGAAAATATAATTGGCAACTTGGCCCGACGAATAGTCTGTTGCACACATTTCATCAATTCTAAATGTGAAACGAATTTTGCTTCTTCGTTTTTTGCAAAAACTAATCGATATTTATACATAGTTTATCTCCCTATTATTTATTATCATTCTGCTCTCAAGATTATTACAGGCTCCACACCCAACACAACCAGCCTCACGACAATCAGCAGTTAGAGCACATATTTTGGCTTTTTCATTTTCATTGCTAAGAAATTCTGTAAATACTCCACTTGTCAAATGGTCCCAAGGTAAAATATCTTTATAATCAAGTTCTCTATAAGCATACCATGAAGCATCTATTCCACATTTAGCAAAACTCTGCATCCATTTTTCCATTGAAAAATAATCTCTCCAACTATCAAATTTACATCCTCTTTGATGTGCTTCCAATAAAACCTTGCCTAATTTTCGATCTCCCTTAGCAAAAACAGCTTCAAGAAAGCTAGTATTGACATCATGGTAATTATAAACTACATTTTTCATCGTTTTGAAAGCATCTTTTAAGAGCATTTGTTTTCGATGCAATTCTTCTCTAGTATTTTGCGCAAACCACTGAAAAGCTGTATGGGTTTTTGGAACAAATGAGGCTACACTAACTGTCAATTTTAAGGGCTTTTTAATTCCTTCTTCTTTTAGTATCCTTTTCCCCAACCATATCATTTTTTGAGCTAATTCTGTAATACCAAGAATATCTTCGTCTGTTTCGTAGGGCAATCCAATCATAAAGTAAAGCTTAATTGTTGTCCATCCAGACCTATAAGCACCTTCCAAAGTTTTAATCAGATCATTTTCTGTTACACCTTTGTTGATTATGTCTCTCATCCTCTGTGTTCCAGCTTCAGGTGCAAATGTCAAACCTGTTTTGCGAACTTTTTGAATTTCTTGTGCAACTTCAACAGAAAAAGTATCAACTCGCAATGATGGTAAAGAAACGCTAACTCCACAAGTTTTGTATTTTTCAATCAAATTTGTAGAAAGTTCTCTAATGGAGCTATAATCTGCACTACTAAGTGAAGTTAGTGAAATATCATCATGTCCTGTATTTGCAACTAAAAGCTCTGCCGCGTCTAAAAGATTATCTAATTTTCGTTCTCTTACAGGACGATATAATATTCCTGCCTGACAAAATCTACAACCGTGCGTACATCCTCTTAATATTTCTAACATAATTCTATCGTGAACAATGTCCATAAATGGGACAATAGGTTTACGCAGTATAAATTTATTGATATCTTTAATAATAACTTTTTGAATTTTATTAGGTACAAATTTATTATTTGGAGTAATGCTTGCTATATATCCATTTTCTAAATATTTAACGTCGTAATATTTTGGCACATAAATGCCTGGCAAAGCTGTCGCTGCAAGTAAAAAATCGTCCTTACTTTTGCCCGAAGATTTTTGCTCTAGATGAAGGCGTAACAAATTAGGTAGTACTTCCTCTCCATCTCCAAGCATAAATAAATCAATAAAGTCTACGAGTGGCTCAGGATTAAATGCACAAGGACCACCAGCAACAATTATTGGCATAGATTCATCTCTATCTTCACAAAGCAATGGAATATTACCTAATTCTAATATATTTAAAATATTTGTATAACTCAATTCATATTGAAGTGTAAATCCTACAATATCAAAATCTATAATTGGATGAAATGATTCTAATGAATATATTGGTAATTGATGATTTCTTAGTTCTGCTTCAAAATCAACCCAAGGAGAAAAAACCCTTTCCATTAAGAAATCTTGAATATCATTTACAATTTCATAAAGTATTTGCATTCCTAAGTGTGACATGCCTATTTCATATATATCAGGAAATACGAAAGCGAATTTTTCTTTGCAGACACTCCAATCCTTATGTATGCTGTTTAGTTCATTACCAAGATAACGGATTGGTTTTTCAACATTCGGTAAAATTTCATTTAATAATAAACTTTGATCCATAATCTCACTCCCAAAAAAAAACTGCTTACGCAGTTTTAAAATTTCAATTGTTTTTTTCTTAAGTACACATTTAAGCACAATCCTACTCCCATAAGATTAGCCCACATGTTTGTACCTCCATAGCTAAAAAACGGCATAGGAATACCTGTTATCGGCATCATACTAACAGTCATGCCTACATTCTCTAAAATATGAAAACACATCATACCTAAAAATCCAGTTACAATCAAGCTTCCATATAAATCTCTTGCAGTATAGGCAATTCTAATACCTCTGAAAATAAAAATTAAATATAACCCAAAAATTAAATTTGCGCCAAAAAATCCTAACTCCTCACCAATTACAGAAAAAATAAAATCTGTATAAGGAAATGGTAAAAAACTCAACTGACTTTGCGTTCCTGTAAATAATCCCTTACCCGTCAATCCACCTGATCCTATAGCCACTAAAGATTGGATAATATTATAGCCTGCATCTAACCCACCAGAACCATCATTATATGGATTTAAAAAAACTATTAATCGCATCAGTTGATATTTTTTTAAGGGTAAATATACTCCAAAATTTAAGTGAGCATATATCCAAATAACAATAGCAAAAATGCCGGCAAAACAAAGAGCAAATAGAATTTTAGGATTAGCCCCTGCTATAAACATCATTACAATAGTAATCGCAATGAAAACTAAAGCTGTCCCTAAATCTGGCTGCATAAGAAGAAGTAAAAGCAATGGAGTTAAATAGAAAAAGCATTTTAAGATACTGAGTAAGCTCTGTAACTTGCCCTCGTTTTTGGCAAGGTAGCTTGCAAAAGTCAATATATATAGGATTTTTGCAATTTCTGATGGTTGAAATGAAAAAGAACCAAGATATATCCAGCTTACTGCACCATTAACTTCACGTCCAAAAATTAGTACAAGCAACAATAATCCTATATTAACTCCATAGAGAACTTTATGGAGTCTCATAAATATATCATAAGGGATGGTTACCGTTAAAATTAGAAAGGGCATGCCAATTAAAATATTTCGAATATGCTTATTTAAGTAAAAATTAGGATCTGTTGTTGCATTTGAGGATGCACTTGCTAAAATGATCAAACTTAAAGCTAAGAGACTTATTGTGGATAAAACCAAGATATAATCAATATTTTTTAGGATTTTTATTTTTCCTGCCATTTACAACAGTCCTTATTTAGTTATCTGCTTTTGTTCGTTTCATCTCCAAAATTGGAATATTACAAACAAGTGCGATTGAATCATTTTCATTTTCTAGACATACTTCCAAAGCATCAATATCAATTGACATATATTCTGATATTACTTTAATCAAGTCTACCTTTAAGGCATCTAGCATAGCAGGAGACATTGCTGATCTATCTTGAATTAAAACTAATCTTAAACGTTCTTTGGCAATTGATTTACTAGCAGGTTTATTACCGAAAAGTTTTTCTATGAATTCAAACATATTATCTAGGTCCCCCTTTATTTATTAATGAAATCCTTGAATTTTTTCCAAATCGAATTTTTCTCTTCCAAATCCATTAATGGAATATTTGCTCCTACCATTCGGTTTACTATATTTCTATAAGCCTGACCTGCTCTAGAATTTTGATCTAAAACTGCAGGTTCGCCTCTATTAGTTGAAGCTACAATGGATTCATCTTCTGGTACAACACCTAACAAATCTACTGCTAATATTTCTAAGATGTCAATAATTTCCATCATATCGCCTTGCTTAATTAGGTTTTGTTTTACTCTATTGATTATAAGTTTAGGCTGTGCTAATCCATTCGCTTCTAATAGTCCGATAATTCTATCTGCATCTCGCACTGGTCCAATTTCTGGAGTTGTAACAACAATTGCCTTTTCTGCACCCGCAATAGCGTTTTTAAATCCTTGTTCTATACCTGCTGGACAATCTATTATAATGTAATCAAATTCTTCACGTAAGTTTTTTATTAGGTCTTGCATCTGAGCTTCTGAAACTGATGATTTATCCTTAGTTTGAGCTGCTGGCAATAGGAATAAATTTTCATTTTTTTTATCTCTAATTAGTGCTTGACGAATTTTACAATTCCCTTGCACTATATCTACTATGTCATAAACAATCCTATTCTCTAAACCTAAAACTAAATCAAGATTCCTTAAGCCAATATCCGTATCGATTAAAACAACTTTTTTTGTCGAATCAATGCTAGCTAAACCAGTGCCAATATTGGCAGTAGTTGTAGTTTTGCCCACTCCGCCTTTTCCCGAAGTAATTACGATAACCTCACTCATAAACAACCTCCTAAATATACTTTTTAATTATAATTTGATCTTTGCTAATCATAGCATACTCTGGATAATTCGCATAGCTATTATCACTATCATCTTTACGCACAATTAAATTAGCTATTCTTACTTGTGCTGGAGTAAACTCTTTAGCATAAACTATGGCTTCAGAATTCCCATTTATTCCGGCATGCACTATACCACTTAGTTTGCCGGCGATAATTATATTTCCTTCAGCCTCAACAATTGCACCAGAATTTACATCTCCTAGAACAATTACATTACCTGAAAAATAAAGACTCTGCCCCGAACGAACAGTCTTTTCATATAAATATGCATTATTTTGAATTTTTTCATCAATGCAGAAATTCATTATTCTTCACGTCCTTTAATTTTGGAAAGAAATTGCTTAGGATCAAAACTATTTACAGTATCGGGGAAAAAATATTGTTGCAGAACAGCTTTGCAAATTTGTCCAGCTGAACTTCCTCCTGACCGCCCATATTCAACTAAACAAGCAACAGCAATCTCAGGATCATCATATGGAGCAAAAGATACAAAAACTCCATGATACATATTATTTGCTTTATCACCTGACATGCCGGTCTCTGCTGTTCCTGATTTTGCAGCAACTTTGATTGGAAAATCCTTAAAATAGGTATAAGCAGTTCCACCAGCTTGAGTTACTGCAAGCATTCCCTTTTTAACTTCAGCAATAATATTTTTATCGACTGCAACTTGCTTCACAACAACTGCTTCTACTTTTTTAACAATACTTCCGTCAGGTGCAATAATTTCCTTTATCAATGTTGGTTCTCGTAGAGTTCCATCATTAGCTATTGTAGCTACGTAGTTTGCAAGTTGCAATACAGTATATTGGTTTAGTCCCTGCCCAATCGAGGTATTGTAAGTATCATATGCTTGCCATTTTCCATCAATAAATAAATTGTTTTTATACCTTGCATTTTCTTTTTCTATATCCTTATTTATTTTTTGCAACACAGAATTTTTCTCTGCTTCCGTTTTAACTGCTTCTAATTCTGATTGATATTTTTTTTCTTTTATATAATTTAAAATTTGCTTATGCATTCCATCATAGAAACTCAATTTCCACTCTGGGGATGGTAGTATTCCGCGTTTTTCTCCATAAATTCCTAAAGTATTAGTCCTTTTACCTAATCCAAATTCGTTCCCAACAAAGTTCATATTTGCTATGCCAGCTTTTTCTCCTAAATACTGAGCATAAACATTGCAGGAACGTGCTAAAAACTGATAAAAATTTGTAGTGCCATGTATTGTCCAATCCCTAATAAATGGCTTTTTCCAATATGCACCTGTACAATTAATTGATGGATCATTAACACTAGCCTTTCCAGAATATAATGCTGCCATAGCTGTTACCATCTTAAAGGTTGAACCTGGCGGATATTCTGCTTGAATTGCGCGATTGTAAATTGGTTTAAGCAGCTCATCATTATAATAATCAAGTTTTTTGCCATAGTTTCCATCTACAAAATCATTAGGATTAATATCTGGTTTAGATGATATTGCCAATATTTCTCCAGTTTTTACATTTATTGCAACCGCTGCTCCTGCATTGGCTTTAGGATAAGTCACCTTTAACATATTAATCATTTCAGTTAGGGACTTTTCCATAACTAATTGCAAATTCGAATCAATTGTCAGCTTAAATGTATATCCTGGTATTGGATCAACAACAAATGGTTTTTCAGACACGAGTTGCCCAAAAGAGTTAACCTCTACCTGTTTAACACCTTTCTTTCCTTTAATGCTGTAATCTACGCCGTCAATGGTAATTTTCTCAGCAGCTCTTTCAAATCCGATTTTTCCAATTAAATCATCATTATTATAATTTTCAGCTCCAAAATTTTCCAGTTCTGTACTACTAATTTTTCCTAAATACCCTAATGTATGTCCAGCTAATGTTCCTTGCGGATAGTACCTAGTTGGAACTGTTTCTATATTCAGTCCTGGCATTTCAGAACTTTTTTCAGCTATTTCACTAATAATCTTTATACTATCTGCTTTATCTGCTGATAAGGAGACGATTTTCACGGGTTCATACATTCTGACATTATCTTTAATAAGTAGTTCAATAGTATTAACTGTTATTTCAGGATTTTTTAAAATATCTACAAGATTTTGTATAGTTTTTTTCTGAATATTTTTATCATCTAAAACATTTAAGGAAATAACAAAATCAGCTTTACTAACTGCTAATTTTATTCCATTTTTATCTAGAACTTCTCCCCTAGCAGCCTCAATACTAATAAACCGCATTCTATTTTTATCGGATTGTAGCTGATAGGCATCTTTATTAACTATTTGTAAGGAAAATAATCTTAAATCAATTATTACGAACATAAATATAAATGCAATTAACAAGCAATATATGCGTAACTTTAAGCTCACATTTTTCATTCTCTTCCCTCTATTTGTTTATTTGCAATTTTTTTTATAGCAAAGAATCCAGTCATAAGACTATGATAGAACAATCCATAAAGCAAAACTGCAAATGCGCTATTAAATACTATAAAAAATATAATATCATATATATTTAGTAATTTACTAGAAATATCGAATCCACAAATAAAAGAAATAGAAATGTTTGTTAAAATAGAAATAAAAGAAATAATACTGGTATAGACAACAGGAAATACTAAGTTTTCATTATTAAAATTTTTCGTGCGAATTCCAGATAAATATCCACAAAACGACAATATAAGTGAATAAAAGCCAAAATTTCTGCCAAAATATATATCTAGGAAAATACCAAAAATAAAGCCTATTTTCAGGCCTTGTTTTTTACCTTGTGTAATGCCAATTAATACTATCATGACTAAAATCAAATCAGGTTTAACCTCTGATATATTCCATTTTTCAAGTATTGTTGACTGTAAAACTAAAGAAAAAATAAAATAAACACCAAGAAATAAATATCTAATCATTGGTATTTTCACCTCCAAAAGAAGTGATAATTAAGACTTCTTCGAGCCTACGTAAATCCGCAAATGTTTCAATAACAGCAGTTTGTGTTAATCCATCAGCTTCTACATAAAATGATTTAATTTCACCTAGTAGTAATCCCTTAGGTACCAAGCCGCCTAACCCCGAGGATACTACGGTATCATTTTTTTTTAAATCAGCATCAATCGGGATATATCTCATTAATAATTCATTTGATGAATTGGGAGAATACTCTAATATTCCCATATAACGAGAGTCTCTAACCATACTAGCTACAGAACCATCTTTATTATTAATTAACGTTATCTCTGCTCGATTATAACCTACACTAGAAACACGTCCAATATATCCTAAATGATTAATAATTGGCATGCCAACTTTAATTTTATCCTTACTTCCTAAATTAATTATAATATTCTCATCCCAATTATTAGGATTATATGCAATAACCTCCGCTGCTTGCACAGTATAATTTACACCTATTGAGTTTTTATAGTTTAACAATTCTTTTAATCTAATATTTTGCAACCTTTCTTCCTCTAAATCATTGATTAAATATTGTTGCTTTGCTATTTGTTGTTTCAAATTACTATTTTCATCCTTTACCTTTTCAAACTCAACAACAGCTAATAAGCTATTTTGAACCTTTGACAAAGTAGAACTTATGCTATCTTGGATTGGAGATAACATTGACTGGAAGAAATTACTAAAAGAATTGTTAACCAAAACAATTCTAAAATTGGTTAAACGAATTATCACAAGAGTACTAACAATGACAATTATTACTATGATAGCATTTACTAAAAAATTACCTTTTTTCCTCATCTTTTCACCATCGATTAATCCTTATTTTCAAACAATTTAGAATTGCTTTCTTTAATACTGAAAAAACCATTCCTGCCAACTATAATATGATCCAAAACATGAATTCCCATTATTTCGCCAGCTTGAAATATTCTTTTTGTCACAATAAAATCCTGCTGACTTGGTGATACATCACCACTTGGGTGATTATGTACTAAAATTATTGCAGCAGCATTGTTTTTAAGGGCTTGTTGAAAAATTTCTCTTGGCTGTGCCAATGATGAATTAATTGTACCTTGAGAAATTGTAGCAATATCTAGTACATGGTTTTTAGTATTAAGACTAATAATTTCAAATTGTTCAATATCCAAATGGCTAATTTTATCAGCAATAATCTCATAAACTTCCTGTGGATTATGGATGATTCCCCAATTGTTAATATGTTTACTATGTGCTCTACGTCCAAGTTCTAGCGCTGCCAGAACTTGGGCTGCCTTACTAAGGCCAATCCCCTCAACTTCGCATAAAGTCGCTACAGAAGCATTTTTCAGCTTTAAAACGCCTCCATATTTAGCTAATATATCTTGTGCTAGTGTTAAAGCTGTTTTATTTATCCTCCCAGTGCGGAGTAAAATAGCAATTAGCTCAGCATTACTTAAACTAGCTGTCCCTAACTTATATAAGCGTTCTCTTGGTCTTTCATCAAGTGGCATATCTTTAATGGTTATCGATTTACTCATGTCTTAACTCCTAAATAATATTTATGTTAAATGATTTCAGCATTTTGCATAACAATCCTAAAGGTAGTCCCACCACATTATCATAAGTACCATGAATTTCCTTAATTAGTAATGTACCAAATCCTTGAATTCCATAAGCACCTGATTTATCATAAAACTCATTAGTTTTTAAATAATTTTCAATCTTACTTGAGGATAATTGATAAAAAACAACTTTGGTCTCTTCAAATGCTGTCAATTCTTTACTATGTACTACATCGAGCAAAGTCACGGAAGTCATCACGACGTGTTCTCTATCACTGAGTAAATTTAACATTTCTTTTGCATCTTCAATATTTTTAGGTTTGCCTAGAATTCTATTATCCACTGTTACAATAGTATCCGCACCAATAATTAGCCCTGACTTAATAAATTTTGAAACTGCTCGTACCTTTTCTTTTGACATTCTTTCTATATATTTTTGAGGATTTTCATCATCAAAATATGCCTCATCAATTTCTGTTGGTAAAACCTTATAGCTTAACCCGATTTTATCTAATAAATCTTTTCGTCTTGGTGAGGCTGATGCTAAGGTTATTTGCATTTACTACCCCTTTTTCAAGATAGTATTAAATGTTAATACTTCTAATTGTACAGACAAATCAACATTTCTAAGTTCCACATCTCTATTTACAACAAGCATAGTTGGAGAAAAATTCAAAATAGCTTTGATTCCACTTTCCATCAAAGCATTACAAGTTTCTTGTGCTGAAACAGCAGGTACAGTTAAAATACCAATTTCAGCATTGAAATGTTCAACAATCTCATTCATTCTATTAATTGGATAAACCTTAACTCCATTAATTCTTGTTGAAATTTTGCTTTCATCATTATCGAAAATAGCAACAAGTTGAAAACCGCGTTCCTTAAAAGGATTATACATAGACAAAGCCTTTCCTAGATTTCCAGCTCCGACCAAAACAACATTCCAAATTTTATTCAAACCTAAAATATTCAAGATATCATTTAATAAGCTCTGAACATCATAACCTACTCCACGCGTACCAAATTCTCCAAAATAGGCAAAGTCTTTTCTTACTTGGGCTGATGTAACTCCAACCCCTTCTGCTATTCTTAGTGATGAAACTGTTGTAACCCCTTCTTCAATAAGCTTCTTAAGGTATCTAGAATACAAAGAAAGTCTACCTATTGTTGCTTCTGGAATTTTATAACTTTTCATATTTAACCTCCTCTGAACTCATCTATTCATTAAATAAGTTCTAGCTTCCGAAATCATATAAATAGAACCGGTAATACACAACATTTCATCCTCTTTGCAACTTTTTAGCCCTTGTTCAACAGCAACATTAATATCTTCATATGCTATAACATCGTCGGTATATTTTTTAGCTTCCGTTGCTAACGCAAGCCAGTCTCCAGCTCTTGGACTATTTGGTTTTGTTACAATAATTTTCCTTGCATAGTTGCCCAAAATTCCCAAAACTTTTTCTCTTTGCTTATCTGCAAGCATACCTATTATAAATACACATTTTCCAATATGAAACACCTCATGCAAAGCTGCAGCTAGTTTTTTTGCTCCATCCAAATTATGTGCAGCATCTAATAGAACATTTGGATAATTGCTTAAAATTTCAAGTCTGCCTGGCCAAAAGGTATCAGCTAACCCCTGATAGATATCCTCATCACTAATCAAAAAGCCATCTTCCTTAAGCAGTAAACAAGCTGTAATCGCCAAGCTTGAATTCATAACTTGATGTGCGCCCAAGAGTGGAGTTTTTAGCCTCAAAAAAGATTTATTCTTAAATTGATAAGAAAAAATCGTCCCATAAATATCACAAGATTCTTTTTTCACTAAAATATCTCTACCAATACTATAAAGAATTGAGCCATTTTCATCAGCTCTTTTTTGAAATATTTGTAAAATTTCTTTTGAAGTTTCTGTAGTTATAACTGGTGTTTTAGGCTTAATAATACCTGCTTTCACCTGCGCAATCTCTTCTTCAGTTTCCCCTAAATAATCCATGTGATCCAAAGATACATTGGTTAAGATAGAAACTAAGGGTAAGATAACATTTGTAGAATCAATTGCTCCTCCTAAGCCTACCTCTATAACTGCAATATCAACTTTTTCTTCATAAAAATATTGAAAAGCAACTGCGGTGCAAACCTCAAATTCAGTCGGTTGTTCAAAGCCTTGTAATAGCATTATGGAAATTTTCGCTAAAATTTTAGTTAAAATTTCCGCAAATTTCTCCATTGGAATAGGTATTCCATCGATTTGTATTCTTTCTAAGTAATGGTGTAAATGTGGAGAAATGAATAGTCCAGTTTTATATCCTGCTTGAACTAAAATGCTTTTAGCAGAAGAAGAAGTAGATCCTTTACCATTAGTACCACCAACATGTATAAAATTAACTTTTTTTTCAGGATTTTCCAATAAATCTAAAAGCCTTTTTATTCTATCTAGACCAGGCATCCATCCAAACACGTTTAATTTGCTAATATATTCCTCGGCTTCAAAATAATTCATAATCTACCCTTCTATATAAACAGCTTTATATTCTTCTAGACGTTTAGCAACAAAAATATATTTTTCAGAATAATCTATTAGTTTAGCTTTTTCCTTTTGAATAACAATTTCAGGAGCTTTAGCTACAAAATTATCATCATTTAGTTTGTTTATAATTCTATTTTTTTCATCAGTTAATTGTTTTAATTCCTTTTCTAAGCGATTAATTTCTAATTGTAAATCTACAGCTCCTCCTAAAGGAACAAATATTTCCACGTGACTCAAAACAGCAGAACCAGAAGTACTTAGACGCATATCGTCTTTTCTGATAAATTCAATTGTTTCGACACCGGCCAACTGTTTAAAATAATTCACATTCAGTTCAAAGCTCTTTTGAACATTTTCATTTTTGCAGTAGAAAAGTATCGTTATTTTTTTACTTACGATAATGCCCATTTCTGCTCTAATGTTACGTATACTACGGATTGTTTCCATTATCTCTTCCATTGATTTTTGAATTTCTAGATGTTCAAAATTAAGCTCAGCTTTTGGCCAAATAGATTTCATAATTGAATTTTCACCATGCGGCAAATACTGCCAAATTTCCTCGGTAATAAAAGGCATAAATGGATGCAAAAGCTGCATAGTTGTTCTTAAAACTTTAAGACAAACAGCTTGAGCAGTTCTTCTGCTTTCTTCACTTTCCTTACCAAAAAGCCTTGTTTTAACTAGTTCAATATACCAATCGCAAAAATTATTCCAAGTAAATTCATAAACTAACTTGGCTGCTTCTCCTAATTCGTAATTATCTAACGCTACTGTAACATTAGTTATTGTATCAGATAAACGCCCCAATATCCAATTATCTGCCAAACTATAATCATTTTTCGCCAAACTACTATCATAATCTTCCAAATTCATTATCACAAAACGTGCCGCATTCCATACTTTATTTGCAAAATTACGTACCCCATCTAAACGATCCATTTGAAATTTCAAGTCATTGCCTGGGGTATTACCTGTAACTAACATGAACCGTAAAATGTCCGCTCCATAATTATCGATAATCTCAATAGGATCTATCCCATTGCCTAAGGATTTACTCATTTTTCTTCCTTGCGCATCCAAAATCAAACCATGAATAAAAACTTCACTATATGGAACTTTTCCCATAAACTCTAAAGATAAGAACATCATGCGAGCTACCCAAAAAAAGATAATATCTCTTCCTGTTACTAATACGGAATTCGGATAATATGTATTTAGTTCAGCAGTGTTTTCTGGCCATCCTAATGTGGAAAATGGCCATAACCCAGAACTAAACCAAGTGTCTAAAACATCTTGATCTTGCTCTAAATTAGTACTTTCGCATTTTATGCAAACTGTAGGAGTTAATCTGCTACAAATCATCTCTCCGCAGTCTTGACAATACCATACAGGTATTCTATGTCCCCACCATAATTGTCTAGAAATACACCAATCTCGAATATTCTCTAACCAACTCAAATACACCTGGTTAAAACGTTCCGGTACAAATCTCGTTTTTCCCTCTACTACAGCATTAATCGCTGGTTTTGCTAATAGCTCCATTTTAACAAACCATTGATTTGAAACATATGGTTCGATAATAGTGTCACAGCGATAGCAATGTCCAACGGAATGATTAAACACTTCTTCTTTAACCAAAACATTCAGTGATTTTAGCTCTTTAAGAATCTCAACACGACATTCAATCGTGCTTAATCCTTCATATTTACCAGCATTCTCATTCATCTTACCATTTTTATCAATAACAACTACTTCATCTAATTGATGTCTCAGGGAAATTTCAAAATCATTCTGATCATGAGCAGGAGTAATTTTTACCGCTCCCGTACCAAAATTCTGTTCCACATAATCGTCTGCAATAATTGGAATTTCACGTCCAACAATTGGTAAAATAATTCTTTGACCAATAAGTTTACTATATCTTTCATCTTTAGGATTAACAGCAACAGCAGTGTCACCTAACATTGTTTCCGGACGAGTAGTTGCAACGACTAAATTTTCTTTGCTGTTTTTAACGGGATAACTTAAATACCAAAGTCCACTTTCTACATCCTTATGTTCTACTTCAATATCCGAAATTGTTGTATGGCATTTAGAGCACCAATTAACTATATATTTTCCTCGATGAATTAGTCCTTTCTCATAAAGACGTACGAAAACTTCTCTTACGGCTTTTGAACAGCCTTCATCCATAGTAAAACGTTCTCTAGTCCAATCACAAGAGCAGCCTAATGATTTAAGCTGTTTTACAATGCGTCCATGGTATTTATCTTTCCACTCCCATGTTTTTTCTATAAATTTTTCTCTTCCTAAATCAAATTTAGTAAGACCATCAGCTGCTAAGCTTTCCTCAACCTTTACTTGTGTGGCAATTCCGGCATGATCTGTTCCTGGAACCCATAAGGTATTAAAACCTTGCATTCTTTTCCAACGAATAAGAATATCTTGTAATGTGTTATCCATAGCATGTCCTAGATGTAATTGTCCAGTTACATTCGGTGGTGGCATTACAATTGTATATGGCTCGCCAGTAGCATTAACATCTGCAAGAAAACAATTGTTTTCTTCCCAAAATTTGTATATTTTATTTTCAACTGATTGCGGCTCGTATTTAGTTAAAAGTAATGTATTTTTTTGCACAGATTAACCTACCTTTTTTATTTTATTTAAAGACGTAAAAAGACCTTCGTCTAGCCACGGACGAAGGTCTTTTCTAGAACTACCACATTAAATTGCTGAAAAAGCACTCTTTATAGAGTTTAAGCTTAACAAGCCTTAATCTACTATGAGTTCGATTAAGCAACTTCTAGGCTACCTTCACCTGCTTAAAAATAAATCTTTCTTATACTAGTTTATCCATTCATATTTTTATCGATATTCAAAGCTTTTACTATTCATTTCCTGTACATAATATAAATTTTCCGGCCTATTTGTCAAGTAAAATCTTGAATTGTGGACATTCTTTGCACTTAAATATTTAAGGTTGTTTGTTTATAAAAAAGCTTTACATCTTTTAATAGGGATTGCGTTCCAATAATAATAAGCATAGCTCCATTAGACTCTGCTGCATGCTTAGCCTCTGTTAAACATAACTCTATTTGAGAAATGAAAACAGTCTCTCCCTGAAAAACAGTCCTTGCCTTTGTGAATTGTTCTTCGGAAAACTTCAAATAATCATTTATAGCATAAGTAACATAAAGCTTTTCAGCAAAACCATTAAACGCTTCTATTACTCCCACAAAATCCTTATCTTCAGGTATACCAATAACCACATATACTTTTTCTGGTGCATATAGGCTAACAATTTCCTTAACATAAATAATACAATCCTTGTGAATGCACGCATCTAAAATGGTAAGCGGTTTTCTTTGAATTATTTCTAATCTTCCATGCCATACAATGTTTCTTAATGACTCTCTCAAAAAAGCAATATCCAATTTTTCTTTTAAGATCTCAAATGCCATTTGTACTGCAAGTGCAGTATTATATGCTTGATGTCTTCCTAAAAGATTAATTTGCAATGCAGAAATAAAAATTTCGCTATTTTTAAAATCAAAAGATGTTCCATTTCTACTTACTGCAATATTATGGCAAAAATAGTCAAGTTCAGGTTTACATAACTTTACCCCATTTTTATTGGATTCTTCCTCTAAAATATTCACTACATTTGCATTTTGCAATGCCGTTACGCATGATTTAACACCAGATTTTAAAATTCCAGCTTTATGCCAAGCTACCTCAGTAATTTTATTTCCTAATGCTGGGCTATGTTCTAAAAAAACAGTATTCAACATTGCCCATTCACTAGTGATAACATTAACATCATCAAATCTAGCTCCACGACCACATTCAACAATATTGAAATCCGTTTTTTGTTGTAAAAAGTAATGCATTGCTATAATGGCAGTTAACCCAACAGGACCCAAATATTCATCTTCTTTAAGTTTTTGCATCTTTGCAGAAATATATGGTTCAAGCTTATTAATCAAAGATAATAAATCTTCATCTGAAATAGCAATGCCATTTACTCGAATGCGCTCATTGTATTTTATTAAATGCGGACTTGTAAATAAACCTATTTTATAACCTTGCCCTTCTAATATTTTTGCTAATATTATTGAGATTGAACCTTTTCCTTTACTACCCGTCACCAAAATATTATGTTGATCAATATCAGGTCTTCCAGTTTCTTCTAACAAATCTAAACACAAATAATTTTTTCTTGTGAATTCATCAGAAAGTTCTCTATTTATCTTTTGATAGGTATCAACATATGATTTATAAATATAGTTACTAGCTTCTTCTATCGTCTTAAACATAAACACCTACCGTTTTAATAAATTTAGCATATTTGATTTATAATCTTCCACTCCTGGTTGATCAAATGGATTTATTTCTAAAAGATATCCACCTATCCCACATGCTTTTTCAAAAAAATAAAACATTTTCCCTATCCCAAAGGCAGAAATTTCTTCAATATTTAGGCTAATACCAGGAATTCCACCTGCATAATGGGCCTCAACGGTTCCTTGCATTGCCATTCTATTAATCCAAGAAACATCTTTGCCAGTTAAATAATTCAATTTATCATAATCATCTGGAATGGTAGGTACTTTTAGGTTATTCATTGGTTTATCAATCCATAAGGTTGTTTCAAAGAGAATTCTTTCTCCATTCTGAACATATTGACCTAAAGAATGAAGGTCTGTAGTGTTACATACACTCGCTGGGAATAAACCTTGCAATTGTTTTCCTTCGCTTTCTCCAAATAGCTGTTTTAACCATTCAGCAAAGGAACCTAGATTTGGTTCATAGTAAGCGAAAAGCTCAATTTTTTTTTGTAGTTTTTTATACATTAAATATCTTAATGCTGCATATCTATAGCAATTATTTTCAGAAATATCGTTTACAGCATATTCATTCATTCCTTCTAAGGCACCATCCATAATATCTTGAATGTTAATTCCAGCCACAGCCATAGGAAGCAAACCTACAGCTGTCAACACTGAGAACCTCCCACCCACATCATCTGGTACCTCAAAAGTTGGAATATTATTTTCTAAAGCAAATGGTTTTAACAAGCCTTTTTCCTTATCTGTTGTAATAACAATATGCTTCATAGCTTCTTTTTTTCCATATTTTTCCAGAAGAAAACCATAGATAAAACGAAAAGCCAAAGCTGGTTCCAAAGTTTTCCCCGATTTAGAAATTACATTTACAATTACCTCTTTATTTTGAATAAATGCTAAAACTTGCTTTATTTTTGTAGCACTTAAGGTGTTTCCAATGAAAAGTACTATTGGGGCACCAATTATTCCATCGCTTTCTAATAAATCAATGGCTGTTTTAGCTCCTAAATAAGAACCACCGATGCCTATAACTAAAAACACTTCGCACTTTTTACGGATTTCTGTAGCACAATCATTGATTCTCATAAGTTCCATTTTATCATGATTTTCCGGAAGTGAGAGCCAGCCAGTATATTCACTTCCTAAGCCATTATGTTGATGTAAAGCTTCATGCGCTGCAGTCATTTTTGGTATTAAATTTTTTATATCTTTCTCATTCAACCAATCTTTACATAATTCATGATTAATTTTAATCTTCATGTTTATTACCTCCTAACAAATATGTTTCCATTTTATTCCAAACCGTTGCTAGCCCTTCTTTTGTTTCAGCTGAGGTTAGGATAAAAAGATTTTTGTAATCTTCAACATTAATTTCCTTTGCAATTTGTTTTATTTGTCCTAGTCTTGCACCTTTGCTTATCTTATCTGTTTTGGTAATAATATATAAGGCAGGAATATTGTGAAAACTTATAAATTCAATCATATCCTTATCTTCTTGACTTGGAATACGTCTAATATCAAGTAACTGAAGTACCATTACCAAATTCTTATTGTCGGTAAAATAGCCTTCCATCATTTTTCCCCACTGACTTTTCATGTTTTTTGAAGAACTAGCAAAGCCGTAACCTGGTAAATCTACAATATAAAACAAATCATTGATATTAAAAAAATTAATTAGTTTAGTCTTTCCTGGTGTTCCACTAACTTTTGCTAACTGTTTTCGATTTGTCATTGCATTTAATATTGAGGATTTTCCAACATTAGAACGTCCAACAATAGCTATTTGTGGTAATACTAGTTCTGGAAAGTGTTCATGTTTTTCTGCAGATTTTATATATTCTGCTTTTCTAATTATCATTATGGTACCTCCTCATAAAAAAATGCAATAAAAGCAAACCTTGTAATGTCTTACATTACTGATTTACACCTTATTGCATTACAATTCAAGATATATTTTCCAAAGCTATATTGTTTTCAAAATAATTGATTAACATTTCTTTAGTAATATTTATACTCGCTGTATCTTCCTTAGATGGAAGTTCATACATCAAATTCAGCATAATTTCCTCTAAAATAGAACGCAACCCTCTAGCACCAATTTTTCTTTTTATTGCTTCTTCAGCAATTATCACTATCGCTTCTTCCTCAAAACTCAATTGCACCTTATCCATGGCAAAGAGCTTCGTGTATTGCTTGATTAAGGCATTACGTGGTTTTGTTAAAATGTATTCTAAATCTTTTTTTGTAAGCTCTGCTAAAGCTACTACTATCGGTAAACGACCAATAAATTCGGGAATTAAACCATATTTTTGCAAATCTATCGGTAATACCATATTCATTAGGCTTGAAATTGTCTCTATCCGTTTACTAGCTATAATTTCCGACCCAAACCCTATGGTCTTTTTCCCAACACGATTTTCAATGATTTTTTCCACACCTTGAAATGCGCCCCCACAAATAAACAAAATATTGGTGGTATCAATTTGAATAAACTCCTGTTGTGGATGCTTTCTACCACCTTGAGGTGGCACACTTGCACGAGTTCCTTCAATGATTTTTAGCAATGACTGTTGTACTCCTTCGCCGGAAACATCTCTAGTTATAGATACATTTTCCGACTTTTTAGTTATCTTGTCAATCTCATCAATATAAATGATACCTTTTTCTGCTCTTGGAATATCAAAGTCGGCAGCTTGTATTAATTTAAGCAAAATATTTTCAACATCCTCACCAACGTAACCTGCCTCAGTTAATGATGTCGCATCTGCCATTGCAAAAGGAACATTAAGAATTCTAGCTAAAGTTTGAGCTAGCAAAGTTTTACCACAGCCAGTTGGTCCAAGTAAAAGTACATTGGATTTTTGTAATTCAACTTCATCATTATCCAATTTACTGTTTATACGTTTATAATGATTATAAACTGCCACAGAAAGAACTTTTTTCGCCTTTTCCTGTCCAATTACATATTCATCTAAACTAGCTTTAATTTCTTTTGGCTTAGGAAGATTAATAGTCTCTTCCCCACTATTGCTATTTATTTCTTCTGTTAGAATATCATTGCAAATTTCAATACATTCATCACAAATATAAACACCGTCTCCAGCAACTAATTTTTTAGCCATATCCTGTGGTTTACCACAAAAAGAACAAAATAATTTGCTTTCATCACTCTTTTTAGCCAAGGAAGTCACCTCCTGATTTACTTATGTTTGATCATAACTTCATCTATTAAACCGTATGTTTTAGCTTCTTCTGATGAGAAAAAGTTATCTCTTTCTGTATCTTTTTCGATAATATCAAGCTTTTGTCCAGTATTTTCCGCCAAAATTTTATTAAGATCTAATCGCATACGCAATATTCGTTCTGCTTGAATTTTAATATCAGATGCTTGCCCCTGGGCTCCACCTGAAGGTTGATGAATCATAATTTCACTATTTGGTAATGCGTATCGTTTGCCTTTTTTACCAGCAGCAAGTAAAAATGCCCCCATACTTGCAGCTAGCCCTACACAAATAGTCGAAACATCACAATTTATATATTGCATAGTATCATAAATTGCCATACCTGAAGTAATAGAACCGCCAGGACTATTTATATATAGACTGATGTCTTTGTCTGAATCTTGGCTTTCTAAAAATAACATTTGAGCAATTACTGAATTTGCCACCCCATCATCAATAGCAGTACCTAAAAAAATTACCCTATCCTTAAGCAATCTAGAATAAATATCATATGAGCGTTCACCTTGACTGGTTTGTTCAACCACTATTGGAACATAATAAGACATATCTACACTCTCCTATTTATTAAAGAAGTAAAATCTCACAAAATTTCAATAATTCCGTGAGATTTTTCAGTTTTTATTTACTTTTCAGTAACTATAGCATTGTCAAATATAAATTTAATTACTTTATCCGCAATTAAATTTTCTTTAATCATGAACAATGATCCTTGTTCTTCTAAATAGGCTCGCATGGTAGCTGGATCTTGTTTATACATTGTTGCCATTTCATTAATTTGTATTTCTACATCCAAATCAGTTGCTACGATATTCTCAGCCTTGGCGATTGCAGAAAGCACTAAATCTTGATTTACACGCTCTTCTGCCCTATTTTTATAATCCGCTTTAATTTCATCTAAACTAATCTTCGCAAACCCAATATACTGTTCTAGAGTTAATCCCTGCTGACTAAGTCTCATTTCCAAATCTTTTACATAATCATCAACCTTATGCTGAACCATAATGTCTGGAATTTCTACTTTAGCGTTAGCTGTAGCAGCAATAATCAATTTTTCTTTGATATCATCTTCAGCTTTCTTAAGTGTTCCTTCAACTAATTTGCTTTTCAAATTTGCTTTTAGTTCAACTAATGTGTCAAAATCACTTACATCTTTGGCAAATTCATCATTTAATTCACTTAATTCTTTACGCTTAATTCCCTTAACTACAACCTTAAACACAGCTGGCTTTGATGCCAAAGATACTTCATGGTATTCCTCAGGGAAAGTAACATTTATCTCTTTTTCTTCATTTAATACCATTCCTATGATTTGTTCTTCAAAGCCTGGGATAAACGAATTTGAACCAATTTCTAACGAATAGTTCTCACCTTTTCCACCTTCAAATTGTTCACCTTCGGTATAGCCATCATAATCGATTAGCACAATATCTCCAGTAATAACGCTTTCTTTTTCAATATTAACAAGCTTTGCATAGCGTTTTTGCAATGCGTCTAATTGTTTGTTAACATCTTCCTCAGAAACAGTTTTAACTTCTTTTTCAACTTCTAACCCTTTATAAGTTCCTAATTCTACTTCAGGTTTTACTGTAATTTTTGCGGTAAAAACAAAAGGTTTTCCATTTTCTAATGTTACAACATCAATTTCTGGTTTATCAACTGGAAAAATGTTGTGTTCTAGCACGGCACTAGCATATGCTTCACTAAGTACAGCATCTGCTGTTTCCTCTAATACTGCGGCTGGACCATAATACGACTCAACAAGTTTTTTTGGAGCTTTACCTTTTCTAAAACCTGGAATGTTAACTTTTGCTGCCATTTTTTTTGCAACCTTAACTGATGCCTGCTCCATTACTTCAATACTAACCTCTACCTCTAACTGAACTACATTCTTTTCAATTTGCTTGAAACTTGAACTCATTCTGACGCCTCCTGAATATTCCAACATATTTTTTTAACTTTATAGCGATAGCTAATAGTTTTTTTACTATATAAACCAAAAACCTCGGTACGTCACCGAGGTTTTTATGGAGCGAAAGACGAGATTCGGACTCGCGACCCTCGCCTTGGCAAGGCGATGCTCTACCACTGAGCTACTTTCGCAAATTGGTGCGGGTGAAGGGACTTGAACCCCCACGGTACTACCACTAGATCCTAAGTCTAGCGCGTCTGCCAATTCCGCCACACCCGCAGCGACGATAGTAATTTTACCCCGAATTAATATTTTTGTCAATAAAAAAAGTACCAAAGCAATTGTTTTGTTTCCTACATTTTCATCTTGGCCAAATAATCATTTAGAATACTAGATCCATATCCCTTTCCAGGAACTGCCCAACCTGACATATAATTGGAATAAATATTATCCGCTTTACCTAAATACTGTACATAAGGTGAACAACCTCTTTTTACAAGTGTAAACCTCGGGCTTAATAGTGTTGTTCCTAAAGGTAACGGACTTATTGTAGCATAAGCAAATAGGTGTTGAATATGTGCTTCTACTCCTGTTGTTCTATCTATAAAAAATGCCCCTTGCCCACCTTCAACAAAATAGACTTTAGTTGGATCTGCTCCTCTGAGGTTAGTTATACCTACTGTAGCTACTCCAGTAGCTGCTAGTCCACAAAAATTATTTTGCTCTGCTTTTACAATTCCTCCGTACTTAAAATATCCCGTTTCCTTGCAAGCTTGTGCTAAAGCTATATCTGCCCTTACTCCATATTTTGGTGCAATATCATAGTAGAAATCAACTATATCTGCATATGCAGGATTCATCTTATTCATGAATATTTTAGCAACAGATCTAGCTATTTCCGGTTCTCCTAAGATTGAAATTAAAGGTTCAACAGGAATAGAAGAGGTTCCACCCTCTAATAATTCAGTATCTGACACGGGTAATTGAATTTCAGGTTCTACATACTTATTAATTGTAATAACTCTATTCTCATAGACAACAGAATCTTGAAAGGCCTCACTTATTCCTCTTAAAGGTAGAAATATAAAATTACCTATTCGCTTAATTGGCGTGGGAACTAGAGTGATTTCACCTTTTGCATTAGTAATTTTATTGGAATCAACAGAAAAATATACGCTCTTACCATTTCTATGAGCAACTATATTTTGATCTGATATGTAATCTAATTTACAATCTAATTTTTCTAAAACTTGTCGCATTGGTACTAATGTAATTCCTTGCCCAGTTATAAAGGCCTCAGGATTAAAGACAACATTTTCTTCATTAACAATTATTTGCACAGCATAACATGGCAAAGAAAGAACAAACAAGATAAAAAAGCTCAAGATTAATAATTGAAGTTTCTTCATAATATGCTTTCCTCCATGAATTTATTTCTATATAATAATGATGTTATCATACATTTTATATTAAGCAAAGGGGTAATTATGCAATACTATGTATATATTCTACTTTGTAAGAATAATAGTCTCTACACAGGCTATACTAATAATCTAAAAAAACGAATTGCTGCGCATTTTGAAGGTAAAGGATGCAAATACACTAAATCATTTAAGCCTGAGAGATTAGTAGCGAGTTTTAAGTTAGAAAACAAAAATGAAGCTTTGTCTTTAGAAGCAAAAATAAAAAATCTTTCTCGTAAAGACAAAGATTTACTAATAATTTCACCTTCTTCTTTTATTAATATTTTTCCTGCTATTTTCCAAGTTATTCTCATTGAGGAAGTATAACTTAACCCATCTTATGCCTTGAAGACAATTTTATTTGTTATTTTGTTTCAAAATTTTTGAGAATTTATTACTATATAGTAGATATATTTTTGCTTGTAATAATTTTCACTTTATTATTGCAATATTATTTTGCAAGTACAACTTAAAAAGCATATAATGTGTTGGGTACTTCATGAACTTATTATTTTGAGGAGGAAAAAAATGTCTTTACAATGTGGAATTGTTGGATTGCCAAATGTTGGTAAATCAACACTTTTTAACTCTCTAACACAAGCCGGTGCAGAAGCTGCTAATTATCCCTTTTGTACCATTGAGCCGAATGTTGGAATAGTCTCTGTTCCGGATAAGCGTTTAGATTTTTTGACTGAGCTTTATCATCCAAAAAAGACAATCCCTGCAGCTTTTGAATTTGTTGATATTGCAGGCTTAGTTGCAGGTGCTAGCAAGGGAGAAGGACTGGGCAATCAATTTTTAGCCCATATCCGAGAAGTAGATGCAATAGCCCATGTTGTTCGTTGCTTTGATGATGAAAATATTGCTCATGTGTCTGGTAAAATTGATCCAATCAATGATATTGAGGTTATCAATTTAGAACTAGTACTTGCTGATTTACAATCCATGGAGAAAAAGCTAGACAAACTTGCTAGCAAAATTAAATCTAAAGACAAAAAATCACTTGCAGAATTCACCTTAACAGAACGCATTATTAAGGAAGCTTTTGAATATGGTAAATGGGCAATTACGCTTGATTTTACAGATGAAGAATATATGCTCTTAAAAACTTTTAATCTGTTGACTACTAAAAAAGTTATCTATGTAGCAAACTTAGCCGAAGATGAAATCACAACATTTGCTAATAATCCATATTATCAAAAAGTTGCTACCTATGCATCTGAACATAGTGCCTCAGTAATTCCTGTTTCAGCAAAAATAGAATCGGAAATTGCTGAATTCTCTGCGGAAGAAAAACAAATTTTTTTATTGGAACTCAATATTCCCGAATCAGGATTAGACCAGTTAATTCATACTGCTTATAGAGTTTTAGGTTTATCTACTTACTTTACTGCTGGTGAACCTGAAGTAAGAGCTTGGACAATTATGAAAGGTGCGAAAGCTCCTCAGGCAGCTGGAGTTATCCATACCGATTTTGAACGCGGATTTATCAGGGCTGAGGTTGTTTCTTTTGAAGATTTAGTTACTTATGGTTCTATTTCCCAAGCCAAGGAAAATGGAAAATTCCGTCTTGAAGGCAAAGATTATATTGTACAAGATGGAGATATTCTCCATTTTCGCTTCAATGTTTAAACCTATTATATCAAAATATCAAAAGGAGGATTTTCGAGTGAAAAAAAATTCTTTTTTCGGCGGTGTACATATAGATGCACATAAAGAATTCACAAATACACTGTCCATCATTACAGCACCTGCTCCTAAAACAGTCTATATACCTTTATCACAGCATATTGGTGTGCCATGTCAACCAATTGTCAAGATTGGTGATGAGGTCAAAATGGGGCAAATGGTAGGTGAATCCCGTGGTTTTGTGAGTATTCCTGTACATTCAAGTGTAAGCGGACGAGTTACTGGCATACAACGCAAACCCACAGCCAATGGTCGTTTTGTAGACTGTATTGTAATACAAAATGATTTTGAAGACACTTTGTATGAAAGCATCATAGCTACAGAAGAACCTGATAAATTAACAGCGAAAGAAATCTTAGAAAAAATTACTAACTCAGGTGTTGCTGGTATGGGCGGAGCTACTTTTCCCACACATGTTAAGCTTTCTCCCCCACCAGACAAAAATATTGAATACATTATCTTAAATGGAATTGAATGTGAACCTTTTTTAACAGCAGATCATCGTATTCTAGTTGAGCGCTCTGAAAAAATCTTGCAGGGGTTAATCTACTTATTGAAAACACAACCTTTAGCTAAAGGTTTAATTGCTATAGAAGATAACAAACCAGATGCAATTCAGATTTTTTCACGTTTGTTAGAAAAACAGCAAAATATTAGCCTTGTGATTTGCCCTGAGAAATATCCTCAAGGTTCAGAAAAGCAGCTAATTTATGCTTGTTTAGAACGTGAAGTGCCCGCAGGAGGCTTACCTTCAGATGTGGGAGTTATTGTGCAAAATGTGGGAACTGCAGCTGCCATTACCGATGCGGTGGAACAAAATATGCCACTGATTGAACGCGTACTCACCATTAATGGTAATGGTATTGCTAAACCGCAAAACCTAAGTGTTAGAATTGGAACTCTCTATAGTGATTTAGTTGAATTAGCTGGTGGTTTTATTGCTTCACCTTCGATTGTCATTTCTGGTGGACTAATGATGGGAACAGCTGTCTTCACTTTAGATATTCCAGTAACTAAAGGAACATCAGGTATTTTGGTTTTTAATGATAGCTCTCCCTTTGCAAAACGAGAAAGAGAACGAGACTGTGCTCGATGTGCAAAATGTGTAGATGTATGCCCAATGAGTTTAGAACCATCAAGTATTGCCGCCTATGCAAGAAAAGGTCGCTGGGAAGATGCCGAAAGATTCGAAGCCATAAGCTGTGTTGAATGTGGATCTTGTGCATTTGTTTGTCCTTGCCAAATTCCACTTGTGCAATATATTAGATTAGCAAAACAATATATTACTTCTAAAGGGCAAGGTCCTACAAATCCACTCGTTAAATAACTAACAGAAAGGAAAGTACAATATGGAAAATACGAACAATAACTTACTAATAGCTTCCTCTCCTCATATCCATAGCAGTAATTCACTTGATTTAGCTATGCGAGATGTACTTTTGGCCTTACTTCCCGCTGTATTTGCGGCAATTTTATTTTTTGGCTTGCACTCATTTCTAGTAATTACTGTCTGCGCAATTTCTGCAGTTTTTGCTGAATTTGTTGCACAGAAAATAATGAAAAGGACTGTTTCAATTTCTGATGGTAGTGCAGCTCTAACGGGAGTTTTATTGGCTTTATGCTTACCACCTTCTATTCCACTGTGGATTGCTGCTATTGGTGCCATCTCAGCTATAATTATTGGTAAACAAGTATTTGGAGGCCTTGGCCATAATATTTTTAACCCAGCTCATGTAGGACGTGCAATTCTACTCGCTTCTTGGCCCGTAGCAATGACTACATGGACACTGCCAATGGCTGCTGATGCAATTGCTAGCGCAACTCCTTTAGCCTTGATGAAAGCCAATAACTTTGCTGAACTCCCTTCTCTTGCAAGTATGTTTTTGGGAAACATTAGCGGTTCTATTGGTGAAACAAGTGCTTTGGCGCTATTATTGGGTGGAGCATATTTGATTTGGCGTGGTCAGATAGATTGGAAGATTCCTGCTAGCTATCTTGGAACAGTTGCTATTTTAACTAGTATTTATGGTGCAATTAATGGATTAGGCGTAATTTATCCTTTCTACCACCTATTTAGTGGAGGTTTAATGATTGGCGCTTTCTTTATGGCCACAGACTGGGTAACAAGTCCGATAACTAAAAAAGGACGACTTATTTTCGGGATCTGTTTAGGAATTTTAACAGTGTTGATTCGTCTTAAAGGCGGATTAAATGAGGGTGTTTGTTACTCCATTTTAATTATGAATATGGCAACTCCATTAATTGATCGTTATTCAAAAGCGAGAATCTTTGGTAAAAAAAGAAAGGAACCTAAACATGAATAAAATTGTCAAGCTTACCTTGTTTTTATTGTTCATTGCTGCGCTTTCTGGTTTTCTTCTTGCGTATGTAAATGGTTCAACTGCCCCTATAATTGCTAAAGCTCAAGCAGCAGATTTAATTAATGGCTATAAGGAAATATTCCCTACCGCTGAAGAAATTGTAGAAAGTTCCATTAAGTCTGATGCTCCTGAGATACTTCTCATTAATGAAGCAAAAATCAGTGGAAAAACCGTTGGGGTTATTTATAAAGTTGCAACTAGTGGTTATGGTGGAAAGAACACTTTTTTAGTAGCATTTGATTTAGAAAAGCAACAGATTACTGGTGTTAAAATACTTACACATACCGAAACACCAGGGTTAGGAGCTAAAGCTACAGAGAAATGGTTTACCAATCGCTTTATTGGAAAAACTACTACTGAAGATTTACTAATTGTCAAAAAAAGTACAGAAAAGACAAATGAAGTAGAAGCTATTACAGCGGCAACCATAACCTCAAAATCCATCGCAAAAGGTATAAATATTGCAAGAGAACACTTTATAGCTAATTTTACTAAATAAGGAGGAAGCTTATGCGTTATACACAAGAATTTACCAAGGGTTTAATTGCTGAAAACCCTTTATTTGTTCAATTGCTAGGTACTTGCCCTGCCCTCGCTGTTACCACTTCCGTCAATAATGCCATCGGTATGGGAGTAGCTTTTACTGCTGTCTTGATTGCGTCTAACTTTGTTATTTCTTTGATTAAGAAAGTTGTTCCCAATGAAGTTCGTATACCCGCATACATTGTAGTTATTGCTACTTTTGTTACCTTGATCGAAATGCTTATGCATGCTTATGTACCTGCTTTATACATAAGTTTGGGTCTCTTTATTCCTTTAATAGTTGTAAACTGCATTATTTTAGGTCGCGCAGAAGCCTTTGCCAGTAAAAATAATATAAGGCGTTCCATTCTTGACGCACTTGGTATGGGAACAGGTTATACTCTGGCATTAATTCTAATTGCAGGTATTCGCGAAATCTTAGGAGGTGGCAGTATTATGGGCTTGTCATTGTTTGGACAAAACTTTCAGCCTATGTTAGTAATGATTTTGCCACCTGGTGCTTTTATCACAATGGGATTTTTATTCGCTGGCATTGCCATTATTATGCGTAAAAAGAAAGGAACTAACTAAATTATGAGTGAGTATTTCGTAATTATTTTCGGATCAATCTTTATAAGTAATATTGTTCTAGTGCAATTTTTAGGTATTTGCTCATTTCTTGGTGTTTCCAAGGATATTAAATCAGCACTTGGAATGGGTGGAGCTGTAACCTTCGTCATGGCATTAGCTTCTGCTATTTCTTGGTTAGTGTATCAGTATCTTTTAGTTCGCTTTCATTTGGAATTTTTACAAACTATAGCTTTTATTTTAACTATTGCTTCACTAGTTCAATTTGTAGAAATGTTTTTGAAGAAATTCATGCCTCCACTTTATAAAGCTATGGGAATATATTTACCATTAATCACTACAAACTGCGCAATTCTTGGTATTGCTATTCTGAATATAACTAAAAACTTTACTCTAATGCAATCTGTCACTAATGGAATTGCTAATGCCCTAGGTTATACCCTGGCCTTAGTGCTTTTATCAGGAATTCGTGAACGTTTAGAATTATCAAATATTCCAAAAGCCTTCCAAGGAGTGCCTATTTATCTGATTACAGCAAGCTGTATGTCCATGGCTTTCATTGGTTTTACTGGTTTGGTCTAAATAGGAGTGATAAATAATATGAATAATATATTAATTGCTATAGTTATTTTAGGAGTTATCGGAGGAGTTTTTGGCCTAATACTTTCGATAGCTGCTAAGAAATTAGCCGTGGAAACTGATCCTCGCTTAGATGCAATTTTAGAAGTATTGCCAGGTGTAAACTGTGGCGCTTGTGGATTTCCTGGTTGTGCAGGTTTAGCAGATGCGATTGTGAATGGGCAAGCAAAGCCAAATGGCTGTCTTGTGGCTAAGGGTAATACAGCAGAATTAATTGCAGAAATTATGGGTATTGAGGTTACTGGCGTTGAATTACGTAAGGTCTCTCAGCTTCATTGTAATGGTGGCTTAGCTAATACTACTGAGATTTACAAATATCATGGATATCAAAATTGCCATGCTGCCATTACCCAATTTGCTGGCTCAAGAAGTTGTCTTTTTGGTTGTGTAGGTTTGGGTGATTGCTCCCATACTTGTCCATTTGATGCCATTATTATGAATGAGAATAATTTGCCAGAAGTAAATTATTCTTTGTGTACCGGTTGTGGAATATGTGTGAAAGAATGTCCACAAAAACTTTTTGAACTAGTTAGTATTGACCATTTAACTCATGTCAGATGCAATAATCTAGATAAAGGTAAGTTAGCAAAAGACCAGTGTAAAGTTGCATGCATAAGCTGTGGTATTTGCGAGAAAAATTGCCCTAGTGATGCTGTCCATGTATTGGGTACTCCTACTGGAAACATTGCTAGAATAGATTACAACAAATGTACAAACTGTGGTATTTGTGCAGAAAAATGTCCTACCAAAGCTATTCAGCAGCTTACCGAGATTGATCCAACCTTTGTTTTTGTAAAAAAAGAAGAAGAAAAAACCGGGTGTAGTGGATGTGCAGGTTGCAATATATGCGCAACAGAAAACTAATTTTTGTTAGCACTTTTGTATTTATTTCAGCCATTATATTTTTTGGCTGCATGCAGCTTTTTTTTAACAAAGAAGGTACTGTTCCAATTAACAGTACCTTCTTTGTTATGGACACAGTTGTAGATATCACAATTTATACTTCCGATAAAGACCAAGCTGCAAAAGCTCTTACTGTTGTAAATCAAACAATGAATGATATTTCTAATAAATTTTTAGACCGCTATAATCCTAACTCTGACATTGCTAAAATAAATCTGCAAGCTGGAATTACTAAAGTAAACGTATCAGAACCTACCATTGAAGTTATTGCTCTTTGTCTCAGTTTAAAAAAGCCAGAATTCGACATTGCTTGTGCACCACTAATTGAACTATGGACACAAGCAAAAGCAGAAAAAAGAGTGCCTACCAAGATGGAAATTAGTAACGTTCTTCCCCTTATTCAACAAGACTTAATTGAAATAGATAAAAAAAATCACACTGTTTTTCTGCCTATTAAAGGTATGGGTATTGATCTAGGTGGTATTGCCAAGGGTTATATCACAGAAAAAATTGCTGACATATTTAAGGATTATAATTTTACTGGTGTCCTAATTAATGCTGGTGGAAATATCAAAGTTTTAGGACATAAGCCTAAAAAAACAAATTGGCAAATAGGAATTCAAAATCCATTTAATTTAGATAAAATCTCTGCTACAGTTACTTTAAGTGACAATGAAACCGCGGAAACCTCTGGTAACTATATGCGCTATTATGAAGTAGCTGGTGTGCGTTATCATCATCTCCTCTCACCTATAGATGGTTATCCTGTCAATTATAATGCTAGTGTAACTATTATAAGCACGGATTCAGCTTTGGCAGATTATTATTCAACCTATATATTTTTACTTCCCAGTGAGCAAGGCTTACATGTTTTAGAAACAACTCCAAATATTGCAGGTATTATAATAGATATAAGTGGAAATATAAAAGTGTCTAACAGTATTAAAGAAAAGGTGACCTTGATTAATGAATAAAACCCATTTTCGCAAAGCAGACTTTATCGCAATTATTTCTATATTGCTGCTTGCTTTGTTGATATCCTCTAGCATACTTTTTTTTAATCTGGGGCAGAAAAGTGATAGTATTCTCATTTTTCATGACCAACAATTACTTGTTGAACTAAAATTAGCTCCAACCCCTCAAGTATTTAAATTTAGTGGTACTTATGGTAAGATGCAAGTTACATATGCAAAAAGTGGTGTAAGTGTGACATCCTCTACTTGTCCAGATCAAATATGTGTGATTCATAGTGCTATCCATAAAGACGGTGAAAGCATTATATGTATACCAAATAAAGTGGTTGTAAAATATTCGAGTAGATAAAGGGTGAGCATATGTGCTAAGAAATAATCTTAACAATACTAGGATACTGATTCTAGCTAGTCTTTTTACAGCCCTAGGTATTGTACTTTATATTGTTGAATCATTATTCCCCGTCCTAATTCCCTTAGCAGGAGCTAAATTAGGTTTAGCAAACATTATTACTCTACTAAGCTTACAACTTTTCACGCCTTTACTTACTTTAACTATATTAATCTTGAGAGTTTTTATAGCAAGCCTTATTGGTGGAACCTTTTTATCCTTGAGCTTTTATCTTAGTCTAAGTGGGGCAATGTTAAGCTTTTTAGTTATGCTATTTGCCTTCAAGTCAAAATTTTTTAATATTTTTACAGTTAGTATTTTAGGAGCAGCGGCTCATAGTTTAGGTCAAATTTTCTGTATATATTTTCTTCTTGACAATATTAATATAGCTTATTACCTTCCAATTCTCCTTCTAGTATCAATTCCTTTAGGATTTTTTACCGGTATTCTAGCAAATAACTTACATCCTTATCTTAAAAAATTCCAAAAATAAAACAGCAAGTATTTTGAACTTTTTTGTTCAGAATACTTGCTGTTTTTTTGCATTCGTTTAACTAGTTCATTTTACTGTAATTAATTCATAATCTTGTGTACCTAAGCCAATTTTTTCAGCGTGTTCTAAACAAATCTCCCAATTTGTATCTGGATGTAATAAATGAAAATAATCTTTTTCACAAAAATCAGAGCTGGTTTTTTCTGCTAAAATACTATTTTGTAGTAAGGGTTGTTTATTTGCAGCATCTGCACAGGCTTTATCTAGTGCAACAGGATCAAAGGAAGCAAACATTCCAACATCATTGATGATTGGTAAATCATTTTTGCTGTAACAATCACAATATGGAGAAACATCAATTACTAGGCTTACATGAAAGCTTGGCCTATCATCTAATACTGCCTTGGTATATTCTGCCATTTTTTTATTCATAACATCATTTTTTTCGCTCCAGATAGGTTGAATAGCATCATAATTGCAATTTCCAATACAGCGACCGCAACCAACACAGTCATCTTCATCTATCACTGCCTTTTTTTCTTCAGTAAATGAAATTGCATCCTGTGCACAATTTTTAACACATTGTTTACATCCTACACACCTTTCCTTTATTACACTTGGCTTTCCCGCGCTATGCATTTCCATTTTACCAGCACGCGAACCGCAACCCATACCTATGTTTTTTATTGCACCACCAAATCCTGCTGCCTCATGCCCCTTAAAATGTGAGAGGGAAATAAAAATATCCGCATCCATGATAGCTGTCCCAATTTTTGCTTCTTTCACAAATTCTTGGTTAATTCTTACTATGGTTTCATCGGTTCCTTTTAATCCGTCTCCAATAATTACATGGCAACCTAAGGAGAAGGGATTATATCCATTCTCATAAGCTGCATCTAAATGATCTAAAGCATTTTTTCTTCTACCTACGTAAAGTGTATTGCAATCAGTTACAAATGGCTTTCCGCCTAAATTTTTAATTTCATCAATTAAAACCCTTGCGAAATTCGGCCTTAAAAATGCAAGATTACCTGGTTCACCAAAGTGTAACTTAATAGCTGTAAATTTATCCTTAAAATTAATTTTTCTAATCCCTGCTTTTTCTATTAAATTTTGTAGTTTTATAAGTAGATTTGTATCTCCTGTTGTGGTTAAATCAGTAAAATATACTTTAGCTTTTTTCATCTTAACTCCTTCTTTTAGCAAGACTATAATTTATTATTACTTCCACTAATTGATCAAAACTCAGACCGTAAACCTTAGCTGCATCAGGCACTAAACTTGTTTCTGTAAAACCTGGAATAGTATTAACTTCTAAGACAAATGGCTGATTTTTTTCATCTAGCATAAAATCAACTCTAGCAAAGCCTTGACAATCTAAAGCTTTATATGCATCAAGCGCAAGCTTTTTAACAAGTGCTTCTGTTTCTAGGGTAATCCGAGCTGGGATAATATGTTCACTTAAGCCAACTGTATATTTGGCTTCATAATCATATACTCCAGTTTTAGATATTATTTCCAGAGAAGGTAGTGCTATCGGTTCTTCATTACCAAGAACTCCAATAGTTACTTCCATACCTACAATGAATTCCTCTAGCATAATTTTCTCTTCAAAAGAGAAAGCGCTATCTATAGCTTTTTCTAAATCCTCCTCTTTGTGCACAAAATAAATACCGATAGTTGATCCTTGATTTGGTGCTTTTACTACACAAGGAAATCCAAAATTATCTTTCCAAAGTTCTAAATCTTTTTTGTACTTTTCCGTGTTTTTATCAAGAAGATTCAGAGTAATAAAAGCAGGCGTTGGGATTTTATCATAAGAAAATATCTTTTTAGAATAAATTTTATCCATAGCAATTGCACTAGTTAAAACACCACAGCCTGTGTAAGGTATATCTAAAAACTCCAGTAAAGCTTGCATTCTACCATCTTCGCCAAAAATCCCGTGTAAAGCTATAAAAACCATATCAGGAGAAAAACTAATCAATTTTTCCATCCAATTCTTGTCAGCTGGATTTATTTTAATTGCCTCATATCCCAAATTTTCTACTGCTTGAAATACAGCGTTCCCTGATTTGAGTGATATTTCTTTTTCTGGTGAAATTCCACCTAATAATACAACAATCTTTTTCTTAAGCATTTCTATGCTCCTCTACCTGTTCATAATAATCATTTCCTAGTATATCTATAATAACTATTACTGGAAAATCCTCAACTTCTAATCGATATATCGCTTCTGGTCCTAAATCCTCATACGCAATTATATCTGCTTTTTTTATACTGTTTGCAAGCAGTGCTCCTGCTCCACCATAAGCTGCTAAATAGACAGAACCTGTTTTTAAAAGTGCAGCTTTTACGTCTTGATTTCGTTTGCCTTTCCCAATTAAAACTCTGATACCATTTTCTAACATAAGTGGTGTATAGACATCCATTCTACCACTAGTAGTCGGTCCTGCTGAGCCAATAATCTCTCCTGGTTTCGCCGGTGCTGGTCCAACATAATATATGGCTTGCCCTATAAGATCAAAAGGAGGTTTTTTTTCATTAAAAAGGCTCTCTGCAATTCTTTTATGTGCTTGATCTCTAGCTGTATAGATAACTCCGCTTAGGAGTACCCTCTGACCTGCAACAAGTTTATTAATTATCATATTATCTGCAATTGGTAGTTTTAATCTAATAGTATCTATTTAACTCACTCCTTGAATTACAATTGATTTGTGTCTATTAACATGACAACTTATATTAACTGCCACTGGCAAAGAAGCTATATGACAAGGCATGATATTTACTTTTACAGAAAATGCCGTGTTATCTCCTCCAAAACCTTGTGCTCCAATCCCTAATTCATTTATTTTGATTAATAATTCTTGTTCAAGAGCAATAGCTTCATCACTATTACCTTTATCAGCTAAATCACGAGTCAAAACTTCCTTAGAAGCTACTGCCACAGCTTCAAAATTGCCTCCTACTGCCACTCCAACTACATATGGTGGGCAAGCATTAGGGCCAGCCAATTTTAATGTTTCTAACACAAAAAATGCTACACCCTCTCTTCCTTGTGCTGGATTTAGCATGCCTAATCGAGATACGTTTTCTGATCCACCACCTTTAGGCATTACAGTTATCTTCAATGTATCTCCATCAACAATTTTAGTATGAATAATCGCTGGTGTATTATCACCAGTATTTTTTCTTAAAAAAGGGCTTTGAACAATAGACTTTCTGAGATATCCACTTTGATAACCCTTTCTTACACCAACCTGAATGGATTCCTCAAAACTACCTCCGACTATTTCTACCTGTTGACCTAATTCTATAAAAACAACAGCAGTTCCTGTATCTTGACAAATTGGCATCATTCTTTCTTTTGCAATTTCAAAATTTTCTTTTAAGTCTTTAAGCACTTCAACACCTAAGTCAGTTCTTTCTTTTTCAATTGCCACATTAAATGCTTTTTGCATATCAACACCAAGTAAACAGTTAGCTTCAATACAAAGTTTAGCAACTTCCATACTTATTTGCTCACAATTGATTTTTTTCATCATATCACCTTTACTTATTATAGAAATTTGTCTATACTAACTTCATGCGCTTGTAGCTCAGGGGATAGAGTAGCAGACTCCGACTCTGTTGGTCGCTGGTTCGAATCCAGCCAAGCGCGCCATTTTTTTCTTTTCTAGATAAAAAGTGTAACACTTTAATTATAACTCATTTATGGATTAACTCAATAATATTAGTAACTTATGTTTAATTTTATTTTTTCACAAGATATAAAACACTCATGATATTCATTTTCATATCATGAGTGTTTTATATCTTGTTTATTTTTTTAATAACCAAATTTCTTTTGCATATTGCTCTACTGTGCGATCACTAGAAAAACTTCCGGACTTTGCAATATTTATTAAGCAACTTTTTTGCCATAATTGTTGATTTTGATACAACTTGTCTACCCTTACTTGAGCAGCACAATAACTTTCTAAGTCTCCTAAAACGAAAAATTCGTCATTATAATCTAGAAGTGAACGTTTAATATCAATGTAATCACCGTCATATCCTAAAAATCCGTCTGTTAAACTATCTACTACGCGTTTAATATGATTGTTGTGGTTGTAAATATCCCAAGAGCTATATCCACCTTGCTGATAATATGCTAATACTTGATTAGAAGTCAATCCGAATACTACCATATTGTTACCACCAACAAGTTCATTAATCTCAACATTCGCTCCGTCCATTGTTCCGATGGTAACAGCACCGTTCATCATAAACTTCATATTACCTGTACCTGAAGCTTCTTTGCTTGCTGTAGAAATCTGTTCGCTAATATCTGCGCTTGGGATAATTTTCTCTGCCAAGGAAACATTATAATTTTCCAAGAAGACAACTTTTAACAAATTCTTAACTTGCGGATCACTATTAATTTTTCTTGCAACGGTATTTATTAAATGAATTATATTTTTAGCATAATAATAGGATGGGGCTGCTTTTCCAGCAAAAATATATGTGCGAGCTTGCATTTCCATGTTTGGGTTCTCAAGTATTCTTTGGTACAACTGTATTATCTGTAAAATATTCATCAGTTGTCTTTTATAACCATGAAAACGCTTTATTTGCACATCAAATATTGAATTTGTATCAATCAATATTCCAGTCTGATCTTTTATTAAACTTGCTAAACGTTCTTTGTTATTTCTTTTAATCAACTTGATTTCATCTAATACTCCAACATCCTCATGAAAATCCATAAATTTAATCAAATGAGATAAATCTCGCTTGAAACTTTCTCCTATAGTTGCTTCTAGAAGATTTGTCAATTGAGGGTTAGCATGCAAAAGCCATCTTCTAGGGGTTACTCCATTAGTCTTATTATGGAAGCGTTCTGGATATAACTCGTAAAAATCTTTAAAAGTGTTTTTCATTAAAATATCTGTATGTAAAGCTGAAACACCATTTACCTTATTACTACCAACAATTGCCAGTTTTGCCATATGTACTTTACCATGACTCAAAATAGCAACTCGTTCAGATAGATTCCAGTTATCAGTATGTCTCTGCCAAACTTCCATTGCAAAGCGCCGAGAAATTTCCTTGATAATTTGAAAAATACGAGGTAAATACTTTTCCATCATGTTTTCTGACCACTGCTCTAATGCTTCTGCTAAAATTGTATGATTTGTGAAAGACACTGTTTCAACAGTTATTAACCAAGCTTCTTCCCAAGTAAGATTATACTCATCTAATAATTGGCGCATCAACTCTGGGATAACTAGGGTTGGATGCGTATCATTGATGTGAATAGCTACTTTTTTAGCTAAAAATTTAAGGTCCGTTTCTTTCTGCAAAAAGTTTTTAATTATTCTAGTAACACCCGCACAAGAAAGAAAATATTCTTGTTTTAACCGGAGAATTAATCCTTCCTCGAACGTGTCATCAGGATAAAGGACTTGGGAGATAGCTTTGACCTTTTTATTCAATTCCATAGCCTTAAAATATTTTTCGCCGTCATAGAATGCAAAATCTAAATTTTTAGAAATAACCTCAGCACCCCATAAGCAAAGTTCATTTACTATAGCATTTTCATAGCCTACTATTGGCATATAATATGGTACAGCTAATACAGAATCATAATGCTCATGTAATACTACTAATCTTCCATTTTCTTCATATTCTCTTAAATATCCCCCAAATTTAACTTCAACTGCTTTCTCAGGCTTGCGAGTTTCCCACATATTACCATGAAGTAACCAGTTATCTGGCAACTCGACTTGGTATCCATCAACGATTTTTTGTTTGAACAAACCATGTGTATATCTCATGCCCATACCATGACCAGCATACCCTAAAGATGCTAAAGAATCTAAAAAACATGCAGCAAGTCTACCTAAGCCTCCATTTCCTAGACCTGGTTCTGGTTCTAACTCAGTTAATTCATTCCATTTAAGATTTAAGGATTCCATAGCTGCTTCAACTTCGACTTTTATTCCCATATTTAAAATATTCATTTCTAACATTTTACCTAACAAAAATTCCATAGAAAAATAGTATACCTGTTTGCAATTGCTTTTTTCATGGCTATCAGTTGTATTTTTCCAATACTTTTTTATTTCTTCCATTAATACTGCAATAAGCGCTTCATATCTTTCTTCTTTACTTGTTTCATCTATAAATTTGCCAGTTAGCAAGGTTAATTTTTTTAGAAAATTCTCGCATATTTCTTCTTTAAGCATTAATCATTCCCCATTCTATTGCTTGTTTATTCAACTAGTTCACTATAAATATTTAAGTATTTTTTGGCTGATTGTTTCCAGCTATAATCTTTTTTCATAGCATTAGCTGCAATTTTAAGTAATAATTTTTTATCTTCATATAATTCTAGAGAGCGCTTAATAGCTTCTCTCAAATCATTTTTTGAGTATTTAGCAAATGTTATGCCTGTTCCCTTTTGTGTGAAGATATTAATAGCTTCAACAGTATCTTTTAACCCACCTGTCTCTCTAACTATCGGAATATTACCGTAACGCATCGCAATTAATTGACCTAATCCACATGGTTCAAATCTAGATGGCATAAAGAAAAAATCTCCCGCAGCATAAATTTTATGAGCTAAGCTCTCATTAAAATAATTACAAAAGAAAAATTTATTTGGATAACTTCTTGAGACATCTTTCAATATCTCTTCATATTTTTTCTCACCTGTACCCAAAATAAATAACTGAACATCTTTTTGCAAAAATTCATCTAATATCGGCAGAAAAATATCTAACCCTTTCTGATCAGTTAAACGTGAAATCATAGTAAAAAGTGGAATGCTTTCATCGACTTCTAAATTAAATTCTGCTTGTAAAGCTCTTTTATTTTCCACTTTACTCATGAAGTTTCTTATAGTATAGTTTCGCACTATGCTCTTATCTGTTTTTGGATTGTAAATGTCTGTATCAATTCCATTAACAATTCCTTCAATTTTATCTTTAATTTTGCTTAAAACACCATCAATTCCTTCACCATACTCTTCTTGACAAATCTCTTCTGCATAGTTTTTACTAACAGTAGTAACTTTATCAGCATAAAATATACCACCCTTTAGATAATTAATATTTCCAAAGAATTCTAATGACTCTGTATTAAATAGATTAAAGGACAATCCGAATAGTTTTAAAATATCAGGTGTAAAAATACCTTGAAACTTCAAATTGTGAATAGTAAGCACACTTTTCATGTTTTTATAATATTCTAATTTCTTATATTGTTCTACTAAAAGTACTGGTAGCATAGCGCTATGCCAATCATGACAATGAATAATATCCGCCTTAAAATTTACTAATGGCATAAAGTCTAAAGCAGCTTTTACATAAAAAGCAAACCTCTCTCCATCATCCCAATATCCATAGAGCCCTGGCCTTTGATATAAGTATTCATTGTCAATGAAATAAAAATTAACCTCTCCAATTTTCATGAAGAAAATTCCACAATAATGATTAATCTGACCGATAGTAATATTAAAACTTAATAAATATTGCATTTTATCTACAAATTTCTCTGGAATATCTTGATATTTCGGTAGTATTACAGCAACATCCAGTCCTTCTTCTATTAAACTTTTTGGAAGACTTCCAGCAACATCTGCTAGACCGCCAGTTTTGACAAAGGGTATTGCTTCCGCTGCTACAAATAGGATTTTCATCCAGCTTCCTCTCTCCTAAAAAAGTATAATTTAACATAATAATCTCAAATTATTTATAATTTACTGAAGTATAATATGTAAAAGTTTCATTGTCGGATTTTATAATTTTTTCCTTTGCCATAACCACTGAATTCTTATCTATAATTGCTCCAATAACTTCTGCATCTTCTTCGATAATACAGTCTGAAAGAATGATACTGTCTTTAACGATAGCTCCTTTTTTAACAAGTACATCCCTTGATAAAACACTAAATTCCACCACTCCTTCAATTCTTGATCCACTAGAAATCAATGAATTATTCACAATTGCACCTGTTTTAATTAATGCAGGTGCTAAGTTAAGAGCTTTAGTAAAAATAGGAAAATCTTCGCTAAGAAAAATTTCTTGAAAATGCTCAGAACCAAGAATTTTCATACTCTCTGCATAATAGCATGATAAGGATTCTATAACTGCAAAATAACCAGTATTCTTAAATCCATAAGTCTTATACTTCCCCTCGCTAATAATCCTGATTAAACTAGCTACAGAAGCAAGCTCGTTTTCTTCAGAATATTCTATAACTTCTATTAAAATATTTTTTTTAATATAAATAATTTCAGAATAAATATTCCCCGTTACTAAGCGATTAATATGTTCAGTAACACCGATTACCTTGTTATCCTTACTAAGATCTAAGGTTAGAGCTGAAACACGTGCCTCAGCATGTTTTCCATCTATTTTGCTGTATACTAAAATAATATCAGCATCTTTTTTTTCGGCAAAATCGAAAACTTTGACAAAATCTAAATTAATAATGCAGTTAGAATTTGATATTAAAATATATTCTTGAGGACTGTCCTTTAAATCTTGTAAGTGCTCTCTTAAGCAAGCTAAAAAGCTTCCTTTTGCTTTTCGAATGGCTATTTCATTCTTGAAAGGCCAATATATCAAACCTCCCTTTCTACTATTCAAGTCCCAAGACTTGCTTGCAGATAAATGATTTAGCAGTGACTGTGATCTTTCTCCAAAAAGCATAGCTACACTTCGCAAACCTGAATTAACCATATTTGAGAGAATAAAATCAATAAGTCGATATCTACCTGCAAATGGAATAGCACCCATAATTCTAGCTTCAGTTAATTCTTGGATGTGGCTCTCATCTTCTGCTAATACAACTATTCCTAAAACATTGTTCATGCTAAACCCTCCTTAAGCTATTTAGTAATGATACTGCTCTACCGCCATCATCGATAATAGCCCCTGCAACAATGTGAGCATTATCCCCAATAACAGTTATTCCACAATAATCACTATCGACCACCTTCTGATTTTTGGTTGAATCAATAACAACATTATCTTCTATTATTGCGTTTGGTCCTATAAATGCTTTATTTACAACTGCTCCTTTTCCAATCCTAGCGCCTGGCATAAGAATTGAGTTAGTAATCTTTGCTTCATTTTCTACCATTACATCTACAGATAAAATTGAATTATCTACTGAACCCTTAATTCTGCATCCTTCATCTATAAGGCAGTTCGAAATAGTTGTAGCTTGCTCAATGAACATCGAAGGTCTTCCCTTCTTTTTCGAACTAATTACCCACATTTTATCAAAAAGATCAAGTTCTGGATCAATTTTTAAGAGATCCATATTTGCCTCCCATAAGCTTGAAATTGTCCCAATATCTCGCCAATAACTATTAAATTTATAACCAAATACCTTGCCACCAGAATGGAGCATATTAGGTATTATATTCTTGCCAAAATCATGGGCTGATTTAGGATCATGTTCATCCGCTTCTAAGTGAGAATAAAGATATTTTTTACTGAAAATATAAATACCCATTGATGCCAAATTACTTTTTGGGTTTATCGGTTTTTCTTCAAAATCAATTATTCTCCCCTCATCATTTAGGTCCATTATTCCAAACCTACTTGCTTCTTCCCAACTAGTTTCAATACAAGCTACCGTTGCATCTGCATTATTGAGTTTATGGAAATCTAACATTTTAGCATAATCCATTTTATAAACATGATCACCAGACAGCACTAAAACATATTCAGGATCACACAAGTCAATGTAAGAAATATTTTGATAAATAGCATTAGCTGTACCTTTAAACCATTCTCCACCTTCAGAACCCATATATGGAGGTAGTAAACATACCCCATAATAACTTCGATCTAAATCCCAAGCTGCGCCGTTACCAATATATGAATTTAATGCTAATGGTTTATATTGAGTTACAACCCCTACAGTACTTATTCCGGAATTTGAGCAATTACTTAAAACAAAATCAATAATACAATACTTTCCTCCAAAAGAAACTACTGGTTTAGCCAAATTCTTAGTTAATGCTCCCAAACGACTACCTTGTCCACCTGCTAAAATCATAGCAACCATTTCATTTTTCATAATCTGTCTCCTCCAAATTAAGATAATTTTTTAATTATACTTGAATGAAAAAATCATAGCACTTAGTGGGAAAATATCAACTTCAAGGAAGTTTTCTTGATGAATTTTCTTGTTCTTTTTAGAGTAAAATATCCTTTTTTTATCTTTTTTAACTCCACCAAAACGAAGGTCTTCGCTATGTAACTGGAGTTCGTATTTTCCTTGAACTTGCACGATTATACTTTGCTTTTCATAAAATAATCCTGAAAAATTTAAGACTATCAAGTTACCATTTCCTTGATCATCATAACGAGCGAATATATATAGATTCTTTCTAGCATCATCTGCTTCAATCCAACTAAACCCCTTAATAGATTGGTCTAACTTCCATAAAGCAGGTGAATTAATATATAAATAATTCAAATCTTTTATGTAACAGTTAATAGAACTGTGTTTTGGATATTTCAATAAATTCCAGTCTAGCTCTCTATTTTCTGACCACTCTTGAAAATGTCCAAACTCCGTTCCCATGAAGAACATTTTCTTTCCCATATGCGTAAACATATAAGCAATGTATGTACGAATTGTAGCAAATTTTTCTTCATATGTTCCAAATACTTTATCCAATATAGTTTTTTTTCCATGAACAACTTCATCATGTGATAGAGCAAGGATAAAATTCTCGCTATATGCGTAGCTAGTAGAGAAAGTTAATTTATGATGGATTTTATTTCTCTCAAAAGGTGCTGTACTGATATAATCTAAAGTATCATGCATCCACCCCATATTCCACTTGTATTGAAAACCTAGCCCTCCTTCTGAAACATGATTAGTTATTCCAGACCAAGTAGTTGACTCTTCAGCAATAAGCATCGCATTGGACTCTGACTGTTGAATAGCAGTTGCTAATTCTTTCAAGAAAAAAACTGCTGCTATATCAACATTAGTACCGTATTCATTTGGCTCCCATTCACCTTGTTTTTTTCCATAATCCAAATATAAAATATTACTTACTGCATCAACTCGTAAACCATCAATATGAAACTCATTTATCCAAAATAAAGCGTTAGAAATTAAAAAACTTCTTACCTCCAAACAGGAAAAATTAAAATTTGTAGTTCCCCAACTATAATTTTCGCTTTTCCAACTTTCTGTTGCCTCATACAAGGGTAGTCCATCAAAAAGCCTTAGACCTTCCTCATTCTTACAAAAGTGACTTGGAGCCCAATCTAAGATTACACCAATATTATTTTTATGTAATTCATTAATTAAAATTTTTAATTGTGCCGGTGTTCCATATCGGCTAGTTGCTGCATAAAAACCTGTAATTTGATAACCCCATGAAGCATCAAGTGGATGCTCCATGATTGGCATAAACTCAACATGGGTAAAATAATGTTTCTTTAAGTAAAATATTAAAAGAGGAGCCAGTTCCTCATAAGTATAATATGTCCCATCTGTTTTTCTTTTCCAAGACCCCAGGTGCATTTCATAAATCGAAATAGGTGAATTTATACTATTTATTGCACTTCTTTTTTCTAGCCAATTTTTGTCCTGCCAATTAAAATGGCATAAGTCGTTGACACTTGAGGCTGTACCAGGTCTTAGTTCTGCAGCAAAAGCATATGGATCTATTTTATAAATTTTTTCATCTTTTTGTGTGGTAATTACGAATTTATAAAACATGCCCTTTTTTACCATCGGAAGCCATGTAGACCAAATACTTTTACTAATATTTAGCTTCTCCAATTTATTAGGTATCCATTTATTAAAATCGCCAATTACTTCTACTTGTTTAGCGTGAGGAGCCCACAATACAAAAAAAGCCCCATCAATTCCGTTTTTTTCGCAAAGATGAACTCCGAAATATTTATATGCATCTAATAATTTCCCTTGATGAAATAAATTTAATGATTCATTTGTAAAACAACTATACATTATGAACATCACCTTTACTAACTTGTATTATATATATATTCTACCTTGAAAACATTTTTCCTGCTTTTCTTCATAATTTACTCTAGAGAATTTTAAGAGGAACACCATTTATATGATGTTCCTCTTAAAATCATCTTAATTTATTGGCAATTTCGCTTAAAAATTCTTTTGTACTAACAACTTTACTATTTGTTAGTGTAGTTAAATCAGCTAAATCTTTTGTCATTATACCCATTTCAATAGTAGCAATAGAAGCTTGTTCTAATTTATTTGCAAATAATATTAGTTCTCTATTATTATCTATTTCGCCACGCTTTCTAAGTGCTCCAGTCCAAGCGAAGATAGTTGCCATGGGGTTAGTAGAAGTTTCTTCTCCCTTTAGATGTTTATAATAATGCCGTGTTACCGTTCCATGAGCTGCTTCGTATTCGTAAAAGCCCTCTGGTGAAACAAGCACAGAAGTCATCATGGCTAAACTTCCAAATGCAGTGGCCACCATATCTGACATAACATCACCATCATAATTTTTACATGCCCAAATGAATCCACCCTCAGAACGCATTACTCGAGCTACCGCATCATCAATTAAAGTGTAAAAATATTCAATTTCTAATGCCTTGAATTTATTTGAATACTCCAAATTAAAAATATCTTGAAAAATATCTTTGAAACGGTGATCGTATTTTTTAGAAATTGTATCTTTAGTAGCAAACCACAAATCTTCTTTTTGTTCTAAAGCAAAATTAAAGCACGCTCTAGCAAAACTAGCAATAGAATCATCTAAATTATGCATAGCTAAAGTAATACCTGAGCCTAAATAATTATGTACTAGTAGACGAGTTTCTTGACCATCTTTTTCAGTGCAAACAAGTTCGACTCGGGCTTCTGCTGGAATAAGCATTTCTACATCACGATAAACATCCCCATATGCATGACGGGCAATAGTAATTGGTTTTTTCCAAGACCTCACAAATGGGCTTATGGTATCTAGCGTTATAGGGGCTCGGAATACTGTCCCATCAAGAATTGCTCTGATTGTACCATTGGGACTTTTCCACATTTCTTTTAAGTGATATTCTTCCATTCTTTGAGAGTTAGGTGTAATTGTAGCACATTTTACAGCTACACCATATTTTTTTGTAGCATTAGCTGCATCTTCAGTCACTTTATCATTAGTTTTATCTCTTTCCTCTAAACTCAAATCATAATATTCAGTTTTCAGTTCAATATATGGAGTCAAGAGGATGTCTTTAATTTGTTGCCAAATAATTCTTGTCATTTCATCTCCGTCCATTTCAACTAAAGGAACAGACATTTTAATTTTTTCTGTCATTTTCAAACCCCTTTACAATTGTTTTATGCGAATATGTAAACTTTAATTTCATATTAATTGTTAATGATTCTTATTTATACTAACATTTTCAACTTATTCTTTAAGAATTAACTTTTATATAAAAAGAACTGTGACGCTAAAAATAAAATGTCACAGTTCAAAATATTGTTATTATTATTTGCTAACAATCAAAGGAAATAGAGTATAGAATTTAATTGCTTCAACTAGCTCTGAAACAGGAAGTTGATCATCCAAAGAATGACATAAAGATTCATCTCCAGGTCCAAAACCTAGAGCAGGAATTCCAGTTCTTCCACATAATGATGTTGCATTGGTACAGAAATCCCAACGGCCTACAACTGGTTCTTTTTCAAAAAGTGTCTTGAAAGTTTCAATCCCTGCTTGAACAATTTTACTATCCATAGGCATCACCCAAGATGGGAAATAATCTTCAGCTACTACTTCATACCCGGTATAGGTTTTATAGCGTTCTTCACCAATTTCAGCTACAGCATTAGCACCATCTGTCCATTCCTTAATTTCCCCTAGAATATCACTAATTGATTCACCACAAGAAATTCGTCTATCTGCATGAAGCACAGTTTTACCCGGAATAGTATTTAGTGATAAAGTTTCTGAAACGCATGAAGTAATCTCAAAAGTTCCCTTGCCTAAAAATTCATCCTCAGCAAAATCATTCATCTTATCAATACCTTCTAAGATTGGCAAAGCCTTTGATAATGAGTTAATGCCCTTATAAGCAGAGCTCGCATGAGCAGGCTTTCCTGGTACAGTAACTTTTACCATTGCTCGTCCTTTATGACCACGTACAATTCTAAGTCCTGATGCCTCCCCAACTAAGATAAAGTCAGGTTTAATATCAGCATTAACTTTCAACATTTCATTTACTGCAGAACCCTCTACATCCTCTTCTGCCAAAGAACCAGATACCCATAAAGTAAAATCGCCCGTTAGAGATAATTCTTTCAATACTTTTCCGGCATATGCCAGCCCACCTAAACAGCCCTTATCGTCTACTGCACCGCGTCCATAAATAATCCCATTTTCGTATTTTCCTTTTAGAGGATCAAAACCCCAATCTTTAGCTTCGCCTGGTTCAACTGTATCAATATGCGCATCATAAACAACAACAGTTTTACCACTCCCAACTCTACCTAACACATTACCAACTGCATCAATGCGAACCTCTTCATAACCAAAATCATTCATTTTTGCTGCCAAAAAATCTATTGCTGCCTTTTCTTGGTAAGTCACACTTTCAATGGCAATAAAATCTCGAATAAATTTAACAATTTCCTCTTTATCCCTTTCAACAATTGCACTAATTTTTTGTGCTATATCCTTCATTTATTTAATCATCCCCTCAAATATAATGTTTTGAGTATCTACTCAACGTTATTAATAATAGCTTATTTTCTTTTACTTGTATAGTATCTATACACAAAAAAACCACCAATTTTATGAAAAAGGTGGTTTTGATTGTATTAATTATCTCATTCTATTCAACTGGAGAAATTCTATATAAACCGCGGTACAAAGGATATTTTGCTGTTAATCTATTTATTTCCAAATCAATTGTATGAATCTTTGTTTTATAATCTTCAGTAAGAATATCACTGATAATATTAGCAATAACATTCATATCTTCAGCTAAGAATCCACGAGTTGTACAAGCTGCAGTTCCCATTCGAAGTCCGCTTGTGACAAATGGGCTTAAAGTTTCAAAAGGAATAGTATTTTTATTGACTGTAACTCCAACTTCATCTAGACGTTTCTCAGCTTCTTTTCCAGTTAAATCTCTACTGCCTTTTATATCAACTAACATTACATGATTATCGGTTCCACCAGATATTACGCGAATACCACTTTTCATTAAGCCTTTAGCTAATGTATCCGCATTAACAATAACTTGTTGCTGATAAGCCTTAAATTCTGGAGTTGCTGCTTCCTTAAATGCAACTGCCTTTGCTGCAATTACGTGCATTAATGGACCACCCTGCAAGCCAGGAAAGATAGCTTTATCTATTTCTCGAGCATATTCCGCTTTACATAAAATTAAGCCTCCGCGAGGTCCACGTAAAGTCTTATGTGTTGTAGAAGTTACATAATCAGCATACGGTACTGGATTCATATGTAATCCTGCTGCAACTAAACCAGCAATATGAGCCATATCAACCATTAATCTTGCTCCTACTGCATCTGCTATTTCACGGAATTTTATGAAATCTAATTTTCTACCATATGCACTTGCTCCAGCAACTACTAATTTTGGTTTGCATTCTTTTGCAATTTTCATCACTTCATCATAATCAATCATTTCTGTTTCTTTATTAACTCCATATGGTACGAAGTTGTAAAGAATTCCAGAAAGGTTAACTGGAGAACCATGAGTTAAATGTCCACCATGTGCTAAGCTCATGCCTAGTACTGTATCCCCAGGTTGGAGGCATGAAAGATAAACTGCAATATTTGCACTTGCTCCAGAATGCGGTTGAACATTTGCATGATCAGCCCCAAAAATTGCTTTTACTCTTTCGCGTGCCAAGTCCTCTGCTATATCAACATACTCACACCCACCATAGTAACGTTTGCCAGGATAGCCTTCAGCATATTTGTTAGTTAGAATAGATCCTTGTGCTGCCATTACTGCTGGAGAAACAAAATTTTCTGAGGCAATTAATTCTATTTTTGCATCTTGACGGTTTCTTTCTTTTTCAACAACCTTGGCAATTTCAGGATCAAAACTCCACATAATATCTAAATCAGATTTACCAAACATTATTTCAACTCCTTAGTATTTTTTCAGTGGTTTATGCCACAATTAAAAACATTATATCACATTTTTTAAATTAAACTACATTTTTTTTGCGTTTTTTTATTCCTGGTTAAGTATTTATGAACTTCGTCGAACAGAAATTATTTCCGCCAAGACACTTATAGCTATCTCTTCTGGTGTTTCTGCTCCAATTTTTAGTCCTATTGGTGCATGCAGTTTTGCTTCATTTATGGCAACTATGCCTTCTGCTAATATTTTTTTACGAAGCAGCTCTACTCTCCGTTTGCTCCCTATCATACCAACATATTTTGTTTCACGTGTTAATATATATTTCAAACAAATCTCATCATAGCTATGCCCTCTAGTCACAATTACAACATAAGTATTATCATCAATTTCAGATTCAGCAAGAGCACTAACAAAATCAGCACAAATTACATTTTTTGCCAAGGGAAACCTTTGTTTATTTGCAAATGTACTACGATCATCTACTACTGAAACAGCAAAATCCAACGCATAGGCATAATCTGCAACAGCTTTGCCCACATGACCAGCACCTAAAATAAGCAATTTTTCATCAGGTTGGATTGGTTGTACCAACCAATTTTCATTATTTAACAGTAAAACCAACGGCTTTTTGCTATTAATATAATCCTTCAAGCATTCTTGCACAGGAAGACCAAATAGTAGCTCACCACTAGAATTATAAATACTTTTTAAGTTAGGTGAACCAATTCTTTCGAGCATAACAGAGGACTGATTATTTTGTAAAAGCGATAAAGCTTTTTGATATGGAATAATGTTCTTCAAAGGTTCAAGATATACATCCATCATCCCTCCGCAAACCATACCCTCTTTAGCTGCTATGTCATTATTTAATAGCACACGATGGGTTTTCGCTTCATTAGTATCTATAACGTTTAGAGCCTCCATTTTTACACTAGCCTCACCACATCCACCACCTATCGTTCCAATAACACTTAAATCCTCAAAAATCAGCATTTGAGCGCCTTCATGTCTAGGCACCGATCCAGCAACTTTTATAATAGTTGCAAGAACAATTTTTTTTTCATCTTGAAATGCCTCAATTATATTTTGCAATAAGTATTTATTCACTTTAAAACATATCCTTCTTCTTCATTATTATCCCCAAAATTCCAGCAATACCAAGAATAATTGCTAAGACAATCCAAAAACCATATGGTTGATTGGCTAATGGAACTATCACATTCATCCCAAAAACGCTTGCTACAATAGTAGGAACCGATAAGACAATAGTTATACCTGCTAATAACTTCATAACTATATTTAAGTTGTTAGAAATAACGGAAGCAAAAGCATCCATTGTTCCACTCAAAATATTTGAATAAATATTTGACATCTCAATTGCTTGTTTATTTTCAATAATTACATCTTCGAGTAAGTCTTGATCATCTGGATACATCTTCACTAATGCGAATTTAAGAATTTTCTCTAAAATTATTTCGTTACTTTTGAGTGAAGTTGAAAAATATACTAAACTTTTTTCCAACTCTAGAAGCTCGATCAATTCTTTATTTTTCATTGACCTATGAAGTTCAATTTCAATTTGATTGCTTGCACGATCGATATGACGCAGATAACGCAAATAATAGCTAGCAGTTTTGTATAATAGCTGAAATAGAAATCTAGTTTTAAATTGTGTATGAAACCCTTTAACTCTACCTCTCATAAAATCACGAACAATAGGATTATCTTCTAAGCATACAGTAATCACGTGCTCTTTTCCTATGATAATACTCATTGGGATAGTAGTATAAAGACCAGTATGTTCTTTTTTATTTACAACTGGAATATCAAATAAAATTAAAATGTAATCATCTTCTGTTTCAATACGAGACCCTTCTTCTTTATCTAGCGCGGCATAGATAAAATAATCTGGCACTTTAAGGCTCTCTATTACCTCAATAACTTCATCCTTGTTGGGAGAAAAGAGATTAATCCATGTCCCGTTTTCCATAGCTTCCACTTCTTCAAATGCAATTACTCCTTCGGATTCCACAGTTTTAAAAATCTGCAACATTTTTTCACACCCTTCTTGTCACCATAGGCAAGTTAGAATATGACTACTTCACCCATGGATATTTCAAATATATTCTTTGTTTGTAAAAAACTTCGTGGTAAATCGTCCATGAGCTCACTCCCTTTCAAGAATTATGATAATACATTTTTTATGATAATACTAGCCTTTTTATAATCTTATTACTTGCTTAAAAAATGCAAAATAGCTTCTAAACATCCACCACCGATAGCTCTAGCTTTATCAGTTATAGTAAAACAGTGTTCCTTCTTAGCTCTAGGGTCGATATCAGCCATCTTGAATTTTTCAGTAATCAATAGTCCATCTTGTAGCATTCCTCGCAAAACTCCATTAATAGAAGCATAAACTGGCTCTCCATTTACTTTAGCTATAATATCGCCGGTCTTTACATTTGCCCCAATTTTCATTATAGCTTCTACCTTACCTGCAATGGGGGAGTATATAACTCTTTCTGCACTTTTACCGCCAATTTCACCAGGAACACCTGTATTAGGTAGTGCACTCCCTTCATAAATAACTCTTCCTAAGTCATGTCCTCTCATTGTTTCAATAATTGCATCAGCATCAATTCCAACAATAAATCCAGGGCCAAGTGCAATCACAAATGGGGCTTGTCCTACTTTTGTCATAGCAATATTTTTTTTTGCTAAAATTCCATCAATTAATATAGTTGGTTGTAGCTTTACTATTATTTCACCTAATGGATCAACTAATACGGGTATTTCATCATTTTTCAAAATTTCTTGCCAAGTATCGAACTTAGCTTTTCTAGCTGTAATACCCTCTATTTCAAACTTCTCTTGATATATAGCATTGGCAAATGCCACTGTTTTCCTAATAACTGTTGGTTCTTTTAAGTCTGTCATCACTACGGGAAACCCAGAATTATAAAGACGAGCTGCTACACCACTTGCTAAGTCTCCAGCACCACGTATTAGCACAATATTATTTTCAAACATTTCTTTTACTCCTAACACTTTTCTTTTTTTGTTCTTGGAAATAACTACATTCATTTATTAAGCAACAAATATCACACAAAGGATTTCTTGCCTTACATATCCTCCTACCATGAAAAATAAGCCAATGATGTGCAATGGACCATTGGCTTTTTGGTATATGATTTTGCAATTGTTTTTCTGTTTCAAGTACATTTTTTGCCTTTGCCAAACCAAGTCGATTGCTCACCCTAAAAACATGTGTATCTACAGCAATTGCCGGAATACCAAAAGCATTGCTAATTACTACGTTTGCTGTTTTACGTCCTACGCCTGGTAGAGTTAGTAATTCTGCTAAGGTACTTGGAACTTCACCATTAAAGTTTTCTAAAAGACAATTTGCAGTGTTAATTAAATTTTTTGCTTTATTATGATAAAGCCCCAACGTTTTAATATATTCTTCAATTTGATTATTAGTAAATGTAGCCATTTTTTTTGCAGTGTTCGCAACCTGAAATAGTTCTAGTGTAACCTTATTGACTTGTATATCTGTTGTCTGTGCTGATAATATAGTCGCGATTAAAAGTTCAAATGGAGTGGTAAAATCTAATTCAGGCTTAGCTGTTGGATGCATTGCAGCTAACCCTGCTAAAATAAGTTTATCCTTAGCCCGCATCTTTTTCCTCCATGTTATTCTTGATAAAAGCAACTATTTCCAACAAATTCACGTACAATAGAATTACTTGGCACAAGGCTACTATCCAAATCTACAAAAAAACTTAAAAATTTACTTAATCTCTTTGCTTCAGGATAGTAGGGAGATTCTCTTGGTACACCGTCTAAAAGTGGCTTTGCAAAAGGTTTCAACACTGCTAATTCATACATTAGGTGTGTATTTAGCAATACGTCAGCATCTTCCTGAAAAGGAAAAATATTTTTGTCTTCCCCTCTTCGCACTGATGCCCACATTGATAATGTTTTTTCAGCACCAGCATTTCTAGTTCTGTTATCTCTCACTATTCTTCGTATTTTCCTAGCATCAGTAGTTGGAATTCGATTGTGTTCATCTAAATTCATCTGTGTTAATGGACTAATATAAATCTTGTATTTATAATGCCTTGGTATTGATGATGTTAGCACTTCATTTAAGGCATGTATACCTTCAATAATTATCGGCTGATCAATATTAATTTTAATATTTCTCCCTAGCAACTCTCTACGCCCTGTAATAAAATTGAAACTAGGCAAATATACCTCTTCTCCTTCGATCAAGCTTTTAAGTTGTTTATTAAACAACTCTAAATCTAATGCATAGAGCGACTCAAAATCATAGTTACCAAATTCATCTAATGGTGTTTTTTCACGTTCGACAAAATAATCATCAAGAGAAATAGAAATAGGACTCAAGCCATTAACTCTAAGCTGGATAGAAAGTCTTTTTGCTGTTGTTGTTTTTCCAGATGATGATGGACCTGCAATGCAAATAAGTCTTTTTTCATCAGAGCTATTGGTGATTTCATCAGCAATTTTTGAAATCAGTTTTTCTTGTAAAGCCTCGGCAAGCCAAACTATTTCTTCACCTTTGCCATCCATTATAGCATCATTGAAGCTACCTACGTCATCAATCATTAATACTTTAGTCCATTTTTCAGCATTTTGAAATACATGATAAAGTTTTGGTGACTCCTTAAACACCGCAGTTTTTGTAAAATCATTTGCCTGTGGTAAGCAAATTACAAAACCTGGCATGTAATACTTCAAATCAAATGTTTTAAGATAACCCGTACTAGGTACCATATAGCTATAAAAATAGTTTTTACTATCCCCACAGGAATAAACATATGCGGTTTCCTGATCTCGATATTTCAAGAGCCTTGCTTTACTCGGTTTGTTTTCTGCTTGGAAAAGTTTAATTGCATTTGCAATAGGAACTACCTCTCGCAAAAATGGAATGTTTTCAGCTACTAAATCTCGCATTTTTTTTTCTATTTCAAAAATTGTATCGCTATTAATTCTAGTTATTCCATGTAATTCTCCATATAAGCTACTACCAATAGTATATTTAATTTTCACATCAGCACTTGGATATAAATCTTCTACTGCTCGTACCAACAGAAAAATTAAACTGCGCTCATAAACTCGCAATCCTTGTTCTGATAATATCTCAAAAAACTCCACTTCACAATCAGCAAATAACTTGTATTGTAAATCACGAACCTCATTATCTACATTTGCAATAACAATAGCTGAAGCATAATCTTGTTGCACCAGTTTGCTTAGTTCTAAAAGTGTTGTACCAACTGGGGCTTCTAAAATTTTTCCGTTTTTTAAGCTAAGCTTCATTTTTTACCTCCATATAGTTATGCTTCGTATTGTTCAAATTTATTTACTAAAGCAATATTTACAAGAGTTCTTACTTCTACCCAATCAAAATCGTATTCTATTGTTAAAATGCCTGTTTCTTCTCTTAATTGTTGTAAAGCTTTGCCATTTGCATGTGGCAAATGATATATCTTCTCAACTTGATCTTTGTTTAGAGCTGAATGTATGGCATTAAATAATTCGTCGAAATTTTCATCGTATTTTGCTGAGATCGCAACGTAAGGATGTTGTAAATCCAATGGTATTGAAAAATCCTTGGCTATATCAATTTTGTTAAATAGAAATAGTACGTTTTTATCTTCAGCTCCGATTTCTCCTAAAACCTCATCTACAGCCTGCATTTGTTGTTGATAATGAGGATCACTAACATCAATTATATGGAGTAATAAATCTGCATATAACACTTCGTCTAATGTTGACTTAAAAGCGGCAACTAATAAATGTGGCAAATTTTGAACAAAGCCAACTGTATCTACAAGCATAATTTTTCTACCATCGTTAATATTTATAGTTCTAACTGTACTATCTAAAGTAGCAAATAATTGATCTGTCCCCTTATCCTCGCCTTCAAGTTGATCTCCACCTGCAGCGGTTATCTCCCTTAAACGATAACGTAAGGTTGACTTGCCAGAATTAGTATACCCAACTATAGCTACAACTGGAATATTCTCGCTTCTGCTTCTTCTTGTTTGACTTCGTTGTTTATCTACCATTTCCAGTTCAGTTTTCAGCTCATTAATACCATCTCTTAAATTTCGTTTATCTTTTTCAAGCCTTGTTTCACCAGAACCAAATCTAGTGCCAATACCTCCTCCTAAGCGAGACATTTCTCTCCCTTTACCTGATAGTCTAGGCATTAAATATTGCATTTGCGCTAATTCTACTTGGAGTTTGCCTTCCCTTGTCTTTGCTCTTTGTGCAAAAATATCTAAGATAAGCATAGTTCTATCGATGATTTTAGTCCCAATTTGCTCTTCCAAATTACGCAATTGACTTCCTGATATCTCTGTGTTAAATATTACAGAATCAATGTGCAAAGACTGTACATTATGAGCAATTTCTTGAACAAATCCTGAGCCTACATAAAAAGCAGCATCCGGCTTACTAATTTTTTGGGACATTGTACTTACCACTTCTGCACCTGCAGCCTCTGCTAATCTCTTTAACTCTAACATTGAATACTGGATATATTCCTCAGATTCTCCTCTGCGAATAGTCCCAATTAGTAATGTTTTTTCTGTGTTACTGTAATGAGGATTATTACTAAGTTTTTTTTCTTTAACATCTATTTCATCTAATAAAGCTGCAAAATCTAATTTTTCTAATTGTTCTATATTTAATGGGCCAAGGATACTTATACTATGTTCTTTCTCAGCTTGTAAATCAAGTAACCCTAAAGTTATTTCCTCCACCTGTCCCTCTTTTACGCCCAAAACCACCATACAATCATAACTCATCCTAACTAAGGCAGAACAGTCTAATGCAGATAATTGACTACTGCCGTTAGGATGCGTGTGAATACAACGAATTTTGCTAAGTCGGTCGTCACTTCTTCGTTCCCCTTGATAGGTTAATGAAGCTTTACTATTTTCACCTATGGCTACATAAGTTACTATACCTTGTCGATTGATGTAAACGACTATTTCCTTATTTAAAATCATGGTATAAAAAGCCATCTTTTCTAATAATTCTGTTGCAATCAATTTATCTTTGGTTGTAATAACATCATACAACAATGATATTTCATCAACATGTCGATGCTTTATATTTTGTAGATTGCCATAAACCTCATTTTTCATCAATATTCACACCTTTAGTAACGAACTTGAAATATCTTACCTTCAACAGTTAGACCAAGTTCATTAAACTCAGTTTTTAGTTTCTTTTTGTACATATCAATAATCAGCTTTTGATCTTCATTTACAAAGCTATAGGATTTACCAATTTTCCCCGCCCTACCAGTTCTACCTGCACGATGCAAATATGATAACGCATCTGAAGGTAAATCATAATTAACTATGAATTCTACTCCTTCTACATCCATCCCTCGAGCAAAGAGATCTGTAGTAACCAGAATTTGGATTTCACCCTCGCGGAAGAGCCTTAAAATATGTTTGCGGCCTTCTTGAGTTAGCCCACTGTGTAAAGCTTCTGCCTGATACCCTAATTTATAGAGACGTTTAGCCATATCTTGAACTCCTCCATTCTTAGTTAGAAAGAGGATTACTCTTTGGGGATGATAATTTGCCAGTAACTTTTGTAAAAGAGTTACTTTTTTACTTTCTTCGATACGAAAAAAACAATTTTCTATATTCAAAGGAATTTTTGAACGTCCACCTATGCGGATCATTATTCCATCATGTTGAATTGCTAAAGCTTCTTCTTCAACATCCTTGCTAATGGTTGCTGAGCAAAATATAATCTTTCTATCTCTTAAGCACGCACGAATTATTTTTTGAATATCACTTTTAAACCCTGCTGAAAACATTTTATCAGTTTCATCAACTACTACCAAATCCACAGGTTGCATATTCAATTTTCTTAATTGGATTAATTCAACTATTCTACCAGGAGTTCCTACTAGTAAGTGTGGTTTGCTCTTAAGCTTTTCTAATTGCCTAGAAATACTTGCTCCACCAAAAAATGCTACTACATTAATCCGATCTATCATCAAGCCTTCTGCAACAGATTTAACTTGCATAGCTAATTCTCTTGTAGGAACCAAAATTAATGCCTGTATTTTTTTTTGTTCTAAATCTAGTTTCTGCAATAAAGGCAATAAATATGCTAATGTCTTTCCAGATCCTGTTGGTGCTTCTGCTACTACATCCTTACCTGCTAGAATAAATGGGATAGCTTCTATCTGAACAGGTGTAGGTTTAATAATACCTTGTTCTGCCAAAGCTGCTGTCAACTGTGGACAAATTCCTAAGCTACTAAAATTTTCTTCCATATATTCCTCATGTTCCTCACTTTCTCTTAAACGCTTGCTAAAAGTCTATCATTTGATGTATCAATTTCATCTTGAGACAACCCAAGTTCCCTTAAACGCAGATTCATTGCGCTCATCCATAGATTGCATTTTTCTGATATTTTCTTATACTTTTTAGAATTTTCATCTTTACGTGATCCTCTTTCAACCGCATTTGACTGCAAAATTGAAAAAATGAATCGTGCCTTTTCTAAATCTTCTTGCTGGTATTCTTCATACTCAGAACCAATAACCTTCAGTACTTTTTCAAAATATTCCATAAATTCTGTAAAAGGAATTTCTTTATCCATACTTAGATACTCTTTTAATTTTTCAAATAATTCATTCATATATATTAGCTCCTTTAATTTAATTGATTAATTATACCATAATGTCTAAGTTAATCAAATTCTTCTATTTCTTTAATTTGTTGCTTTTGAATTGATGTAGTATTTTCCTATATATACTTTATCGCATAGGTTTTTACGAATTATTGCTTTTTACATATATGGTTTTCATATTTTCTAGCATTTAACTAAATATATATGTTAGAATATTTCTATATATTAAGAACGGAGAACCGCTATGCATGATTTACATATTCATTCCTGTTATTCAGATGGAAGCAATACACTGGAAGAGATATTTCAATTGGCTAATGAGTTGCAGTTAACAACGCTTTCAATTACTGATCATGATACATTTATACACTACTCTTCTGCCAAAAAATTATCCCTTAAATATAATATTCAATGTTTACCAGCCTTGGAGCTTTCCTGTTGGGATGAGGTAGAAATGCGTAAAGTTCATCTATTAGGTTATTTTGTGCCAGAAAATCATCCGCAAATTCTTAATTTAATCACTCCGTTACAATTACAGCGCGAAGAAGTTGCCCTAAGTATTCTTAAAAAATTGCAAAAAATTGGTTATCCAGTGTCCTTTGATGCTGTACTCAGCAAGAGTTGCGGATCAATTTATAAACAACATGTAATGCATGCTCTTATAGATGCCGAATATACAGACTCTATCTTTGGTGAGCTTTTTCATCAACTCTTCAGTAATAAAGATGGACAATGCTATTTCCCTTTGAAATATTTGCCTGTAGAAAAAACCATTCACGCAATATTAGCCGCCGGAGGTTTACCAGTGATTGCTCATCCTGCAGCATATAAAAATATATCCGCAATTCCTCGCTTAGTTAAAGCCGGTCTTCTTGGTATTGAAGTCTATCACTCTCGCCACAATAAAAATGATATAAGTATTTGTCAACAATTAGCTACTTTTTATAATTTAATTGTAACTGGCGGAACTGATTTTCATGGCTATTATTCTAGATTCCCTGAAATTAACATTGGAGATATTGGAGTCAATGCTGAAGAATTGCATATATTGTTGCAAAAAGCAAATTAGCAACTATAAATAGTTGCTAATTTGCTTTCTTAGTTTAATGCTTAAAATGTCTAACTCCGGTAAATGCCATGCTTATACCTAATTCATCACATGCTGTGATGGAAAGAAAATCATTTTTTGAACCACCTGGCTGAATTATTGTTTTAACTCCTGCCTTAGCAGCTATTCTGACAGTATCATCAAAAGGGAAAAATGCATCAGAAGCCAAAATAGCACCGCTTGCCTTTTCTCCAGCTTGTTCTAAAGCAATTTTTGCAGCGCCTATTCGATTAGTTTGACCTGGACCAATACCAATGGTAGCACTATCTTTAACTAAAACAATAGCATTTGATTTAACATGCTTAGCAATTTTCCATGCCAAAATCAAATCATGATTCACGCCCTGATGTTTTTCTTTAGTAACCCAATCCCACTCATTACTATCTTCATAAACTATATCCTCTTCTTGTAAAAGAAATCCTCCTTGAATTTGGCGAATTAAACTTTCTTTTTCTGCGCTTTTTTTACCAGCTAGCTCCAGCAAACGCATATTAGGCTTGTTTTTAAATATTTCTAGTGCTTTTTGTGAGTATCCTGTTGCTATAATCACTTCAAAGAAAATTCCACATATTTTTTCTGCTAAATTCTCCTCAACAATTGCATTTACCGCTATTATTCCTCCAAAAGCAGAGATTTCATCTGCTGCATAGGCTTTATCAAAAGCAAGTTCGATGTTTTCAGCTACGGCTACACCACATGGATTTGTATGTTTAATGATCGCACAAATCGGTTCAGAAAACTCTTGTACTAATTTCCACGCGGCATCCGCATCCATCAAATTATTATAGGAAAGTTCCTTACCCTGATATTGTTTAGCATTAGCTAAACCATGATCATTTGTAATATAGCAAGCTGCTTTTTGGTGAGGATTTTCACCATAGCGCAAATCCGCTACTTTTTCACCTGCAATAAATTGATAGGTTGGCATTGCATTAGTTTCTAACCTTTTGGCAAAATAAGCCGAAATCATCATATCATAAGCAGCTGTATGGCTAAAAGCTTTATAAGCTAACCATTCTCTAGTAGTAATTTTGGTGTCTCCAGTCACTTTTATTTCTGCTAATACCTTCTGGTAATCTTTGGGATTTACTATAACTGTAACATATTGATAGTTTTTAGCCGCGGAACGAACCATTGACGGACCACCAATATCAATATTTTCAATAATATCTTCATGTTTAGCAAGAGGGTTTGCAACTGTCTCCTTAAAAGGATAGAGATTAACAACTACTAAATCAATAGTTTTAATTTCCATTTCTTTCAGTATATTTAGATGTTCCTCATTTCTTAGCGCTAAAATGCCTCCATGTACTTTTGGATGCAAGGTTTTAACTCTTCCATCTAAAATCTCAGGGAATCCAGTTACTTGATCTATAGCTAATACCTCAATACCAGCCTCCAATAATATTTTTGCCGTTCCTCCAGTAGAAACAATTTCATAATTCAGCCTTACCAATTCTCTAGCAAATTCAACAATTCCAACTTTATCACTAACACTTAATAATGCTCTTCTCTTCATTTAAGCTACTCCTTTATACTTGTATTGCACAATATATTATCAAATTATTAAATTATAAACAAGAAAAAAGAAACTGTCATTTTAGTCAGTTTCTTTTCGATATTCTATTAATTAAAATCTTGGTGGAGTAATTGCTGATAAGAAAGCTAACTCTGTATCGCCAATATTTATAACTTTATGCGGAATTGAAGCAAAGTAATAAATACTGTCTCCCTCTTCTAGCTCATACTCATCTTCACCAACTATAATTCTCATACTACCAGATAATATAAGGTTACACTCTTCTCCAGCATGAGTTGAAAACTGTTCTGGTGCCGGGAAATGTGCTGGTATCTTTGCAACAAAAAGCTCCATCATTCTGTTCAAATCAGTAGTTAAAAGTTCATAGCTTAACCCAGAGTCAGGCATATTTAGCTTTTTACGTTCATTTAGTCTTACAACAGGCTTAATAACATCGTCATCTATCAAAAACGAAAAAATAGGTACCTCTAAAGCTTCGGAAACTTTTCGCAAAGACGTAATAGAAGGTTCTGCTAAATCTCGTTCAACTTGACTTAAAAAACTTGCCGTAAGGTCTACTTTTTCGGATAACTCTTTTAAGCTATATCCTCTTTCAATTCTTTTGCTTCTTATTTTTTCTCCTAACATATTTACACCTGTCTGCCTTTATAGTTTAAGTATCAAGCATATTTTACAGCATTTTTTGAAATAATACTACATTTATCTTTTCCCTATTGCGAAAAAATTAAGTGCTATTTAATTTTCCACTTTAAAATAGTTATTTTTTCATGTCCATGATATAATAATTAAAATATACAAATGAGGTGTTTTTCTTGACCTACTTATCTAACAAGGCAGATTCAATTGTGCCATATATCCCCGGTGATCAGCCACAAGATAAAAAATATATAAAAATCAATACTAACGAAAACCCATATCCTCCCGCTAAAGAAGTCTTTATTGCGATTCAAGTTGCTTGTAATGAGCAATTACGTCTTTATCCAGATCCAGAAAGTACTAATCTGAGAAATGCGATTGCTAAAAGAGAAGGTTTGAATAAAGAACAGGTCTTTGTTGGAAATAGTTCTGATGAAGTTCTGGCACTTGCATTTTTAGCTTTTTTTAATCCTACATCCTGTATTCTATTTCCTGATATTACATATAGCTTTTATTCAGTTTATGCTGAGCTTTACAATATTCCTTATAAAACTATTCCCTTGAATGAAAATTTCACACTAGATAATGATGCCTATCTGCAAGATAACGGTGGTATAATTTTTCCTAATCCAAATGCGCCAACTGGTATCTTTAAGCCATTAGCTGAGATAGAAGAATTACTTAGTTATAATTTAGATAAAGCAGTTGTCATAATTGACGAAGCATATATTGAATTTGGTGGTGAAAGCGCGCTACCTCTCTTAAGTAAATTTGCAAATTTACTACTCATTCGTACATTTAGCAAATCACATTCCCTAGCTGGAATGCGTTTAGGATATGCCTTAGGAAGTCCAGAACTCATAAACGGCTTAACTAGGATAAAAAATTCTTTCAACTCTTACCCTGTAGATTATATAGCAGCTAATGCTGGTAAAGCAGCTATTGAAGCACAAGCTTATTATACAGAAACAAGCAAAAGGATCATAATAACAAGAGAAAAAACCAGGCAAGCATTAGAGAAAATGGGCTTTAATTGTCTTCCCTCTAAAGCGAATTTTCTATTTATAAGCCATATATCTATAAAAGCGACAACACTTTTTGCTTATTTGAAAGATAATGATATTTTGGTTCGCTATTTCAACAAACCACGCTTAGACAATTTCTTAAGAGTTACCATTGGCACAGATGCTGAAATGCAATTTTTTTTAGCAAAGCTTAAATTAATAATAGAACAGTAGAAGCAAGGATATCTCTATATCTGAGATATCCTTGCTTCTTTTATTTCAATTCCTGTAATCTTTTCATTAATAATTCATTTGCTAATTGTGGATTTGCTTTCCCTTTAGACAATTGCATTATTTGCCCAATAAGAGCCCCTATAGCCTTATCCTTACCCGCTAAGTAATCTGCGACTATCTTTGGGTTCGCATCTATTGCTTCATCTACAACCTCTAACACTGCACTCTGATCACTTACTTGTAACAAACCCTTTTCTTGTACGATAATTTCCGCTTTTTTTCCACTTTTCATCATTTCATCTAAAACTGTTTTTGCTATTTTACCATTAATCGTACCTTTTTCAATCATAAGTAAGAGATCTGCTAACATTTTAGCACTAACAAGGCAATTATTTATAGACTGTCCTGTATTATTCAAAGCTTTGAGCAATTCTCCCATCATCCAGTTTGAAATAACTTTAGCATCAGGATAATACTCTAAAACCGTATCAAAGTAATCAGACATTTCTCTGCTGGATGTTAGCACTTCTGCATCATAAATCGGTAATCCATATTGCTGAACCATTCTCTGTCTTCTTTCTTTTGGTAGCTCTGGCAGACATTTTCGTACTGATTCAATCCACTCTTCACTTATTATCACTGGAGGAATATTGGGTTCTGGAAAATATCGATAGTCAGCAGCATTTACTTTTTCACGCATTGCAAATGTTTTTCCCTTTTCGGCATCAAAGGTTCTTGTCTGCTGCACTAAGATTTCTGTACCATTTTCTAAAGCGTCTATATGTCTATTGACTTCAACCTCAATTGCTTTGACAATATGTTTAAGGGAATTAAGATTCTTAATTTCAGCTCTAACTCCCAATTTATTTGAACCTTTTTCTCGCACAGAAATATTTACATCTACGCGAATAGACCCCTCTTCCATTTTGCAATCTGAAACTCCAACAAAGGAAAGTATTTCTCTTAATCCTTCTACATAAGCAATTGCTTCTTCTGCTGAAGACATATCCGGTTCTGTTACTATTTCTAAGAGGGGTACACTAACGCGATTATAATCAACATAAGTTCCCTCAGAGCTTAAAACGGACTCTCCCATATGGATTAATTTCCCAGCATCTGCTTCTAGATGTGCTCTATTAATACGAATACGTTTTGTCGTACCATCCGCAAGGTTAATATCCAGATAACCATTTGTATCAATAGGTTGATAGAATTGAGAAATTTGATAGTTGAGTGCTGAGTCAGGGTAAAAATAATTTTTCCTATCAAAAAGGCTAACATTATTAACCTTACAGTTCAAGGCTATTCCTGCTCTTATTCCAAATTCCACTGCTTGTCTATTTAATTTTGGTAGCCCACCAGGTAACCCTAAGCAAATTGGACAAGTATGACTGTTTGGAGCTCCACCAAATTCAGTAGAACATCCACAAAATATCTTTGTTTTTGTTTTTAACTCAGTATGTACTTCCAACCCAATTACTGTTTCATATTCTTTTTCAGGCATTGATTTCACCTCCAATGACTGGAATATTACTATGAAAATCTGTTGCCTGTTCAAATGCATGCGCAACACGAAACAACGTCAATTCATCGAACCATTTACCTATAAGTTGCATTCCTACTGGTTTTCCATCAACTAAACCACATGGTATTGTAATAGCTGGAACATCAGCTAAATTCGCGCTAGCGGTATAAACATCATTCTCGTATACACGTAATGGCTCAGCTTGCTTAAAACCGAATTCATAAGTTGGAGCATAGGTTGTTGATGTTACTAATAAATCATATTTCTTAAATGCAACTTCAAAGTCTTGACGAATTAGTGTCCTTACCTTTTGCGCTCGTAAGAAATAATCTTTAATCATACCTTCTCTTTGAATATAAGTTCCAAACATCAAACGTTTTTTTAGTTCTCTACCAAAAGCTAGAGTTCGAGATTCTCGGCTCATATCTGCTACATTAACCATATTTCCACCTCTAAAACCATATCGTACTGAGTCGAAACAAGCCATGTTAGAGCTACATTCACCGGGAGCTAAAAGATAGTACGCTCTTAAAGCATATTCTGTATGAGGCATAGATATTTCTTCAACAATAGCTCCTAATTCTTCTAACTTTTTAATTGCAGCAAATACCTTATCTTTTGTTTGCTTTTCAATCCCATATTCAAAGTATTCTTTAGGTAACCCTATACGTAATCCTTTGATACTTTTACCTAATGAAGTTAGGTAATCAGGAGTTTCAACATCTAAAGTCATACAATCTTTTTCATCGAAACCGCATAAAACTTTTGCAACTAAAGCACAATCTTCGACATCTCTAGTCATTGGGCCAGCTTGTTCCATTGATGAAGCAAAAGATGTAATGCCATATTTTGATACACAGCCATAGGTTGGCTTTAAGCCAACAATTCCACAAAAAGATGCAGGCTGACGAATAGAACCTCCCGTATCTGACCCAATTGCATAACAAGCTTCACCAGCAGCAACCGCTGCAGCTGATCCACCACTAGACCCGCCCGGAACGCAGTTTTCATTCCACGGATTTTTTGTCGCTCCAAAATAAGAATTTTCCGTAGTAGAACCCATTGCAAACTCATCCATATTTGTTTTACCTAAAAGCACAACATCTGCATTTTTTAGTTTTCGAACAATAGTTGCATCATATGGTGCAATAAAGTTAGCCATCATTTTAGAACCATTAGTCGTTAAAACGTTTTTAGTTTGTATATTATCTTTTATGGCCATAGGAATTCCGGCTAAAGCATGTAATTTTTCACCTTTTACTCTTTTAGCATCTACTTGTTTGGCTTTTTCTCTTGCTAATTCATGTGTTTTTGTAATATAAGCATTAATTCGTGGTTCCAATTCTTCAATACGCTTAATATATATTTCTGTTAATTCTTCAGAGGATATCTCCTTAGCTTTTAGCAGTGTATTTAATTCATGTGCTGTTTTTTGAAATAACAAGTTATTTCCTCCTTATATTAATATATGCTTGGAACAATAAATGCATTTCCATCAGCTTCTGGTGCATTCATCAAGGCCTCTTCAACTGAAAAACTATCTTCAATTATATCTTCACGAAAAGCATTGTTTGAAATTCTGAGTCCATTTGTTGTAGGAATTACATCTGATACATCTAAAACCTTTATTTTATCCAGCCAACCCATCAAATTGTTGTATTCTGTGATAAATTCTTCTGTCTCTTGTGGATTAATATCAACTCCTGTGAGTGCTTGTAATATTTCTAATTCTTCTACTGAAAAAGGCATTCTCATATTCATTCACCATCCTAATTAAGTTCTACACCGAATATTAGTATAACAGAACGAAAATTTCCTATCAAGCAAAAAAATGAGAGTGGTGGTCAAAAAATCACACCACTCTCATTTTTATTCTACAGTTACGCTCTTGGCTAAATTTCTAGGTTTGTCAACATCATTTCCTCTATAAATAGAAGCATAGTAGGCAATTAACTGACAAGGTAAGATACTTATAACTGGCATTAATAAATCTAATGATTTAGGTATGTAAATCACTTTATCTGCAACTTTTTCGATATCTATTGCTCCTTCAATTGCAATAGCAATAACATATGCTCCTCTAGCCTTTACTTCCCTAATGTTAGAAATCATTTTTTCATAGAGATTTTTTTGAGTAATAATAGCAATAACCGGTGTTCCTTCTTCAATTAAGGCAATAGTTCCATGTTTTAATTCTCCAGCAGCAAATGCTTCTGTATAAATGTATGAAATTTCCTTTAGCTTTAAGGCACCCTCACGTGCTGTTTGATAATCAACACCCCGTCCAATATAAAATAATGCTGGTTTGTATTTCAAATCCTGAGCAACTATTTTGGTTGTTCCTATGCAGTCTAGTACCTTATCCACCTTAGCTGGCAAGGTATGCAGCTCAGCTAAAATTTTCAAATATTCTTCTTTATTAATAGTCCCTTTTTTAATTGCTATGTCTAGAGCAATCATATAGAAAGCAACCATTTGTGTAGTATAAGCTTTGGTTGAAGCTACAGCAATTTCTGGTCCAGCCCATGTATAGAATACGTCGTCAGCTTCTCTTGCTATAGATGAACCAACAACATTGGTTATTGCTAGAACACGAGCACCTTTGCGCTTAGCTTCTCTAAGTGCAGCTAAAGTATCTGCAGTTTCGCCTGACTGACTTACTAAGATTAATAAAGTTTTTTCATCTACAAATGGATCACTATAACGAAATTCAGAAGCAATATCAGTTTCTACTGGGATTTTTGCAAGCTTTTCAATTGCATATTTACCAATACAACCTGCATGATAAGCCGTTCCACATGCAACTATGTAAATCTTGTTAATTTTTGTGAGTACTTCAATAGGAATGTTGATGCTATCCAGATTAATCATGCCATTATCATCTAATCGACGTATTAGTGTTTCTTTAATCCCATTCGGTTGTTCGTGAATCTCTTTTAGCATAAAGTGATCATAACCACCTTTAGAGGCAGCTTCTACATCCCATTCAACCTTAAATACTGTTTTATCAACTTTATTTCTGTTTTTATCATAAACTGTTACACCCTTTTTCGTCAAATGAACAACTTCTCCATTTTCTAAAAAATACACATTTCTAGTATAATTCAAAATTGCTGGAATATCTGAGGCAATAAAATATTCACCTTTTCCTAAGCCAATTACTAATGGGCTTTCTTTACGCACAGCAACCATTTCATTAGGATTGTCGCTCGCTATGACTCCTAAAGCATAGGCTCCCCGCATATCGCCGATAGCATTATATACTGCATCTAGCAAATCTCCATGGTAATAATAATCTATTAAATGTGCAACTACTTCGGTATCTGTCTCAGAAATAAACTCATAACCGTCTTTGCTTAGTTTTTCTTTAATTTGTATATAGTTTTCAATTATACCATTATGTACGACTGCCAAATTACCCATCATATTGACATGAGGGTGGGCATTAACATCAGATGGAGCTCCATGGGTCGCCCATCTTGTATGTCCAATTCCAACAGTTCCAGACAAGTGATTTTTTGTCAAATAATCATCAAGTACCGAAAGTCTTCCTTTGAATTTGACTGTTTTCATTCCCTCTGATGTGTTTACAGAAATACCCGAAGAATCGTAACCACGGTATTCTAATTTTTCCAAACCAGAAAGAATAACCTCTTGAGCATTTTTTTTACCTATATATCCAACAATTCCACACATGTTTTCTTCTCCTTAATTTTACAAGCCCTGACGAACTAGGATTTTTTTTGCTGCCAAATAGTTTTTCAAACTACTTATTTCCATGATTCCATAATGAAATAGTGATGCAGCTAAAGCAGCATCCGCTCCACCCGTTGAGAGTATTTCTACAAAATCTTCTAGCTTACCTGCTCCACCTGATGCAATTAAAGGAATATGTACAGCATTAGCTACAATACGCGTTAGTTCAACATCAAAACCAGCTTTAGTTCCGTCAGCATCCATACTAGTTAGCAGAATTTCACCTGCTCCGCGCAACTCTGCCTCTTGCGCCCATTCGACAACATCAAGACCAGTGTTTTCTCTACCACCCTTAATAAATACCTCCCAGCCATTACCATTTTCTTTTCTTTTGGCATCAATTGCAACTACAATACATTGACTACCAAAACGCTGTGATGCTTCATTGATTAAATTTGGTCTTAAAACAGCCGGTGAATTCAGTGAAACCTTATCGGCACCCGCTAATAAGGTTTCTTTGATATCCTCAATAGTGCGAATACCCCCTCCAACAGTAAATGGAATAAAAACCACCTCTGCTGTACGTCTTACAACATCTAAAATTGTATCTCTGCCAAAAGCTGAAGCATCTATATCTAAAAATACAAGCTCATCTGCTCCAGCCTTATAGTATGCTAAAGCAGCTTCAACTGGATCCCCTGCATCAATAATATTTAAAAAATTTATTCCCTTAACCACACGGCCATCCCTTACATCAAGGCAAGGTATAATTCTTTTAGTTAGCATATATGCCTCCTAAAGATGCAAAGTTTTCCAGCATTTTTAGTCCAGCAATTGAACTTTTCTCTGGATGAAATTGTGTACCATAAATATTTCCTTTTTGAACAACCGCTGTAAATGGTAAACCATAATCAGTTGTTGCGACTGTTATTTCTTTATCAACAGGTAAATAATAGGAATGCACAAAATAAGCATAAGGGTTTTCTGGTAAATTATTAAACAATGCGCAGTTCTTAGTCAAATTAAGCCTATTCCATCCCATATGCGGAACCTTAAGCTCGATTTCAAAATGCTCCAGTCTACCTGGGAATAAAGACAACCCTTGCTCTTTACCACCTTCACAACTGCTTTCAAAAAATAATTGCATCCCTAAACAAATCCCTAAAAGAGGAATTCCTGCAGCAACCGAATCATAAACAGCTTGGTCCATACCCGTTTTACGTAGACAAGATGCTGCATCATCAAAAGCGCCCACTCCGGGTAAAATAACATGGCTTGCTTTAACTACTTCCAAAGGATCTTTAGTAATTACCGTTTTCATTCCTAAATACTCGAAGGCTTTTATTACATTAAATAGATTACCTACTCCATAATCTATAATTGCTATCATATATTTCTGTTCCTTCCAAAAACAAATATTTTATATAATCATACCACATAGCAAATTATATTTGAATAACAATTTGTTCCATGTACCTATATTATGCTAGTAAAATTAAAAAGGAGTATCAATCACCATTCGGCAACTAATACTCCTATCAAAACACTTCATTAGGATTAAAACAAATAATTATCAGATTACTATCTCCTTTAACTCTAAATTATTTCTAAAAACAGAAACTAATTTCAACTAAAAAATAAAGCATACAAAATAATTATAAAACAAAAATAAATAATAAGTTTTTTCTGCATCAACCACTCTAATATAATTTAATTTAGGAATTATCCTAGAAAACGAGTACAATTGATGTTTCTTTACTTGTAAATTACAACATACATATTATCCTAATGAAGCGTTACAAACTATTTAATTTTCAAATAGTATGTTTATATTCTTGCTTTTTTGCATCTTCATTATAACTCTTTTCCATAAAAAAGCAACATATATTTGGAATAAAATATTTTTTTAAAAAAGCAGGAATTTAGTCATTAGTGTCTAATATATAGTATATACATTTATGAAAAGGTTTTCACAAATGTATATACTATATATTTTGGAGGTTTCAAATGAATAAATTTACTTTATTAGATTTTCCTGTTGAAAAAATCCAGTTTAAGACATTAATGCGTAATGAAGCAGAAATAGCCGCTATCAAAGCTACTTCGCCTGAACCACCAACCCCATCAAAGATTTTAGAGGCCTATGGGGAGGTTCAATTCCCCCCAGCACCCACTGAAAGGCCCTATACATTTGCGTCCATAGTTGTTTCTTCTGATGGAAAGATTGCATTCCCAGATGATGGCCACGGAGAACTCATAGCCGGTAATAATTTTCGCGATCCTGACGGAGCGCTTGGAGATTTTTGGGTATTAAATATGCTTCGTTTTTATGCAGATGGAATTATTATCGGAGCTCGAACTTTAAATACAAACGAACTTATGTGGGCAAATTGCTTTGATGGTGAATTAGCTGATTTGCGTCTTTCAGAATTTAAGAAAAAGCATTACTGTCCAGCTCATATTGTAGTATCTTTTGATGGAACTGATATACCTTTTGGTCATATGATATTTGACATCGACGCACCTTTGTTATTTGCTACTTCCCCTATTGGCTTAAACTATATTCAAGAGAACAGTGGTAAAAATATGCTGACAATTGGTCCATATAAGAACGAGGCAGAAATTAATCTTGCTGAAATAAAGGGTCTATTAGAAACTAAACCACAGCAGCGAGTTGTTATTGCAACAGGTGAGGGTAAAGAACCAGATGGTAAACTTCTACTCTATATTTTGAAAAATTTAGGATTAGAGCGAATCTTAGTAGAATCTCCCTCCTATATGACTTATCTTATGAGTATAGAATCTATGGATGAGATGTTTATGAATTATTCTAGTGTATTTGCAGCAGGTAAAGTAGGTTTTGGTGCATTTTTAGAATTTAGCGTAAATGATCATCCACACTCTGATTTCATTCAGGTAGGCATGCATAAAGCTAATTTCATTGCAACTAGACAAAAAATGATTTATGGTCTAAAAAATCCTAATAAAGTAAATATTCATACAGGTAAACCAATTTAATAAAAAGCTATGGTACACATACTGATTCCCGTGCACCATAGCTTTTTTATTTTTTTATGCTACTACTAAGTCAACCCAATATACTATCTTCATATGTATGCTATTTTATTTCTAATTTTTCAATGCACTTCATCTTAATAAGAGCAATATATTCCATGAAATTCTCTATTGCTAATGGAATCTTCTTAGCGCTACAAAGATTTTCATCACCCCCTCCAAACCGATAATCCATAAGCTTCTAGCTTAATATCAAGAAGTATTTACGTTTTCTTAGTATTATTCTTTGCTTCATATCATTAAAGCATCCCATAACTTTGATTTTATTGTATATTTCTCTTGCTTTATCATAGTCTTTCATCTGGGCAAGAACCATAAATATCAATGGGTACATTTAGATATAAGTCCTGCATTTTTTTAACAAGAGCATGAAAACATGTCATTCTGCTATAAATTTTTCTTTGATTTTCTCGAATATATATTGATGTTGAAATTCTGGCTCACCTTTTTTTACTTCTATTAGCTTTAAAACCGGTGTACCTTGCATAATAAGAATACGATCAGATAAAGCCATAGCTTCATCGATATCATGTGTTACAAGTAAAGTTGTTCTGCCAATTTTATTACGCATCTTATACAGCCAATCCTGCATTTCTTCTCTTGTTATCTCATCCAAAGCCCCAAAAGGTTCATCTAGAAGCATAATATCAGCACTACACATTGTTGTTCTTAAAAACGCTGCTCTTTGTCTCATTCCACCTGAAAGTTCTCTTGGAAATAAATTTTCACAGTTATTTAAGCCAAATATTTCAAAAAATGGCAGTGCTTTTTTTCTTAGCTCTTTCTCTTTTCCATGAATTTTTCCATAAACAGTTACATTTTCAATAATACTTTTCCAAGGCAACAAGAGATCTTGCTGAGGCATGTAGGCAAAATGTTCAGATAATCCTTTCACTATCCTTCCATCTATCATCAAGGTTCCATTATCCGCCTTGATAATTCCCGTCAAAATATTCAGTAGGGTTGATTTGCCACAACCAGATACTCCCAAAATACTAATAAACTCATTATCCTCAACGGAAAAATTTATATTTTGCAATACATTTTTATTTTCAAAAGCATAACTTAATTCTTTTACTTGAAGTTTCATTTTAATCACGCCAATCTATTGAATAAATTCGTTAGTATAACAATCTTCAGCTACAATTGAATGACTTATTAGACCTTGCTCCAACATAAATTCTGTATAGTTATTCCAAACACTGCTCTGCATGATTCCCCATTTTTCACTATCTTCACTATATTTCTGCGATAAATATTCTTGTGATTCTTTTAAAAACTCTAAATCGTAATCTGGTGCATATTTATGTAAAATTTCTGCTGCTGCAAGAGGATTAGCGATTGCAAACTCATATCCTTTTTTTGTAGCTTTCATAAATTTGCTGATCTTCTCAGGATTTTCTTCAATTAATTTTTTATTAGTAATCAATACTGGAGTATAGTAGTCTAGTCTGCTGTCTAAATCTCTTAATTCTATATAGTTTAACTCTATGCCTTGAAGCTTAGCTCCTATTCCATCCCAAGCCCAAAAAATCCATTTTAAGTCAACTTTATCTATTAATGTAGCCATTCCAGAATCATCAGAAGTAATTATTTTTATACTAGCTGGACTTACACCGAACTTAGTCATTACAGCATTTAGAACAGCCTCCTCCGCGGGTGAACCCCACCCTGCATATATTTTTCCTGCAAAATCCTGCACAGTTTTTATGTTTTTACCTTTATAGGAGGCAAATCCAGAAGTGTTATGTTGAATTATTGTTGCTATTGTTTTAATTGGTAGGGGTTCTTCACTGGATAAGGCATTCGTTACATCCTCTTGATAGCTTATACCAAAATCGCCTTTACCTGTAGCTATTAAAGTTGCTGTTGCCCCCTCTGTTTGTTCTATTATTTCTACATCTAAACCAACATCCTTATAGTAACCTTTTTCCAAAGCTACATATAATCCTGTATGGTTAGTATTTGGCAAATAATCTAAAATTACCTTCGTACTAATCATAGACCCATTTATTGCTGATTTTTGACACCCTACTATTGTAAAAAATAATGCTGTAATTAATACTAATGCTAAAACTTTTTTCATTTCTTACCTCTCCTCAATGTTAAATTAACTAAAAAATTCATTAGCAAACTGAGTATTACAATAACAACTACACAAGCAAATACCTTATCCAACATATAACCATTTTTCACCCTGAGCATATAATATCCAAGTCCACTTTGTGCAGATAGCCATTCACCTACAACAGCACCCGTAATACTATAAGTTGCTGCTATCCTTAATCCAGATAGCAAAGATGGGATGGACGCCGGAATTTTTACAATTGAGTAAATTTGCAGTTTATTTGCCCCATAAGACAAAATGAGATTCACAATATTCTCGTCAACTTCTTTTAACCCATCGGCAAAGTTAACCACAATCGGGAAGAAACACATCAACACGACTATAATAATTTTGGGAGTCATTCCAAAGCCAAAATAAATAATAAAAATTGGTGCTAAAACAATTACAGGAATAGTTTGACTTAAAACTAGCAAAGGATAGATTGCAGCTTTAAAGTTTTGAAAGGCATCCATAAGAATAGCTAAAATTACTGCTAAACCAATAGCAATTGCTAATCCAATAAATGTCTCTAGTAAAGTAACTGTACTATGAAAGAGGAGAATCTTCCAATCTTTAAACAATGCCATAAAGATGCTAGAAGGCGCTGGTAAAACATATAGAGGTATTCTTACTAAACGAACAATAGCTTCCCAAAAAAATAGTAACGTAAAGAGAACAGATGCAGGTAAAATAATATTTTTCATCTTATTCACAGTTCATATTTCTCCCCTCTGCTAAATAAAAAAAGTGCCTACTGATTACAGTAAGCACTACAAATGACAAATGTAATTGCTTCCCTACGACAGTATTAACTGACAGGTTCTATGGGTTAGGTTTTACCTTCTCAACCAAATGGTTCCCCCGCAAACTATTATTCAATTGATACTTTTATACCACATATTTTTATCACTGTCAAATATATGAAGACAAAATAGTTAACTTACAAATTAATAATCAGCTTCAATATCCACTCAAACAATTTGCTTAATACACATGCAATTCTAACGCCAACTTCTATTTGACAAACTATCTAAAAACAGCTACTATGTGTTAGTAGTTCATCTCGTGCGGACATGGCGGAATTGGCAGACGCGCTAGTTTCAGGTACTAGAGGTCGAAAGACTGTGCAGGTTCAAGTCCTGTTGTCCGCACCAAAAAAAGGCAACCAAATAATATTGGTTGCCTTTTTTTGGTGCGGTGCTTAATCTTTTTGCTGTTTTATTCTAAACTTATTCCACAATCTTCAAATAATTTAAGTGCATTATGTCCAAACAACTTATTCAAATCCTCTTGGTCAATCTTACTTTCTGCTATACCCTGCCAATAACGCTCTGGTGATAGTAAAGGAAAGTCACTACCGAATAAAACTTTATCCATTATACCTAACTCTTTTGCTATCTGGTAAATCTTAGCATCATACAAAAAAATTGTCGCAGCATTATCATAATACACATTCTTAAAATTTTCTTTTAACTCCTTCATCAATTCATAAAAGAAAATGCCTCCACCCCAATGAGCTAATATCAGTTTTAAGTCTGGGTGATGCTCAACAAATTGTTCTATTTCTTCCAGCTTTGTATTTGTCTTGCCAGCATAATAATGCCCAACCTGCTCATTAGTATGCAGTAAAACTGGCATTTTATGTGCTATACAAGCTGAGGCAAATGCTGCTGTATCTCTGAGTTCAGCAAGCTCAAAATTTTGTCCAGCTGGAAATAGTTCTCCGATTCCTCTTAACCCCTTTTTATAGTAATTGACAATTACATTTTCCACATTTTTTAGTTTAGGATTTACTGCTAAAAATCCAATTAAGCTTTGCGGAAATTCTTTTGTTTTTTCCACAACATAATCATTGACATAATTGCATAACCCCTGATCTTGAAATGCAAAACCAAAAACAACTGACCTGTCAAAACCAACACGTTGCATTTCAGCAACTACATCCTCTGCAGTTGCAAATTTATTTTTTGGGCTATGTGAGAGTAAGGAAAAATACGGCTCATTAATACAGTATTTTTCAAGGTTATTTATAATGTCTGGTGGAGTTACATGCACATGCATATCAATTTTCACTTTCATTTTCTCCTCTGTTACTTTAATTATAATACCAATATACATTTACCTTCACACTAAAATACATTTATAAAATTATTAATACAATGTCAATACATTCATTATAATAGTTAGTATAAATCTTTCCACCTATAAAGTGCTATTTGTGCCCTATTACATGTTTCCAAAATTAATTCCGAATCATCAGTTACTTTTGTATCTCTTAAAATTTGTGAATAAATTTCATCAAGCATAGGAAAATAAAAACCTTTAATAAAATTACCGTCTTCACCGCATCCTATATATTTACGGTATTCATTAAGCGACCAATCCTTTAATTGTCTATACGCTTCTACAGTCTTTATTTCTGACTCTGCATTTAGAACTGCAGATATTTTTTCAGTTAACATATTTAAATTATGCCTTGCATTTGTTTTTTCTCTTTCATTCAGCATGTTTAACCTCTTTTTTATTACCTTTATCATTTTTATTATTGCCCTCGGATGTTACCAAGTTTAATGCCCAGTTAGTATCAATAGTTTCGAAAATTCCTTCTGAATCCACAAGTTTTAATTCAGTTATCATGTTGGCAAAATTTACATAAAAAGTCTCTGGTATTTTAATTAGTTTGATAGTTTTATCCTTTAAGACTAAGGCAAATGCAAGCATATTATCTTGCTCATTTTTACTGTGGTAGAGTATTCGTGAAAGTTCAAGTTGTGAATTTTCAAATATATTGCTTACAATCATTGTTTTTGCTAATTCTAACGCTCTATCATCAAAGCCATCTTCTAAAATTCTAATTTTTTCTCGAAAGTCAAGAAAATCGATTGCTAACCTCAATTTAAGCTTCTTATAATCAATTCTTTTTTCTGCTGATAAAATCTTTTCAAAGGTTTGTTCTTCAAAATTCGGGGAATAATAAATCAAAAAGCCTAGTTTATAGTCACTGTATAAGCAGGAATGCTCTAATTCGATTTTTTCTTTGCAATGTGAACATATCACGCTATAAAAACTCCCAGCAAGAATTTCTGCTTTTTGTATTGGGTTCTCTAGTCCATTTACATTATCCCATTGCTGATATTCTGTTTTTAATTGGCAATTTTTGCAAATTAATTTTTCCATATGATATTTAGGCATACTTTACTCCTTTAGTTTCAGTCTTCATCAAAATATCTAATCTCTGGATGAATTCCATTTTCATCAATACTTAAAATTCCAAAAGAATATTGAGCTGCCATTCTTTTATTAGTAGGCGAACCTGGATTCAAATATATTGTTTTTCCTCTTTTTTCTAATAATGCTTCATGACTATGACCAAAAATAACAACATCAAGTTCCACATCGGCAAACGCCGTTATAGCACGATTATATGCTGTTTTACCTCCATCTCCATGCACTACCCCAATCCGATAACCACAAAATTCAAAAACCAAACTCCTTGGTACATTCTTTAATTCAATAAAGTTATCCGTATTCCCCCGGACAGCCTTTACTGGAGCTAATAATTCTAAATCTTCTAATACATAGCTTGCATTAACGTCACCTGCATGTATAATTAAATCCACATCTTGGAAGGCATTCCAAACAGATTTCGGTAATTTTCTTGCTCTATTTGGTAAATGGGTATCGGAAATGACGCCTATTTTCATCTTTCTCCTCCTCATATTAGCTGTTTGATAGTTGCCCTGTTAAGCTCATATTGGGAAATTCTAATTGTCTTAAAGCCTCATAAGTTACGATTGCAACAGCATTTGACAAATTAAGAGAACGGAATTTATCGCCCATAGGAATCCGCATGCTAGCATCGTAATTATCAATTAAAATTTCCTCTGGAATTCCTCTAGATTCAGGACCAAAGATCAAATAATCATCTTCTTGATAATCAATATCTACATAAGTTTTTTTTGCTTTTGTAGTGAAATAGTACTTATTACCCAAAAGATTTTTCTGCATAAAATCTTTATAATCCTCATATATCTGCAAATCCAAAAATTCCCAATAATCTAACCCTGCTCTTTTAACCTGTTTTTCAGAGATAGAAAAGCCTAATGGTTTAATCAAATGCAAACTGCAATTTGTTACTACACAGGTACGGGCAATATTGCCTGTGTTTTGAGGTATTTCTGGTTCAAATAAAACTATATTCATTTGTCAACTCCTCAAATCCTTAAATTATGTATAAACTTAGCATAGCAGATTTTTTTATAATAAAAATAACTTTTAGCATTAAGATATGGATTTAGAAAAAATGTAATTACTGCTCTACAACCTCTTCTTCTCTCTTTAGCGGTGGCCTAGGTCCATAAAATTGCAAAAAAGTACATTCAATACGCCCATTATAAAGTTTGCGTTTTTTATCTGCCCTTCGACCAATGTGTTTTTCAAAATCTTTATCTGGTGTAATCACATAGAAAGACCAAGTATCTAACGGCTTAAATAATTTCCCCATATCTCTTGCTAAATCCTTTGCTTCCTGTTTATCACCTATGCGCTCACCATATGGCGGATTCGTAATAATACAACCATACTTTCTTTTTGATTGAATATTTTGTAACGCAATTTTTTGGATAAAAACATTTTTTTCAACCCCTGCTTGAGTTATGTGATAGCGCGCTAAATTTAAGACCTCAGAATCGATATCAGATCCTAATATTTGCATTGACGAGTTGCGAATTATTAAATCCTCAGCCTCAGTTCTCGCTTTCATCCATAAATCTGGAGAAATTTGTGGCCATGCTTCCGCAGCAAACTTTCGTTTCCTACCTGGCGCCATATTTAAGCCAATCATAGCTGCTTCAATGGGTATTGTCCCGGAACCGCAAAGCGGATCTAGCAACAAGCGATCTTGCTTCCAGTAACTCAGTGAAACCATTGCTGCCGCAAGTGTTTCTTTAATTGGAGCTTTAGCTGTCAAGGTACGATACCCCCTCTTATGCAGGCCTGCCCCTGACGAATCAATAGTTAGAGTTACTACATCCTTTAATAGAGCAACTTCTATTTTATATAATGGTCCTGTTTCAGGAAACCAATCAAGCTTGTAACGAGTTTTTAAGCGGTCAACAATAGCTTTTTTTGTGATAGCTTGGCAGTCTGATACACTAAAAAGTGTGGAATTGATTGATTTACCATTAACAGGAAATTCCGCATCATTTGGCAACCACTCTTCCCAAGGTAGCGCCTTAACACCTTGGTAAAGTTCTTCAAAACTAGTAGCTATAAATTCTCCCATCTCAATTTGTACACGATCAGCACAGCGCAGCCATAAATTGGTCTTGCAAATATCTTCATAAGTCCCACTAAATTTAACTCTTGCATTTTCTGTTCTAGTATTTTCATAACCAAGATTCTTTAGCTCATGTGCAACAACTGCTTCTAGCCCAAATGTGGCAGTAGCGATTAAATTTATTTTTTTCATATTCCGCTCCTATTTTAAGTAAAGGTATCGTTCAAGTGATTTATTATATGGAGACCAAGTGTTGTTTTCTTTGTTCTCTTCTTCCGCTTTCATTAATTTATCCATGGTTGCATCAATATCATCAGCATAGTGCAGTAAAAATGCTTCCTTAAATTTTGGCCTTTTTGGTGATTGATATTCGTAAAAACCATGATGGCTCAAAATCATATGCAAAAGTTTCATCTTTAATTCTTCCTGGAAATCTGCTTGCAGTTTGATATTATCTTCTATGATTTTTGTGCCAATATAAATATGCCCAAGCAATCTTCCTTCGTCACTATATTCAATATTATCCTCATAATTCAGTTCAAATATTTTTCCTAAATCATGAAGAAGTGCTCCAGTCAGTAATAAATCCTTATCTATCTCAGGGTATAACATAGCAAATGCTCTACATAATTTTGTTACCCCTAATGTATGTTCTAACAGTCCGCTAATATAAGCTTGATGCTGTACTTTAGCTGCTGGCGCTAGGAAAAAATTTGTTGAAATTTCCTTATCTTCAAAAATAGTTGTCACTAATGTATGAAGCTTAACATTGTTTATCTCTTGTACATATCCAAAAAATTCTTGCTTCATCTCTTCTCTACTGCGTTTACTCATAGGTAAAAAATCAGCTTGGTCATAGTTTTTTGTTCCCTCAACATGTTGAATAATGAGTTGCATTTTATTATTATAAAGATTTGTACTAGCCTTGACCAAAACGTATTTATTTTCTTGCAATACAGGCATGTATTGGTCTGCTTTTTCCCAAATTTTACAATCAATGCTCCCAGTTTTATCCCCTAGCACTAAATGAATATAATTAGCATTCTTATTTTTAAATGGGATAAGCTGTTTTTCTTTAACCAAAAAAACTTCTTCAATTATTTGATCAGCTTGTAGTTCATTAATATATATTTTCCCCAAATTGCTCACTCATTTCTTTTGATTTGACATTTTATCTTTAGCTAAATTATTATAGCACAAAAGTATTTTTTTGCTAATTTTGCCCAATTTTTGCTAATTGATTTATATACTTATTTACATTGTAATTTGCATTAACTGTTCTAATAGCACCACTCTCATCAATTGATGTGGGAAAGTCATACTTGAAAAAGAGAGCTTTTCATCAGAGTTATTCATAATTCTTTTTGACAGTCCACACGAACCACCAATGATAAAGCAATGCTTATCTCTACCTTCTTCAGCATATTTTTGAAACTTATTTCGCCATTTTTCAGTCGATGGTTTTTCACCATCTATGCAAAGACTCCATACAATTTCATCTTCCGCGATATATCTTCGCAGTCTTTCCCCTTCAATATTTACAGCTTTGATTATCAGCAAACCTCCAGCATTTTCTGGAATTGCTTCATCCTCAACCTCAATAATCTCAAGAGAATTTTTTTTTAGTAACTCTGCTGTCAATAATTTCACTGTATCTCGCCAATATTCTTCCTTTAATTTCCCAACTGCAATAATTTTCAGCTTCATCTTAGACTATTTCGCCTCCACTACTTACATTATATACAAATTTTTGCTATATTTATACTATCAATTTTAGGAGGTAATTATTTTGGGTTATAGTTTAGCAGAAAAAATTCTAAAAGCGCATTTAGTTTCTGGAACATTAACTAAAGATGCAGAAATAGCAATAAAAATTGATCAAACGCTTACTCAGGACGCCACTGGCACTATGGCTTACCTACAGTTTGAAGCTATGGATGTTGCTCAAGTAAAAACAGAGCTTTCCCTTAGCTATATTGACCATAACACCTTACAGTCTGGTTATGAAAATGCCGATGACCATGTATTTTTACAAACTGTTGCCGCTAAGCATGGAATTTATTTTTCTCGTCCTGGAAATGGTATTTGCCATCAAGTACATTTAGAAAGATTTGGAGCTCCTGGCAAAACATTATTGGGTTCTGATAGTCATACTCCTACTGGTGGTGGACTCGGTATGCTAGCCATCGGTGCTGGTGGTCTTGATGTTGCAGTTGCCATGGCTGGTGGTGCTTTTTATTTAACAAAGCCTGAAATAATTAATATCCATTTGATTGGTGAATTGCAGCCTTGGGTTACAGCTAAGGATGTAATTTTAGAAATCTTGAGAATTTTAAGTGTGAAAGGTGGTATCGGAAGAATAATTGAATATTCTGGACCAGGTGTTACTAAGCTCAGTGTGCCAGAACGTGCTACTATTACAAATATGGGTGCAGAACTTGGTGCAACAACATCTGTATTCCCAAGTGATGAGGTTACGCAAGCGTTCCTAATTGCTCAAAATCGAGGTTTTCTCTGGAAGCCACTAAGTGCAGATGATGATGCTAAATATGAAAAAACAATTTTGATTAATCTAAGTACACTAGAACCCATGATTGCATGTCCACATAGTCCAGATGCAGTAAAAACCGTAGCCGAAGTTGGACAAATACCAGTAAATCAAGTTGCTATAGGTAGTTGTACAAACTCCTCATACTCTGATTTGATGCGTGTTGCCGGAATTTTGAAAGGCAAAACTGTACATCCAAATATCAGTCTAGTTATAGCTCCAGGCTCAAGACAAGTATTTGAAATGCTTGCCCTTAATGGAGCACTTGCCGATTTAATTGCATCAGGAGCTAGGATTTTAGAATCTGCTTGTGGTCCATGCATCGGTATGGGGCAAGCTCCTTGCTCAAGTGCAGTATCTGTACGAACTTTTAACCGAAATTTTCCTGGTCGTAGTGGAACTAAAGATGCCGGTGTTTACTTAGCTAGTCCTGAGGTTGCTGCAGCTACTGCACTAACTGGTGTGCTAACTGATCCACGTACACTTGGTGCAGAAATTATCGTAGAAACGCCTGATAATTTTTTAATTGATGATAGTATGGTACTTGCTCCAAGTAAACTTCCAGATAAAATCAATGTAATTCGTGGCCCAAATATTAAAGTATTACCAGTGAATAAGCCATTAACTTCAAGCTTAAAAGGAGAAGTTTTACTCAAGGTTACTGATAATATTACCACAGACCATATAATGCCTGCAGGTGCTAAGGTCCTACCTCTACGCAGTAACATTCCAGCAATTTCCGAATATGTATTTGAGCAATTAGATCCTGAGTTTGCAACTAGAGCAAAAGAAAAAAATGGTGGTTTTATTCTCGGTGGTCACAATTATGGTCAAGGATCAAGTCGTGAGCATGCAGCTTTAGCACCAATGTATCTGGGGATCAAAGCCGTTATTACCAAAAGCTTTGCTCGTATTCACAAAGCTAATTTAGTAAATTTCGGAATTCTCCCACTAACATTTGCCTTAGAATCTGACTACGATGTAATAGATCAAGGAGATATCTTAGCGGTTGAGAATATAACCGCAGATTTGCCATCAAGCTCTACTATTATATTGCTTAATTTAACTAAAGGTAAAAGTTTTATTGTCAATCATGATCTCAGCCCACGTCAAAAGGATATTATTTTGGCTGGTGGTTTGCTCAATTATACAAAAAATAATGCTTAGCATTAAGAAAGGGGTATAATTATGGAAAAATGGGAATGCAGTGTATGCGGTTATGTTTATGATCCTGCAAAAGGTGACCCAGATAATGGTGTCGCTGTAGGAACTTCCTTTGCTGATTTACCGTCAGATTGGGTTTGCCCAGATTGCGGTGTTGGTAAAGAAATGTTTAACCAACTTTAAAAGAACAAACAAATGCGGTCAGCTAAAATTGCTGACCGCATTTGTTTGTTTATAGGGTATTATAACCGATACTTTTTGCAGCATTGTTAATAACTAACTCTGTATAGGTAAAAGATAAACCGCCCTGCAGATAAATTGCATATGGTTCTCTCATTGGCGCATCTGCACTTAGTTCCATTGTTGAACCTTGAATAAAAGTTCCGCCAGCCATAATTACCTGATCATTGTAGCCAGGCATATCCCATGGCATAGGTGTTGAATTAGAATCGATTGGTGAGAATTCTTGAATACACTTGCAAAAATCTATAATTTTTTCAGGTTTCCCTAATTTAATTGCTTGGATAATGTCCGATCGTTTGGCATCCCAACTAGGTGAAACATCATACCCTAAGAGGCTAAAAATAGCCGCAGTATAAATTGCTCCACGCAAAGCCTGATTTACAATCATCGGTGCTAAATAGATTCCTTGATAGATTAAGCGATAAGTTTCACCTGGATATGAACCCACTTCCCTACCAATTCCAGGAGCAGTCAAACGCTGTGCAACTAGTTTAATCAAAGCTTTTTTTCCTGCAATATATCCTCCCGTAGGCGCTAAACCACCACCTGGATTCTTAATTAATGAACCTGCTATCAAATCTGCTCCAACTTGCGTGGGCTCTTTTTCTTCCACAAATTCTCCATAACAATTATCCACTAAACAAATAATATTGGGATTAATTTCTTTTACAGTAGCTATTAGCTTACTTATTTCCTCTATAGTCAAAGCCTCTCGCCAAGCATATCCTCGAGAACGCTGTATTAACACAGCTTTAGTTTTTTGCGAGATTGTCTTTTTGATTTGTGGTAGATCTGGTTTTTGTGACTCGTTCAATTTTATTTCCTTATATGTAATACCAAAATTTATTAGAGAACCTGTATCTTGTGCTTTATTACCAATTACATTAAGCAATGTATCATAAGGGCTACCAGTAATTGATATCAGTTCATCCCCAGGCCTTAAAACAGCGTATAGGGCAATAGAAATGGCTTGGGTGCCCGAAACTATATGTGGCCTTACTAAAGCGTCCTCAGCTCCAAAAATTTGAGCATAGAGAGCATCCAACAAATCCCTTCCATAGTAATCATAACCATAGCCTGTACTTCCTCGGAAGCATTCATCGCTAACTTGCAACGCTCGAAAACTCTCAATAACTTTGCCATGATTAATACGAGAAATTTTAGCTAATTCTTCAAAGATCGGTTCAACTAAGCTTCTTGCTTGTTTAATAATTTCTTCCATAGGGTTCCTCCAATATAATCGCAAATGTATTATAAATTCTAGCTTGTTTTTGCTTAAATAAATTATTCTAACATGTTCTAGATTATATCATATTTAGTTAATTCCCCACACTAAAATACCATAAAAAAAGAACTAACATCTATAATTCTAGATATTAGTTCTTTTAGTCTTTAGTTATTTATGCTTGAAATTTAGGCTTAAATAATTTTGTAAAAAGTAATAATTTTTATTGAGTTTCATCCGGAACAAAAATTTCACCAGACTCAACTTTAACCATTAAATCTTCAGCCATTTTAATTACGTCAGCTGGTAATTTGCTCTTAATTGCTTCATTCCATGCAAACGCATAAGCACCAGAAGCTGCACCAAGGTTTTGTGCCTCACCTTTTAAGGTCCCAGCTAAAAGTTTATCAACAATTGCTAC
>JBAXCZ010000006.1:0-102122 GCA_037141195.1 Clostridia bacterium
ATTCACAATGCACAATTTATAATTTGTAGGGAATAGTTCACGAACATTCCGCACAATTAAAATCTCGGTCGATTCGTGAATCGCCCCTACCTAACTTATTTATTTTCTATCAGTTGGCTGGTTGGCTAGTTGGTTTGTTGGTTAGAAAGACCGTTGACTAACAATTCAAAATTCACAATGCACAATTTATAATTTGTAGGGAATAGTTCACGAACATTCCGCACATTAAAATCTCGGTCGATTCGTGAATCGCCCCTACAATTTCTAACAAACCAAATGGTTGAATTCAGAATAATTCATTTTGAACTCCTAACCAACTAGCCAACAAACCAACTTACCAACTGGTTTTATGACCAACTTACCAACTGGTTTTATGACCAACTTACCAACTGCTTTTACGAACTACAAGAATTATTCAAATGCCTCACTTCACTTAACAAGAAAATTGCTGTTAAAATGGAAGCTGAAAGGTCGGCAATAGGACCGGCAAACCAAACACCAGTTAAACCAAAAAAATTAGGTAAGATTAAGAGCATGGGAATCAGCACGATAACTTGTCGGAGCAAGCTTAAAAACATTGCCTTAGGGGCTTTACCCACTGCTTGAAAATAGTTAGAGCTGACGATTTGAAAACCAATGAAAGGCAGCATGGAGAGATAAATGCGCATGCCCTTTGTTGCTACGCTAAGTAGCTCTGGATCACGATTAAAAATTTGAATTAGAGGAACCGTAAAAAATTGTGTCATGATAAAGCCTACTAGGGATAGTGAGCTAGCAGCTAAAATAGCTAATTTTAGTGCTTGCTTTACACGCTTGTATTCTTTGGCTCCATAGTTGAAGCCGATGATTGGCTGTGAACCCTGATTGATACCAAAGATAGGCATCAAAAACATAATGGCTAGTGCATTGATTACGGTCATTGCTCCAATTGCAATATCGCCTCCATAGGTTTTCAAGGCATTATTGGAGATGATATTTACCACACTGGCAGCTACCTGCATAAAGAAGGGTGACATCCCAATCAGGATAATACTCTTGAAAATTGGGAACTCTAGCTTGAGGTTTTTCTTGCGGAGCTTTAGTTTACTCTTACCTGAGGTAAAGTGCTTGAGTACCCAGATAGTGGTTACTAGTTGCGAAAAAATTGTGGCAAGAGCTGCTCCAGCAATACCCATTTTAAAGGTGAAAATCAAAATTGGATCTAAGACTATATTAATGACAGCACCTAAGAGCATTGTATACATGGCAATCTTGGGATTTCCCTCTGCCCGGATTACGTTGTTCAGTCCAAAACCCAGACCTTGAAAGAGTGTACCCAGCAGGATAATTGTAATATACTGATCGGCATAGCCAATTGTGGCACTACTAGCTCCAAATAAATAGAGAAGCGGTATCTTGAAAATTAAGCCGATAATCATTACACTGCCCATCACAATTAATAGCAGGGTAAAGGCATTGCCTAGAATTTTTTCGGCAGCTTCTTTCTTATCTTGCCCTAGGCGGATAGAAATCATAGCCCCAGCCCCAATACCAATCAGCATCCCAAAAGCCATAATCAAGGTCATAAATGGTAAAGTTAGACCAATTCCTGTCATGGCCATAGGTCCAATCCAACCAATATACATTCTATCCACCACATTATAAAGGGCACTTACAAGCATTCCAACAATTGCTGGAATAGAGAATTTTAGGAGGAGTTTACCAATTTTTTCTGTACGTAATTCTTCGTTATTCGACATTTATTGCACCTTCTTACAAATATTATTTCTATAGTTCATAGCATTTTTGGCAAGCTTCAGAATAGCATTTTCTAGTTGAATTTTTTCGTTTTCATCAAAATTAGCTAGGAGAAGAGCTTCCCAGTCTTGAGAAAAATTGATGAGTTCCTTTTGTAGGGAGTATCCTGCAGGAGTTAAATAAACATGGTTAATACGTCGGTCATTTGCATCCACTAACCGTTTAACCAAGCCACTTTCTTCCAACTTTTGGATAGCCCTTGTAGTGGTGGTTTTGTCCATAGCTAAGGCTTTGCTAATAGCATCTTGGCTAGCACCATCATGGTTGTATAAGTAAAAGAGGAAGGAATATTGACCACTACCAACTTCATAGGCGTTCATTTGTTGATCCATATAAGAGCGGCCATAACGATAAAGGGTAGAAATATGTTTTCCTAAATCTAGGCTCTGCTCTGCTTTAGGGTTGTGTTTTTGTTTACTTAAGCCTAAGTCATCGTTATCCATAAGTATCCCTCGCCTTTGTGCATATTAGTTGCATATACAACCATTTTAATTTATAGAACAGATATTGTCAACCTGTTGTGTCAATTTGCTGGTATTTGGTAGCTTTTAAGAATTTAATTGCATAAAATGGGAACAGTGGGTATGATAAGAGTAGAAGCAAACTTAAAAAGTTTTATCAATGCTAAGTTATTTAAGTTGCATAATACAAAGAGACAATTAGAGAAAGTGGGCAGATAGATGAAAGTAGAACGGGTTCTAGATGAAAAGGGTATGGAAGCGGTTTTTCAAATTAGAGAAGCTGTTTTTGTACTGGAGCAAGGCGTAGATAAAGAGGAAGAATTTGATGAATATGAAAATAATTCTCAGCATGTGCTGCTCTATCAAGGTGAGCTACCTATAGCAACAGGCAGAGTAAGAATTGTTCATGATATTGCTAAGTTAGAAAGAATCTGCGTACTTGCAGCATTTAGAAAAGCTGGGATAGGTAAAATTATCATGGAAGAATTAGAAGCTATTGCTAAGAGTGAGGGAGTAAACCAAGCAAAGTTGCATGCACAAACTCAAGCTCAAGGTTTTTATGAAAAAATGGGCTATCATAAGGCATCAGAGGAGTTTATGGAGGCAGGTATTGCTCATTTGCTGATGGTTAAGGAGCTGTAAAACAAGTTGGCTAGTTGGCTAGTTGGTTAGTTGGTTTGTTGGTTACTAAACCAGTTGGTAAGTTGGCTAGTTGGTTAGTTGGTTAGTTGGTTAGGAAGAGATTGTTAAAAAATGCCAAGCAGTTGATAAGCGATGGATAAGCAGTTGATAAGCAGTTGATAAGCAGTTGTTAGACCAAGGCTGGCTAGTTGGTTTAGTAGGGGCGATTCACGAATCGCCCGAGATTTTAATGTTCGGAATGTTCGTGAACTATTCCCTACAAATTGTGATTTGTGAATTTTCTTTTAACTGACAATAGACCATTGCTAGATATTATGTGGTCTTTCTAGCCAACTAGCCAACAAACCAACTAACCAACTGTCAATACACCATTTCTAGACCGAGAGAGGAAGATGTACGATGGCAAGACAGATCTTTATTACGGAAAAGGATAAAAAAAGATTGCTAGCATTAATTTCCGAAACGAAAGAATTTGGCAAAGGCAATAAGGAATACTTAAAAGCTTTAGAGCAAGAGTTAGAGCTGGCGCAAGAGGTTGTTACTGAGCTAGTTCCCAATGATGTGATTACGATGAATTCTAAGGTTTGCTTGAGAGATCTAGAATCTGGAGAAGATATGGTATTCACGTTAGTTTATCCGCATGAAGCAAATATTAAAGCAGATAAGATATCTATTCTTGCCCCTGTAGGTACTGCAATCTTGGGCTTTAGCATTGGTGATGTTATTACTTGGAACGTACCAGATGGGTTACTTAATTTACAGGTGATTGATATCCTGTATCAGCCAGAAGCAGCTGGAGACTTGGATTTATAGCTGGTTTTGTAGCAAAACTGGTTATTAATAGATTATAGATATATCAAGCTTGATTGCCGCGGTGCTAATCAAGCTTTTTTAGTGGAAGAAGCAATGAATACTCTGCTTTTGACAGTTATGTGACAAGGTCACGGATAGTAAAAATTTTTATGCTAAAATTAAAGCATGAAATAAATTTAAAGTTCTGAGAGGATGATAATAATGTTTGATTTTTTGAAACAAGAAAAAATAGCAACTATCAATGTAAATGATTTAGAGAGCTTGCTTGGGAAAATTGATTTGATTGATATTAGAGAGCCCTATGAATATAAGAGCGGTAGCTTGCGTGGTGCTAAAAATATTCCCATGGGGGAAATCCTCGGTGATCCCAATAAATATTTACAGAAGGATAAAAAGTATTATATTCTCTGCCAATCAGGTGGCAGAAGTGGTAGTTCTTGCAAAAGTCTGACAAAACAGGGATTTAATGTGGTTAATGTTGCTGGGGGCATGGGTTCTTATGTAGGAACAAAGAAAAAATAGTTTACATGAGCTTCTGCTTAGGGGAGCTCATTTTTTTATTTCCAGAATAAAAGATCATCATCCGGCAAGGGGTATGATTGCTATTTACAAAGCGGACATTCTGCTACATAATGCAAGTGAGAGCAAGCGGATGTTTGCCAAAATAAAATATTCTGGGGAGGTTTTTTGGTGGTTGCATGTGTGAATAATTGTCTTGCTTGTTTACAGAAACTTTGTATGCATAAGGTGCCGATTTTCACTTCCTTAAATCAAGAGGAGTTAAGAAAAATAGCCTCTTTAATTCAGCACCAGGAATATCAGAAGGGCGAAGCTTTATTCGTCGAGGGAGCTCTGGTATCCTCCCTGATAATCATTAATGAAGGCAGTGCAAAAGCATTTCGCTACACATCTGAAGGGCGAGAGCAAATTTTATATATCTTTGCTGAGGGTGATTTCTTAGGAGAACAGAACCTGCTCAGTAATCAAAGAGCTTCCTATACCGTTGAAGCATTAGCAAATGTTAAATTATGTCTGCTGGCAAAGCAGGAGTTTCAACAATTGCTAGAGGAATATCCCACTATTGCTGTAAAAATTATTGCAGAATTGGGTAGCAGAATGACAAGGCTAGAAAATTCATTGCAAAGCATTGGAGTGCGTAGTATTGATGCTCGGATCTGTTCACTGCTCCTAGATTTTTCGCTAAAATATGGCAAAGCAGTGCCAGAGGGAATACTCTTGCGTTTGCCACTTAGCCGTGAAGGTATGGCAAATTATTTAGGCATTGCTAGAGAAACAATAAGTCGCAAGCTAGGGCAATTTGAGAATGAAGGCTTAATTCGCGGAGTGAGCAACAAGGAGCTATTAATTTTAGAGCGTGATAAGCTAGCAGCTTTAGCTGGCGAGTTAGGATAAATAAGTTAAAACTTTGATTTCAATCACATAATTCTGCTTTTGTTCTTGTTATACTGAAGATGAAATCAGTACAATTACAAAGGAGGATTCATATGAACTACATGGATGAGAAGGCAACAATCGGTGGTATAGTTGCAGCCATTCCTGCTGCTGCAATGATTTTTGGTGAGGTAGGAATAGATTACTGCTGTGGAGGGCACAGATTATTATTAGATGTTTTAAGAGAAAAAGGACTTGCAGCGCAGGATATTTATGAAAAGCTGGCAAGAGCTATTGAGGAACGCAAGAGCGGATACGATACCCAAGAAAAAGATTTTTTAGCTATGAGCCCAGCAGTGCTAGCAACCTATATTGAGGACACACATCACAGCTTTTTACGGCGTGCATTGCCAGAAGCAGCAGAATTATTGCAGACGGTCTTAAAAGTTCATGGGAAAAATCACCAAGAGCTCTTCTCTGTTTATCGGCTCTTTGGACAATTGAAGGCGGATTTAGAACAACATCTGGTGAAAGAAGAGACGATGCTCTTTCCTGAGCTGGGCAATGTGGCAGCAGATAAAGCAGAAATTATACGAGTAACAGCAGAGCTAGTGAGCGAACATGAGGCAGCTGGCAAAATTTTACAAGAACTACGAGTGTTGACCAATAATTATACAATTCCGGAGGGTGGGTGTGGAACTTACCAAAAAGCCTATCAGCTATTAGAAGAAATCGAAAATGATATTCATCAACATATTCATTTGGAAAGCAATATTTTGTTAGTAGAATATACCAACCATTCGGTTAGCTGAAAGGACACGCAGATGAAAACAATCGATTTTAGCAAAACAGTTTATGAGCTATGCAGCTTTGACCCAGCTATCAAAGACATTTTAAGTGAGCTGGGTTTTCAGGATATTACCAAACCCGGAATGTTAAGTACTGCTGGAAGATTTATGACTATCCCCAAGGGGGCTGCCATGAAAAAAATGAGCATGGTAAGCATCCAGCAAGAATTTAAAAGACGTGGATATGAAATAGTGGAAAAGGAGTGAAATGGGATGAGTGAAAGCATTAACAACAGAGAGTATCGAAAAGAAACGATCAAGCAGGTCATCAAAGAGCTACACCAGGGGAAAAGTGTAGATGAAGTAAAGGGGAAATTTGAAGATGCCTTTGCTGGAGTGTCTGCAAAAGAGATTTCCGAGGCTGAACAGGCATTAATCAATGAAGGTCTGCCAGTTGAGGAGGTACAAAAGCTCTGTGATGTTCACGCCGCAGTGTTTAAGGGGTCCATTGCCGAGATTCATCAAGTGCTTGACCAGACTGAAGTTTTAGGACATCCTGCCAATAGCGTAAAAAGAGAAAACAGAGCATTAGAAGAATTAATAGCTATCCAGGTTAGGCCTTATCTGGCAGTAGATTTGGATCAACAAGATCTTGTGGAACTAGCAAGGGGTATTGAAGAGTTAGCTACAAAGCTGAATATTCACTACTTAAAAAAAGAAAATCTTTTCTTTCCCTATATGGAGCAATATGGCATCACTGCACCACCAAAGGTAATGTGGGGTGTGGATGATGAGATTAGAGCAGGCCTGAAATTAGCAAAAGCAGAGCTAAGTGGAGCCATTGCAAATATGGTAGAATTTAGACTTAAGCTGGAAAGCTTACTAGAACGCATTGCGGAGATGATTTTCAAAGAAGAGAGCATCTTGCTACCGATGCTAATGGAAACTCTAACTCTAGAGGATTGGGGTAAAATTGCTACTGAGAGCAAAGATTTTGGCTATTTAGTTGCTGTACCAGACTGGAACCCAACTGCAGAGCAACCTGTACTTAAGGAAGAGCAAAAAGAAATTCCTGGTGAAATTGTGCTGCCAAGTGGTGTCTTCAAAACAGAAGAACTGGTGAGAATGCTGGATACACTTCCTTTTGATATCACCTTTGTAGATAAAAATGATACCGTGAAATATTTTTCCCAAGGTGTAGAGCGCTCCTTCCCTCGTACCAAAGCCATTATCGGACGAAATGTCTCTAACTGCCATCCGCCAGCAAGCGTGCATATTGTAGAAAAAATCGTGGAAGATTTTAAAAGCGGGAAAAAAGATCAAGAAGATTTTTGGATTAAGATGGGAGAAAAACTTGTGTTAATTCGCTACTATGCCGTACGCAGTTTAAGTGGAGAGTACTTGGGCGTGGTAGAGGTGACTCAAGACATCAAGCCAATTCAAGCACTTACTGGTGAAAAACGCTTAGCTTCATTATAAGCTTACTAAATAAACATCCATAGAAATTTCCGAACAATTCTATTAGCTCTCTCATACTAGGCAGAATAAATAAAAAATTCTGGATAGGATGGGAGAGTTTTGTAGTTAAAAAATATTTATCCAGCAAGTGAAAGCGCTAGAAAATTATCCTAAAGTGAGACTTGAACCTAGAAAAAGTAGTATAATTATTAAAAAATATTTAAGTATTTTCTAGCCATAGGAGTTGAAAATATGGTAGCGGTGAGCACAACAATAATTTTGATTTTCGTAATTCTGATCGGCCTTATTTTCACACTTACCAATGGATTGCATGATGCAAGCTCAGTTGTGGCAACTTTTATTAAGAGTGGAGCAGCAACCCCAAAACAAGCAATTGCAGTTGGAGCTATTTTTGGTCTTTTAGGCGCGGTTTTTGGCGGAAATGCTGTAGCAGATACAATTTCTAAGCTAATAGACTTGCCATCTGAGTCCTCTTTACTCCTCATCTTGCTTTCAGCAATTATTGGGGCAACTTTATGGAACTTAATCACTTGGAAATTAGGCTTGCCTTCTAGTTCTACCCATGCTTTGGTGGGGGGAGTGATAGGTGCGGTAGTGGTTTCCTCTGGGTATAATCATATTGTCTGGGGATGGAGCGAATTAATAGGTGTAAACCATCAAATTACAGGCATTGTGAAGGTGTTTATTGCTCTGATTATTGCACCTTTGCTAGGATTCACACTTGCATTTATCCTAGAAAAATTTACTAAAATCCTTTTTAGGAATGCTAATTTCTCGCTGAATAAATGGCTTAATAAAATGCAGTGGATAATGGCAGCAGCACTTTCCTTCGTACAGAGATCTAATGACACACAAAAGGTGCTGGGAATATTTACCCTAGCTTTAATAGCCGGGAAAAATATCGAAATGCAAACCGCACCACTCTGGGTAAAGCTAGCGGCGGGGCTTGTAATGTCCATAGGCGCGATGCTAGGAGGCTGGAGCACAATGAAAACGGTGAGTAAAAAAATATTTCATATCAAACCTGTACATAGTCTTAATGCACAAATGTCAGCGGTTGGCTCCTTATTTGCTTCCACAATGCTGGGGGCACCAGTTTCTACAACCCATGTAGTAGTTGGGAGTATCATGGGAGTGGGCGCAGCAGATGAATATAAAATGGTGAATTGGGGAATAGTTCGAGAAATTTTAATTTCTTGGTTTATAACTATACCTTTATCAGCAGTTGTATCTGCTACAATTTTTAGCATCTTAAATTTCATCTTAAGAGTAGCATAAGATAGAGGGGGTAGCAAATGAATAAGATAAATATTGTTGATCGCTTTTTTCCAGTAAAATTTGACTTCTATGAGATGCTAAGCAATCAAGCAGAGCTTAATGCTTTAGGTGTCAATTCCTTGTATAACTGGCTACAAAATAGTTCGGAGTTAACAAGCGATCAAGTAATTAAGTATGCTGATCAAGCTGATGAAGTGCGAATGAAGATGGAAAAAGATTTAATTCAAGCATTTTATACTCCATTTAGTAGAGCGGATATTTACTCTATTTCGGTTGGCATGGATAAGGTGCTAGAATATGCTAAATCTACCTTGCTTTCCATGGAAGATTTTGAGGTAGCACCAAATGAAATTATAATTTGCATGGTAGCTAAGCTCAATGATTCAACAGAGGTCTTTGCAAGGTGTCTCAAAAGCTTAAAAAATCATCCAACTAAGCTGGAAAAAGAATTTGTTTTAATGCGAAGTGCCCATACTTGTGTGGAAAAGCTCTACCGAGATGGCATGATTGAAGTCTTTAAGAGTGGTGATTTCATCTATGCGCTTAAGCAAAGAGAGGTTTACCATCATATCAAGGATGCCTCAACATATTTAGAAGATGCTGTGGATGTCTTACACAGAATCGTTGTGCGCCTAACTTAAGTACTATACTACAATCAAGAATAAATTCGTGGAGGAGATTAGGATGAAAAAAGTTACCATGTTTGTCACAAAAACTTGACCCTATTGCAAAGTGGGGAGAGAGTTTCTCTTGAAAAATAAAATTGCGTTCGAAGAAAAAGATATTAATGTGGATGCTGCGGCCATGCAAGAATTACAACGCAGAAATGTTACAGGGGTACCAGCCTTTTTGATTGGTGAGGAAATGGTAGTCGGCATTGATAAAGCAAGAATTCTGCGTCTTGTGGATGCTCGTTTAGTAGAATGTGAAAAATGCCATACAAAATTACGAGTGCCAACTGATAAAGGTACAGTAAAAGTTACCTGTCCAAAATGTCAGCATGTGTTTAATTGGATACCCAAACAGTAAAAACTTAATTCGTTCTAAGCGCTCTCAGGTTGCTAAGTGGCCTGTGGGCGCTTGTATTTTGCAAACTAAAGCTAAACATTACAAAAATACTAGGAAAAAAGATGAAATAGTATAAGAAAGTAAGAATATTTTATAAGCAAATGCTCTAAAAAACAGTTATAATCTAGATAATGAATAAATAATTAGGAGGCAACACTATGATCATTATTGGTGAAAAAATTAATAGTACCTTAAAATCCATTAGACCAGCTATGGAGTCCAAAGACAAAGAGGCTATTGTTGAATTGGCTAAGGCGCAATATGCAGCGGGAGCTTCCTTTATTGATGTTAATGCGGGCATGTTCCGTGAGCAGGAGATTGATATTCTCGAGTGGGTAATAGATGTAGTGCAAGAGGCAATAGATGCTCCTTTCTGTATTGATTCTCCTGATCCTAAGGCTATTCTTGCTGGACTTAAAAGGAATAAAAACGGCAAGCCAATAATTAATTCTATCACTGGTGAAAAAGATCGTTTTAATGCCATCATGCCACTAGTAGCAGAGTATAAAACCGGAGTTATTGCCCTGTGCATGGATGATAGTGGGATGCCAGAAACTAGCAAAGAGCGTGTGATGATTGCGGAAACCTTGATTAAGAATTTGACTAAGGAGGGTGTTGCTCTCAGCGACATCTATATAGATCCATTGATTCGTCCTATTGGCACAGGTTCTCACTATGGGATGGTTGCCCTAGATACAATTCGCACCATTAAAAATGAGTATCCTGCAGTGCATATAGCTTGTGGACTAAGCAATATATCCTTTGGAATTCCAGCTCGCAAAGTCATCAATCAAACATTTTTAGTAGCGGCTATGACTTGTGGTATGGACGGAGCTATTTTAGATCCTTTAGATAAAAAACTGATGACTTTTCTCTATGCAACAGAAACACTCCTAGGAAAAGATGAGTATTGTATGAATTTTATTGGTAAATTCCGCAAGTGTGAATTGGAACTCTAAAATATTTAGCAATTAGGATTGATAAACTTGCTGCGTATTTAGTAGCAAGTTTTATTTTTACTAGCAAGCGTAAAACATGAAGAAAGACGGTGTGATTGGATGCAAGAACATATTAAAAACAAGGTGTATCATATTGAGATACTTCCCCCGAAACAAGAAACAGAAAAGCTAGCAGTAGATTTGGAACTTTTCGCAGAAAAATATAATAGAATCATGGCAAGTGGTTTTTGTACAGGTATTACGGATAATGCCATGGGTTTACTGGCTTTTCAAGGTACAGAAGTAATTGAAGAGTTAGGGCTAGAGGTTTACCCAGAGCAAGTGATGATTCATCTCAACACTTTTCATACCAAAGAGGATTTACACAACATTTTAGAATTTTGCAAGGCGAAAAAGATCAAATACCTTTTAGTGATTAGCGGTGATGGTTCGGAGCGCTTACCAAAGTTGCAGCCTCAGGATATTGGGGCAAAAAGCTCAGAATCAGTTACCGCAGTTGAGCTCTTGAAATATATTAATGATGAGTATCCCAATACCTTTGTCTTAGGAGTGGCGTTTAATCCTTATGAGCCTCCAGAGCATGAATTTGAAAAAATGGAAAGAAAAATAGCTGCAGGGGCAACCTTTATTATTACCCAACCAATTATTGAAAAGAATGCCATAGTGGATGAGCTAATAGCAAAATATCCCCAGATGCCAATTATTTTTGAAGCTTGGATGAGTAAAAAATTACACTTGCTTTCAGATGCTGTTGGCTATGAAATTCCAGAGGATACAGAGTTTGACCCTATCGCAACCTTGAAAATGCTTCATAGTCTTTACCCTAATTGCGGAGCTTATCTTTCCCTCTTAGGCTTCAAAAATCAATATCCTTTAATTAAAGACACTTGGGCTTAAGTAATATTTTTGTTACAAATAAATAATACAGATAGATATTGTGCAAGCATAAACTAATAAGTGCCTTGCAGGATAGAAGGAGGATATGATGAAAATTGTAGTTTGCATCAAGCAGGTTCCTGCGACAAATGATGCGAAAATTGATCCAGAAACTAAAAGGATTATCCGTGAAGGCTTAAAAGCTGTGCTGAATCCTTTTGACACATATGCCGTAGAAGAGGGTATCCAACTGCGCAATAGATTTGGCGGAGAGGTAATCATCCTATCTATGGGACCAGAAAAAGCTATGCTCAGCTTGCGAGAAGGATTAGCAGTAGGAGCAGATCGGGCAATACTTTTAAGTGATAGAGCCTTTGGTGGTTCTGATACTTGGGCAACAAGCTATGTGCTTGCTAAAGCAATCGAAAAAATCGGTGATGTGGATTTGGTTATTTGTGGCAAACAAGCCATTGATGGAGATACAGCACAGGTAGGTCCCGGCATTGCAGCCCATTTAGAATGGCTACAAGCAACCTATGTTTTGAAAGTTGAAGATGTAGATGCAGAGACAATCAAAGTTAAAAGGATGCATGAAGATGGCTATGATATTTGCGAATTAGCTTTTCCAGCAGTCTTAACAGTCTTAAAAGATATTAATATTCCAAGAGTGCCCACCTTAAAAGGTCGCTTAGCATCGGATAAGCTAGAAATTCCTATTTGGGGACCAGCAGCAATTGGAGCAGAACTAGATAAAATTGGCTTAGATGGATCACCTACTAGAGTAGTAAAAGCAGTTCCACCACCACCTAGAAATATAATTACAAAAAAGATTAGCGGCACAGCTAAAGAAGCTGCTGGGGAACTTGTCAAAGAACTCGTACTACGCAATATACTGTGATTGGAGAAGAATTAGATGATTATACAAGATGAAAAAGATAAAGCAAAATACTCCAATGTCTGGGTGGTAGCAGAGCTGCTTGCAGGAAAGCTGCAACCAGTAACCCATGAGCTAGTAGGAGCAGCAAGAACCTTAGCTGATCAAAGAGCTTCGGAAGTTTGGGTAGTAATTATGGGTTCTCAAATGGAAGATCAAGCGGCTGCACTTTATGCTAGTGGTGCAGATAAAGTAGTTATAGTTGATGATCCAAGACTGGCAGGCTTTGTAGATGAAATTGAAGCCAATGTTTTGGTGCGATTAATTGAAAAATACCTACCAGAAATTTTAATCTGTGGAGCTACAACTAGAGGAAGAGCTTTAATCCCGCGTGTTTCCATCATGACAAATTGTGGCCTGACAGCCGATTGTACAGAGCTAGGCATCGATCCCAACAATGGAGATTTCTTACAGACGAGACCTGCCTTTGGTGGCAATATTATGGCAACTATCCGTTGCTCTAAGCATCGTCCACAAATGGCGACAGTAAGACCAATGGTCATGAAGGCGCCAGAGCCTGATTATGCAAGATCGGGAGTAATAATCTATGAAAAACTTTTAGATAGCGATGCAAGTAAGAGTAAAAAAATTATCGAAACCTTTCACTCTGATTCCAGTGCTGTTAATCTTTCTGATGCTCAAATAATTATTGCTGGCGGCAGAGGCATGAAGGGTGTAGCAGGCTTTGATCTTTTAAGAAGCTTTGCCGCAAAAGTTGGGGGCGCAGTAGGTGCAACCCGTGCAGCAGTAGATGCAGGCTGGATAGCTTATGCCCATCAGGTTGGGCAGACCGGACAAACAGTGCAGACACAAGTTTATATTGCCTGCGCAATTTCTGGACAGATTCAACATTTAGTTGGGATGCAATCCTGTGATACGATTATAGCCATCGATAAAAATCCCAATACACCAATGATGCAAATAGCAGACATAGCGATTACCGGAGATGTATTTGAGATAATCCCTGAACTGATTAAGGAAATTGCAGAGCAAAAAGTAAGCTAATGCATTAAGACATACTCAAGCCACAATTTAATGTTATCCTTTACTTGCTTAGCTATAGATATCTAAAGAGGAGCGTGTAAGAAATGGGAGACTTAAAATTTAGTATTACAGCAAAAAGTGAAAATCCAACTAAAACTGTTGTTTTAGCAAGAGGGTTCAAAATCATCGTAGATGAGCCAACAGAGCTAGGTGGTACAGATGCAGGAGCAAATCCTGTAGAATATGTCTTAGCAGCACTAGCAGGCTGCTTAAATGTAGTTGGTCATGTAGTTGCTAAAGAAATGCAGCTTAAGCTTGGCGGTTTAGAAATAAATATCGAAGGCGACTTGAATCCAGCAAAATTTATGGGTGGATCAGCTGCCGACAGAGCAGGCTATAAGGAAATTAGAGTGATTATTAGACCAGAAATGGAAGCAGAAAGCGCAGTAATGGAAAAATGGTTAGCAACAATTAAAGAAAGATGTCCAGTAAGCGATAATATTGCTAATGCTACACCAGTGAAAATAACTATTGGATAAATTTAAATAAGCTAAAGCAGACTAAACTAAGGCTAAGAAATTAGCCTATGAGTAGTCTGTTTTTGCTTAAGCAATAATCTAAGTGTTTCCTCTTCTGCAATATTGGTGTATCATTAGAGTAGAAACAAAATTAAGTAAATATTCAAGGAGGACTTTATGTTTAGAGCAATGCGCAGACAGGAAAAGCAATTATCATTAGCTGGTATTAATAATCTTTTGCAACATGCAGAATATGGAGTTTTAGCAACAGTAAGCGAAAATGGTTATCCTTATACCACTCCGCTAAACTATGTTTATAGCAAACAGAAGATTTACTTTCATTCAGCCCTTGAAGGTGAAAAAGTAGATAATATTATAAGAAATTCGCAAGTTTCCTTTTGTGTAGTTGCAGATGTAGAATTATTGCCGGAAAAATTCGATACAAATTATAGCAGTGTAGTGCTTTTTGGTATGGCAGAGGAAGTTTTTACAGCCGAAAAAGAAGCTGCACTCATAGCAATAATTGAGAAATATTCAGGTGAACATATTGAAGCAGGTAAAAAATATGTGCAAAATTCTGGTCAGACAACCAGAGTTTTCGGTATCACCATAGAACGTTTGACAGGAAAATGCCAACAGGCAACTGTTAGTGGGTAGACGGAAACTGAAAATTAAATTATTTTTGAGACCACCTAGTCGCAAGTTTGCGACTAGGTGGTTTTTTATGCCAAAATTGCTTAAGTGGAACTAAATTTTATAGCATTAGCCTACAAGCATGGGTTGTTATACAAAGCTTAAAGCACATGCTAAGCTACCAATATAAGTCGAGGCGCCACTTGTTTTGAGATAAAAGCATACATGAATTTACAAGAGAAAATGCAGAAAGGAGGAAAAAATGAAATTATTATGGACAAATACGCAGCTGGTAATGACAGCAATTGGTGGTTTTGTAGGTTGGTTTCTCGGTGGTTATGACGGATTTATCTATGCACTACTAATTTTTGTGATAGTCGATTATCTCACAGGAATCATGGTAGCAGTGCTAGAAAAGCAACTATCAAGTGAAGTCGGAGCAAAAGGTATTTGTAAAAAGCTGCTGATCTTCACTTTAGTAGGAATAGCAAATGTCATAGATAGCCAGCTTATAGGAACTGGTAGTGTAATTCGCACAGCGGTAATCTTTTTCTACTTATCCAATGAGGGTATTAGCATTATCGAGAATGCAACTAGCATGGGCTTACCAATTCCCCACAAATTGCAGAGTATTTTAGCACAACTAAGCGAAGGAGATGAGAAAAATGAGTAATCAAAAAATCTATTTATCTCCTAGCAAGCAAGCTACTAATAGCTACTGTGTAGGAAAAACAAATGAACAGAGGGAAATGGAAGCTCTAGCCAAGCTAATCAAAAAATTGCTAGACAAAGCTGCTATCTGTGAAACGGTAATAGCAACTAGCAGATTAACTATAGATCTGCAAGGTAGGGCTAGGGAAGCAAAAAACCACGAATGTGAGCTATATCTAGCACTGCATAGCAATGCAGGTGGACCAGGCATTGCCAGCGGAGCAGTAGCTTTCTATCATCCAGCCCAGGCAGCGGGGAAAAAGTTGGCGGCTAGGATAATAAGTAATTTGCATAAAATCTGCCCAGTCAAATCAAATCGCTCAGCACCTCTACAAAATGGCATGGCTGCATTTAGTGGATATGGGTTAGCAGAGATCAGAAATCCTAGCAAGCTTGGTATGATTGCGGTGTTAGCAGAAACGGATTTTCATGATAATTCAAGAACAGCCCAGTGGATGATTAATAACAAGGAAAAAATAGCCATAGCATATGTAGAGGCGATAAGGGAGAGTTGGGTATGAAACCAGTTGGCTAGTTGGTTTGTTGGCTAGTTGGATAGGAAGGGAGAAAAAACTGCTGAGGGTGATGTCTCACTGCTGAGTGTGATATTTCACTACTGTGGGCGGCACAGCCGCTGCTGAGTGCTCTGCACTTTGTGCATCGCGCTGAGAAGGACTAGGAATAAAGATAGTTGTGTTTGTATGTCAAGCCTAGGAAAATAAGGAATACCGGTATTAAATGAAGCGGGAGGGATTTTTCCTCCCGCTTCATTTTTTTCTTATATCTAAAAATTTATATGTCATTTCATAATGCCATTGAACTGCCACGATGTCGTAACAAAAAAAGATAGAGTATATTAAAAATTTGCGAAAAAGCATTTACTGTACTAATAATGGCAGGGTCATTGTGATATGATGATATTAGAGTAAAAAAGGGGTGACATAATTTGCTAGGAGCAATAGTAGGTGATATCGTAGGTTCAATCTATGAATGGAATAATATCAAAACCAAAGAATTTGATATTATGGCAGAAAGTTCATTCTTTACCGATGATACAGTAATGACTTGTGCAGTTGCCCAAGGACTTATGCTTGCAGACCTGCATGATGAAGAAAATACCAAACAAAATATCATTAAGCAAATGGTAGAAATTGGCAGAAATTATCCAGACTGTGGATATGGTGGGATGTTTAGTAGATGGATCTTTGGTGGTAGCCAACAACCATATAATAGCTTTGGTAATGGTTCAGCAATGCGTGTATCTTCGGCAGCTTGGCTCTCCAATGATTATCAGTTAAGCCTAAGGCTTGCTAAGAATACGGCAGAGATAAGCCATAATCATCATGAGGGAATTAAAGGAGCACTGGCAACTTCAGCAGCAATTTTTATGGCAAGAGAAAAAAAGAGTATAGAAGATATTAGAGAGTATCTTAATAATAACCTATACAAACTTGATTTTACCTTAGAAGATATCAGAGCAAATTATAAATTTAACGAAACATGTCAAGGAACAGTACCACAAGCAATTGTGGCATTTTTAGAATCCACTAGCTTTGAGGATGCTATCAGAAATGCTATCTCCATCGGAGGCGATAGCGATACCTTAGCAGCCATCACCGGTAGCATAGCAGAAGCATATTATGGAATACCAGATGATCTACGCACAATGGCACTTGGTAAGCTGGACCAGAGATTAAGAAAAATCGTCTTGGATTTTGAAGAGAGAAAGGTTCAGCTGGCGAGCAGCTGAAGGTTGGATAGTTGGTTTGTTGGCTAGTTAGATAGGGAAAGAGAACCCATTGAAAAAAATTCATAATTCACGATGCATAATTCATAATTGGCTTTGAACTCCTAACTAACAAACCAACTAGCGAACTAGCCAACTTTTTCATCCATGCTTGGCACACTCACCGCCTAGACTACATGTTTAGGAATATCTTGGCTTTTGCCAATGGGTCGCTGCATAACTCGTTGCACTCGGACAACTTGCACCTACTCCATTGTCTACAATGAGATATTCAGCTAAACATTCCATATGTCGGTTCATAATTGCCTTAGCATGGAATAAATTAATATAATTAAATATATGAATTATGAATTGGCCTTCGCCGTCCTAGCCAACAAACCAACTAGCGAACTAGCCAACTAGATTATTTTAATCTGATGCAGGAAATCGAGTTGTTATGACGAATAGGTATAATAAGTGTATAAACGAAAATTAGCACAGGGAGAAAGGTTGATCTAAATGGTAAAAGTAGAGGTTAATCCAGGCGCATGTGGTTTTATAGCTAATTTAACAATCACAGCAGATGCAAAGCAACAAGTTAAGATAGACATAGAATCTAACTGTACCCAAGTTTTGGCAATGGAAGCAGAGTTGCAAGAGCTAAATGGTTACAAAGAATGTTTTGCCAAACATAGCACATCAACAGTTTATCAAGTAGCAGAAAAACATCTCCGCCACTTAGCTTGTCCAGTGCCTACAGCAATCATTAAGGGCATGGAAGTTGCCTGTGGGTTGAATGTAGCCAAAGAAGTTGGGATAAAGATAGAGAAGGAGTAAGGGGAAAAGGATATCAAGTATTTGCTTAAAATTGCTAATAAATTAACTTAAACGGTATAATAATGAGTTTTCTAAAGGATTATTAGCTATCTTAAGTGCAGAGATAACGTTGCTAAAAAACTAATTTTAAAAAATAAGGGGGCAAGTTGAATGAGTGAAAATTCATATTTTGATGGTGGACTTTTAGGTTTATTAGGGTGGTCAATACTGGGAATAATAATTACGGGGTTAACCTTTGGTATTTGCTACCCATGGGCTTTGTGTATGGTCTATGGCTGGAGAATAAATCACACTGTAGTTGAAGGTAGAAGACTGATTTTTAAAGGAAGCGCCTTGAGTTTATTTGGTAATTGGATAAAATGGCTATTTCTAACAATAATTACATTGGGAATATACAGTCTATGGCTTGGAATTGCGCTGGAAAAGTGGAAGGTTAAAAATACATACTTTGCGTAGGATTGGATATTGAAATTTGCGGAAGAAGATGTAATAAATACTATTAAAACCGAGGTGTTTAGATGGAATTATTGTATATGTTGTTGCAATATCTCTTGATCATTTTAGCATTTGTTATATTGGCTAATTGTATAAAGATAGTTTTCTTCAAAAGGAAAATGGAAAAATCAAATTATCAATCAGTCAGTGGAAATAATCTATGGAAAACTTTATTTAATAGGGGCAATTACGGTGAATTTTTAACATTTGCGATACTTGAAGAATTAAGAGAAGATAAAATACTTACAAATATATATTTACCTAGTAATAGTGAAGAAACAACTGAAATAGATTTATTGATGGTAAATAAAACTGGAATATATGTATTCGAATCAAAAAACTATAGTGGTTGGATATTTGGTAATGAAAAGAACAAAATGTGGACGCAGTCGTTAAAAGGGGGATTGAAAAACAAGTTTTTCAACCCAATTTGGCAAAATAAAGCTCATATTACAGCACTTGATAATTACCTTGACAAAAAATATAGTAAATACATTTATTCATATATAGTATTTAGTGAGAGGTGTGAGCTTAAAAAAATTGAAGTTAAATCAGAAAATGTTACAGTAATTAAAAGGAATGATTTGATAAAATCTTTGAATAATCGTACTGCACAATTAGATGCGGTGCTTACAGAGCAAGAGATAAATGGAATATATGAAAGTCTGAAGAAGAAAACACTTGTTGATGACATTACTAAGCAAAAACATATTCATGATATAAAGAAAAAACTAAATGCTAATGGATAGATATGCAAATCGGAAGATTTTACAGATCAAATAATTAAGGTGGTAAGTAAATGCTTAAAGAATATTTTTCGCAATACTTAAAAGTTTTACGTGGAGTTAAAGATAGCAGTATTAGGCATTATTTTACTGGACTAAATTCAATTAATACACTACTGAAAAAATATGATTTTCCTATCAAAGATGTATATTCTATGCTCACTATTTCTGAATTAGAACTTGTTAAAGAGTTTTTAATGACTAATATAGAATTCAGGAATAAAGATAGCATAGGAAACAATATGTATAGCGTTGCTTTTAATCATTTTTATCGATTTGCTTGCCAAGATGATGCTTTTTTTAAGTCGAAAATAAATGAAATGGATATAATTATGCAAAAACCAAAGCAAGTAATTTGTAATGGATATTTAGCATGGCAAAGAAATCAAATAGTAGTTGAGCAAGTATTGAAAGCTTCCGATTATAGTTGTGAATATAACATTAATCACAAAACATTTACGGCGAAAGCTAGTGGATATGAATATATGGAAGGTCATCATCTTATTCCATTAAGAAACCAAGAAAAATTCAAGAATAGTCTAGATATTTATGCAAATATTGTTAGTCTGTGTCCAATATGTCATCGACTTTTACATTCTGCAGTTCAACAGCAAAAAGAAAGAGTAATAGAAAAAATATTTTATGTAAGAAAAGAACGATTATATTCAAGCGGAATAAGTTTAGATATTCAAGATGTTCTAGCATTAGCATAATGGTAAACTGAAAAAATACACATCAAAATTTGAATCTGTTGTATTTTAATTAACTAGAGTAAGGATAATTTCACTTATGAAGAAAAGTTGATAAGTTATTTGATATAATCGTTATTAAAAGACATAAGCAATAAGTATGAAAATAATATTTTTATTAATAAAAAAGGAATATTATATAATAATATGTAGCTACAAGGATAAAAAAGCTTGAATTATCGAGAAATATTTAAATTAAATAAAAGCATATGAAAGGAGATATACATGATTGCTATAGATTTTTTTTGTGGTGGTGGGGGAATGACCAAGGGATTAATGGATGCAGGAATCGACGTTCTATTTGGTCTGGATTCTAACCCTTACTGTAGAGATACATATGAAAAAAACAATCTCATTCCATATCTGTGCCATGATATACAAAAAGTATCATCGAAAGAATTGATTTCAAAATATCCAGCATTAAAGAAAAATGAGGATTTATTAATGGTTGGATGTGCACCTTGTCAACCTTTTAGTTTATTAAGAAAAGGCACAGAAGAGCACATTTCTGTTAATTTATTAAGCGAATTTGGGAGGTTAATGGCTGAATTAAGACCTGCACATATTATAGTGGAAAATGTTCCAGGCATAAAGGGACGTGGGCAAGATGTTTTAGAAAAATTTTTGATTTTACTTAAGGAAAATGGATATTCTCATTCTGCAAAAGTAGTGAATGCAAAAAATTATGGAGTACCACAAAGTCGAAAAAGATTTATATTGATTGCCTCGCGTATATTTGTTCCTAAAATACCTGAGTTTACTCATGGTGATGGATTTTTGCCATATAAAACTGTAAGTGATGCAATAAGGAAATATCCAGACTTAAAGGCTGGGGAAGACAATATTAATATTCCAAATCATAGAGCGTCTGGTATGTCTGAAAAAACATTAGAGCGAATTAAAGCGACTCCTCATGATGGAGGTGGAAGACTAGATTGGCCTGATAACTTATGGTTGGAATGTCATAAAAATGGTTTTATGGGGCATTCGGATGTTTATGGAAGAATGGCTTGGAATTCGATATCACCTACGTTAACTGTTAAATGTTTCAGCATCTCAAATGGCCGTTTTGGACATCCAGATCAGGATAGAGCTATTTCTCTAAGAGAATCAGCCGCTCTACAATCTTTTCCAGATGATTATATTTTTTATGGGAATATGCAGGAAGTAGGAAAACAAATTGGAAATGCTGTTCCAGTGCTTTTAGCAAAACATATCGGAGAGTATATTAAATTTAATCATAACAATACAACGCAAAAATATTAAATAGTTTGCTTCTGAAAAGGAAGGTTATGTTATGACTGAAACACTATATCGAATGCAAAAAATAATAGAGAAATGTGATTTATTATACAATGGAGAGTTAATCTCAAAAGAGTATCTAATGCAAGTATATGCTGAATTTGTCACAAGTACATTCAATGAGGGAAAACACAATGTAGGCGTTGTTTTGCATACAGGATCGATTTGTTTTGATATTGTTTCAGTAATTATTTCAGCTTTAAGTGTTATCTATTTTTGCAAAACTGATGTAAATGACGTAATAGAATCTTTGCAAATTGATGATATGGTTATTTATAGTCGTCAAAGAGCAGTATTTAAGGGAGTCACCATTATAAATAATGAAGAATTTATTATATTGGAGCAGGTAAAAATGGATCATGGGTATGAGTCTATTTGCACAATTAAGGTACCTATAAAAATAGCATCTAAGATCTCTCCATATAATGGAGACTCTATAAGAACGGATAGCAGAGGAATTAGAAGAGGTAATTCGATAAGAATAGATTTTATTTCATCAGTATTTGATATGGAAAAAAGTAAGATTCCAAGCGTTTTCTATACTTCTGTTGTCTTAGTAATGAAACGCGAAATTGCAGATGACATAATTAATAATTTAACTATAAAATATGAAGGAAATAAAACTGTAAAGTTTTTAGATATTTTTTCAGTTTCTTATTATACAGAACATGACCAATATCAATACGGAGGCAATCCAGGAAGAATAGAACCAGTCATAAAAATTACAAATAAAATATCTGTAGCACGTGATTTGATTTTGGATAAGGATAGCAATCAAATTATTGGATTAGTTGTACTCGAATACGAATGTATAAATAGAGGACGTTCTGAATTAATAGAGCTTATGAACCGTAAATCATTAAAGTTTGTACTAGTTTCGATAGGCTATGATTCTGAAGATACCATATCTATAATTAATGAATGTGATAATACTAGTTTATTTGCCTGTACTAAAGACTTTTTATTATCCTTTTCGAAACCTGTTATTTATGTAAATGAATATACTAAGGAGCTTGACAAACAGGTGGAGAATATTTTTAATAGAAAAATAGAATTAAATATTGTTAAAAGTAATAAAACGTGGAATGATTATTATGAATTAAAAAAAGCTTTGTTTTTGATTAGAAAATCTGAAATACAAGGAATCGATAGGGATAACTTTATTATTTATGCATATTCATTGTTGAATTTATTTGTAACGGCAGTTTTCTCTATTGAAATAATGGAAGACCTTATTAAAGATGAAAAATTGAATACTATTTCTCCACAAAAAAAAATTGATAATCTTTGGAAAATATCAAAAAACTTTAATGGAATATTACTTGAAAAGGCAGAATATGTATTAAATCAATTGGAATTTTTATATCTTGAAAATATAGCCACGTGCCTCAAAGGTGAAGCATTAAAAAAATATTTAAGTGAGAATATAAACAAAAAAATAGCATTAATAATACCCAAAAATTATTATGGGGTAATTTTAGATAGTAATTTTATGAAATATGACTTAAATACTAGTGGGAATTTAATGATTTCAACTGCAAATAAGTTTGACAATTCAATTTTTTATGATGAAATATTTATTATTGGTGATTTTAAGGGAAAACGTTTTGATGCTTATAAATGCCGTGCTTCTTCAAAAATAATACTAATGATATATGATTTTGAAGCAAATAATATTATATATAAAATTAAAGCTTCAAGAGATTTGGAAAATTTTTATAACCAAAAAAATAAAATATCTGTTGAGCAAGATGAAATGCCTTTTGATGTAGATTATGACAATATAGTTGAAATTAGCTCTGAAATTGGAGAAATGGAAGATATTTCAGCTGATTTATCCCAATATATTAATCAAATAGAAAGTTTATCAGAAATTAATATGATTAATCATTACTCGAATGGAAGTGCTTCTGTAAAAGTTGATGTAGTTATGGTTGGTACTTTTACGGGTGGAGAGAAAGTGTTTTTCACGAAAAAATATAAAGCATATGTATTTGATGGTAAAAAAGAAGAGGTATCTGAAGTCGAGATAGATAGTCTAACTTCTGGCAATATTTTAGTATTTACAAAAAACGATACATTTACTAAAGATATTGTAGATGATATTTTAAGAACATTGATGGATACTAATGCTTTATCCATAGAACAAAAAGTTTCTTATAGAATGTCAAAGCATTGGAAAAAAGCACTTCAAGAGTATATGATTATAAATGAAGTTACATTCCGAAATGTGTCCAAAAAATTAAAAGAATTGGGTTGTGAAAAACATGAGGTTACTATACGAAGTTGGTTAGATGAGGATTCTCATATTGTGGGTCCAATAGAAGAAGATAGTTTCACGCATATGGCTAATTTAATAAAAGATGAAGAAATGTTAGCTGATCCAATAGAGTTTTGTAATGCATGCAAAGTTATTAGAAAAGTTCGGGTTAGGATACTAAAATTGATTGCTCTATCAATTATTAATAAACTGAGGGGACAATTACCCAAAAATGACATACTGTTTGAAACTGTTTTTGATAAGGTGGATGATTTAGCAGAACTGTTACAATTAGAAACGATTACAGAATTAGAACAAATACTTCAAATACCAGTTAGCAAGGCTAATCACCCAATTTTGATATAGGAGGATAAAAGATGGATATAAAGAAAAAATTAATAAAAGTTAGAGATGAATATATAGATTTAATAAGACAAGAATTAGTCGGACCTGGTTCTGAATACTCTGTTCCAGATGTGGAACATGAAATTATTACAAGTTCTCCAGAAAAAAGATATTCAATAGGTATATTATTTCCTCAACAAAATAAAATCAACTCTGAAAATGATGAAAGTTTAAGAGTTGAAGAAAATGCTGATATTACAGAAGAAATAGTAACTGAAGATTATGAAGAAACCAAGGAAAAAAATTCGGATATAAAACATCAGTCAAGTGGAGGTTTTGATACTGAAGAAACAAAAGAAAAAAATTCGGATATAAATCATCAGCCAAGTGGAGGTTATGATGCTGAAGCAGATAATCTTGATGAAGAGATTGCCCTAGCTGCACAGAACTTGCCATCTTCGTTTGGTATCACTTTTTTAGCAAAAGGGAATACAGATTATATTAAATGTGAAATTTCGTTTGCCAAATATAAAAAAATAGAGTTATCAGATTGCAAGGTTCCGTATTCACCTCGAAATCCAGAATCTTATATTGTGCCAACACAACTACAACAATATTTTAGTTATGATTTAGAAAATGGCTATTTGAAATTAAACTCATCTGTCCAAAAAAAAACTATACATGAGATTTTCGAATCCGATAGTGTTGCTGAAAGTGAACAAGATATTATAAATTCCTGCTATCGCCTTTCTGATCAATTGCGTTCTGGGTATATTCGTTGTCCTCAAGCTGCAATTGTATTATTAGACTTTACAGCAGCGGAATATGTTGATAAAAATATAGAAATAGAGGGAGTAAATGCAAAATTTACAGCGATAAAAAGAAAAATTGGAAATGACGAATATTCAATGACTATAATGTTTGTTAACCTTGAAAAGGGGAAGCCTAATGGCAGTAACTGCATTTTTCAGTCTGAACTTTCCATTTCTTCCGCTGCTAACGAGTTTGTTTTTCTTGAATATGCTAATGAAGTAGATTTTACCAAGCTTGATGAAGAGGAACAGTCATTAGATTTGTTGTATCGTAATAAAAAAAACTATGGAACTGGTCTTGGAACATCGATTGGTTGGTCTATTGATAATAAGGGAAAAGGTAAAATATTTAACGACTTTTTCCCAGAAGTAGAAGTTCCATCAATTAACTTTGAGCTAAATAAAGCCTCTGGATTGAAAGAAGAAACTCTTTCAATGAAATATCTTTCAGATCTAGTTAACAATCCTAAAAATGATATTATAGAGAATTTAAAATATTTTATAGATTTATATGCTGATTGGATAAGTGGACTTAAGGAAGATATAGAGGATTTGGCTGATAGGTATAAAACTCGAGCGCTAAAGAATATCATCGATTGTGATATAGCTAGGAATAGAATGTATGAAGGGATCTCAATATTAGAAACTGATAGTAATGCATGGAACTCATTTATTCTTGCTAACAGAGCTATGTTTATGCAGCGAGAACAACTAAAAATGCAAGAAAGAATCAGGTATCTAAATAATGAAGAAGTAGAAAATGCATTAATTAACATTGATTATTGTAATGCAGAAGATAATCACTTCTGGAGGCCATTTCAATTAGCATTTTTGCTAATGAGCATTAAGTCTATGACCAGCGATAATAATCATGATCGCGACATTGTTGATTTAATATGGTTTCCGACAGGTGGTGGAAAAACAGAAGCATATTTAGGGTTAACAGCTTTTACGATTTTTTATAGAAGGATATCAAATTTAATAGTTTCATCAGGAACATCTGTTATTATGAGGTATACTTTAAGATTACTTGCAACTCAGCAGTTTACTAGGGCAGCAACCTTGATATGTGCTTGTGAGTTTATTAGAAAAGATTGTTGCGAAAGGAATGCAAAATATAAAGTTTATGAACTTGGAAATGAAACAATATCGATTGGACTGTGGATTGGTGGGAAACACACACCCAATACAAATAAAGAAGCCAAAGAGAATCTTAATAAGCTTATATCTTCAACGAAAAATAATATTAAAGATTATAAAGAAAAATATAATAAATTTCAAGTATTAAAATGCCCTTGGTGTGGAACAAAATTGGTTAAGGATAAGGAGGAAGGAATTCTTGTAGGACAGTGGGGATACAAATTGCGAAATGAAAAATGTTTTTATATCTCATGCCCTCATGAATCATGTACCTTTAATAAGGAACTGCCAATACAAATTATCGATGAAGAATTGTATAAAAAACCACCAACTTTATTATTTGGAACAGTAGATAAATTTGCCATGCTAACCTGGAAAAAGGATGTGGGGGCGTTTTTTGCTGCTGGAACAAATTATAGAACACCAGAATTAATAATTCAAGATGAATTGCATTTAATATCGGGACCATTAGGAACAATGGTAGGTCTGTATGAAACAGCTGTTGATGCATTATGTACAAATAAAGGCGTGAATCCTAAAATTGTTACTTCTACTGCAACAATTAGGCGAGCAAAGGAACAGTGCTCATCACTATATAATAGACAAGTTGCCCAGTTTCCATCCCCTGGTCTAAATGTAGAAGATTCTTTTTTTGCAAGAGAATCAGAAATAAATCATGAAAAAGGTGATTTTGGAAGAAAGTATATTGGACTAATGCCATCTGGAAAAACAAAGGCTATGATGGAAGTTAGAACAATTGCGGCATTACTTCAAAAAGCAAAATCTATGGAATTGGAAGATGAAATTAGAGATAAAATATGGACACTTACAATTTACTTTAACAGCCTAAAAGATCTTGGTAAATGCACTACACTCATTGCTGATGATGTAAAAAACTTTATTAAGATAATGGTCAACCGCTTAGGAAATACAAAAAATGCTAGAATTATTACAAGAGCAGATGAGCTAACAAGTCGGGTATCCACAGCTGAGTTGAATGAGACTTTGGACAAACTTGAAAAACTTATTTATTCTAAAGAAAATATTGAAAATAAAAGATATGCTTCTAATGCGCTACTCGCAACAAATATGATCTCTGTTGGTATTGACGTAGCAAGATTGAATGTTATGCTTTTAGTGGGACAACCAAAACTGACAAGTGAATACATTCAAGCTTCCAGTCGTATCGGCAGACAGTACCCAGGTGTGGCATTTGCACTTTATGATGGTTCAAAGAGTAGAGACAGATCTCATTATGAAAAATTCAGAGCGTATCATGAATCTTTTTATAAATATGTTGAGCCAACAGTTGCAACGCCATTTTCAAAACCAGCAAGAGAAAGAGCTTTGCATGCAGTTGTTGTTGCAATGATGCGACATATTGGAGGGCTTCCAGCAGATATAGATGCGTCAAAATTTGTTAAGAAAGATTACAATGAAGTCATTCAAAATATCCAATCTTATATAATCTCGCGAATTAAATCAGTAAACGAAAGAGCAAATATTGGTGTCGAGGATGAAAGCGAGGAAGCGCTAATTGAAATTAAAAATTTCTTTAATAATTGGGAGCAAATGATAATAAATTCTGGCAAAGAAAATTTTATTTATGGCGATAAATATATTGGAGGGATACCAGATGCTTCACAGGGGAGACTACTGAAAGTATTTGGATCAACTAGCTATGATACATCAGCATTTGACACTTTAACATCAATGCGCAATGTTGACAGTTCAGTTGCAGGAAATATTTTGATTTGGGAGGATTAATAATGAGTGTGGACATCGCTAATAGGAAAGAGCAATTGAATGGATTTACTCATTCTGTAAGAGCAGCACAAGCAGTATTACAATATGGTGTGGGAGCTATGATAGATTTTCCTGATCAAACATTAATGACAGCAGCACCTGAATACTGGGCAGAAAATGTAATGAAAATTCATGATGAACGCCTTGAAAAAGCACTTAATGTTGATTTTTTTGGAATGCCAGGAGATCGGGACGAAATAAAATATAGAGAAGGGATATCATACGCTCGTTTCCCAGAGTGGTATTTTTGTCCTAAATGCAGAAAATTTATGAAAATAACAAAATGGATTAATGAATATAAAAGAAAATCAAAAGTAACGACACAAGAAAGTGATCCTTTTATGATAAAACATATGAAATGTTTTACTTGTAATCAAGAGCTAGTTGTTGCGCGTATTATTACCGTTTGTGAAGATGGACATATAAATGATTTTCCTTGGGAAAAATGGGTACACAGGAGAAATATTTCTGGATCAAGAGATGTTTGTGCAAATCCATTATTAACATTTAAGACTGGAAGTTCAGCTTCGGAAGGTCTTGAAGGATTGGTAATTAAATGTGAGAACTGCAATGCAAAAACGACATTAAAGGATGCTTTCGATCCTGAAATTTTCCAAAAGATGGATGAGAAAAATGGGCGGGGAGAGTTTTTATGCGAAGGAAAACATCCATGGAAGCACAAAAAAGATAAATGTCTAATATATCCAAGATCTATGCAACGAGGATCTTCTGCAGTATATTTTCCTGTTACCGTAAGCTCTTTAGTTATCCCGCCTTTTTCTGATAAGCTAAATGATAAGATAGAAAATAGTTGCGCTTATCAAGACTGTTTAACAACACTGTCTAATATTCCAAGTAAATTTAGAATCGATATTATTAATAGTCAAATAGAGCAATGGGTTAATAAAATTTCTCTTGAAATAGGTGTAAAGGATATATTAGTAAAATCAGTACTTGATCGAAAGTGGTCAGATAATTTAGAAGAAAGCCAAAATACTAAAAGTGTGAAATACCGAGCAGAAGAATATGACGCTTTGAATGGTTCAATTGGAATTCAATCATTCTCGGATGGATTTGTAAGAGAAGAAATGAGTATTTGTGATTATAATATCTTTGCATTAAAGAATATTTCATTGATTCACAAAATACGAGAGGTTCGTGCATTGACAGGTTTCTCAAGACTAAATCCATCATCATCCACATCAATTATTAACGCTGATGAACATTTTGTTTCGATAAAAGAAGAAAAAACTAATTGGTATCCTGCATATGAAGTCAGAGGTGAAGGCATATTCTTAGAATTTAATGAAAATGCAATAAAAACATGGAATTCGAATACACCTGAAGTCACAAAAAGAGTTCTCGATATAAACGACAATTACAAGCAGTCTTTTATTGGATCAAAAATTCCACGATTAATAACGGCGAAGTTTCTCCTATTACATACTTTAGCACATTTATTGATTAGACAACTTAGCTTTGAATGTGGGTATAATATTGCTTCATTACGCGAAAGGACATACTGTGGTGAAAAGGTAGATGGTAAGGAAATGGCAGGAATGCTAATATATACTGCTAGTGGAGATTCTGAGGGAACACTTGGTGGATTAGTTCGTCAAGGTAGGTCAGATAGTTTTCCACGAATATTTAATAAAGCAATTGAAACGGCAATTAGCTGTTCAAATGATCCAGTCTGTATTCTAAGTCATGGCCAAGGTAGAGATTCCTTAAATCTTGCAGCATGTCATACATGTACTTTAATACCAGAAACAAGTTGTGAAGAATTTAATGTTTTACTCGATCGAGGAATAGTTGTAGGAACATTCGAAAAAAAATCAATTGGTTTTTATAGCAATAAGCTTTATGGGACTAATCAAGATTGGAACATTATTGATGAATGCAAACTGACAAATGCGCAAGGTGCAAATCAACAAAGTGTTTCAAAAAAAACCATGCTATTATACCAACAAGGTGTGGATTTGAGTGGTATGCCATATTTGGATATTTGGAAATACTTAAAAGAAGATACAATTACAATTGAAGAAAAAAATATAATTGAAGAAGTTATTAATAAATATGGGCATATTGAGATGTGTGAGAAACCTCAATACAATGGGATATTAAGAATAATTGAAAATAATAATGAAGTAATCTCAAACTTCATTTGGGAAAAGAAAAAAATTGCACTTTTTTTAAGTGAAAATGTTGAATCATATCAAAAGACATTCAATTCTGATTGGAAATGTTTTTGCACAAGTAATATTGATTCACTTCAGGTACTTATTGATTTACTTATTGAGGTGTGATAATAAATGGCGATTATGATACCACAAAAACCACATCATTTTGAAAAATATAGTTTGGAAGACATTATGTTTGACTCGCTGAAATTGCTATCAGATAACTATTATATTTTTCATTCATTTAAAATAAACAAGATATACCAAGGTGTTTTGTATGAAAGTGAAACGGATTTTATAATTTTTAACCCCCAAAAAGGATTATTATGTATAGAAGCAAAAGCTGGAAAAGTAAGCTACCATAACGGTGATTGGTATTATGCTTCAGGAATTAAGATGGAGCACGGGGGACCATTTGATCAGGCAAGCTCTAACAAATGGAAATTAAAAAAATATATCGATGAGAGTAATTACAGAGGAGTATTGCAAAAATTAAAAATGCTTCATGCTGTTTGGTTTCCCTCAATAAATGAAGAAGACTTAAGGAAGATAACTTTACCTTCAAATGCTGATATGAGATTAGTATTGACTAAAGCTGCAATTGAGAATCCAGAAATATATATTTGTAATATTTTTAAAACTGAATTACCGAATCATATTGAAACTAATCTTAGTGAAGTAGAAGCAAAAAAATTTATTGAAAATATACTTTGTCCAGCATTCAATATATTCCCCTCAGCTTCATTAGATATTGATATAAAAAAAATAGCATTTCATAGGTTACTTAGAGAACAAGCTGGTATTCTTAATTTTCTTGAAGATCAACGCATTGCAGTAATTAACGGTGTTGCAGGAACTGGAAAGACAATGATTGCAATTGAGAAGGCAAAAAGACATGCAATGAAGGGTCAAAAGGTTTTATTTCTTTGTTTTAATAATCAGTTGAAAATATTTTTGAGTAAACAATATAAACATGAAAATATTGATTATTTTACAATTGATGGATTGGCATGTAAGTTATGTGATACATCAGTTGCGAACTATAAAAAATTGAAAAATGAACTCGAGGATATGTATTTATCTAATAGATTTGAATATCAGCACATAATTATAGATGAGGGTCAAGACTTTGGCAACGAATCAATTGAAGAAGCTGATATGATTCAATTGTTAGAAGATATTATTAATGATAATGTGAATCAGAATACCACTTTCTATATTTTTTATGATAAATTGCAATTGATACAATCGGGAAAAATTCCAAAATATATTTCCGAAGCTGATTGTAAACTGACGCTATATAAAAATTGTAGAAACACAGAAAATATTGCAACAACATCTATGAAGCCGTTAGCAATTAATTGTCCAAAGCTTTTTGATGGATGTGTTAAAGGACTACCAACAAAAATGCATTTTTGGCATGATGAAATTGCTTTAGTAGATGCTATTGATAAATCAATTTTAATTTTTAATAATGATGGAATAAAAGACATAGTAGTATTAACATGTAAAACTGAAGAAAAAAGCGTTATATTTCCATATTGCAGAAATGGTTTTTATAATAAAAAGATTAAATTTTCTACCTGCAGAAAATTTAAGGGTCTTGAAGCAGATGCTATTATTTTAATTGATGTAGATAGTGAAACATTTAGTGAAAAAAATGTTTTACTTTATTATGTAGGAGCTTCTCGCGCGAGATTTAGACTTGATATTTTTACTAATTTATCCGATGCAGAATGCAGAAAAATATATGCTAGCTTGAAACCTGAATCAACTTCACCTAAGAAGCCACAAAAAGATCTTGCAACTGCCTTAAATTCAATTTATGAAGCTCATTAATAAACTTATAAATCTTAGGGTTAAACATAAAGCTCAATTGTAAAATGAATTTTAACTAATAAAAAAATCCAGACAACACTAGGAATGGCTTTTTATTTTAAGGTTAGAAGGACACTATCGTACACGCGAGGAAAGCAGAATGTGTCAAAACCATACCAACGATAAATAATATGACCTCACTTAAAGATTATCAGCCAATTCTACTCGATGATTTATAAAATGCAATGAAAAGTTTACAGCAAGACGGTTAAGTCTTGCAATAATTTCCTTAATTCCTAAATCTTTATAAGCTCCTTTGAGGGTATACCTCAAAAAGAGTAACGCAACTTCACTATGCACTTCCCGTCTGGTGCGCAAGAGAAAATAATACACATGTATTGAAATTTAATAGTCTAAGTCTAAAAAGGGTGCTCTACTAGGACGGCACATATAACATATTCTTATGGCAGGACTGTGTTATCTTATATTTTTAAAGAAGTACTAGCGGATGTTTCACTTATATTTGACTTATGAATGTATTCGCTGAAATATAACACCAGCTGTAGCTTGAAAAATCCCTTCCTCTAACACCTTCCTGTAAAAACAAGGCTATTTTACAGAAAAAACAACACTAAATGACATGAATAATTATTGATTTTCAACACTAAATGACATGTAACCATTAAAAGAGCTAATTTTCTCTTTGCAATATTATTAATATTACCAGCAAAAGCATTAGCAATCCTCTCTATCTTTACGTTTATTCATTTTTCAATTTGCTCATCAATCCACCCAAAGGAGTCTCCTTATGTATATTTCTAAATCCAACTATACCGCTGCTAAACAATGCTATAAGCGTTTATGGCTAAAAAAATATCGGCCTGAACTAGCTGTGATTGATGCTAGCATGGAGGCAAAGTTTAGGACAGGTCATATGGTGGGTGAATCTGCTTGGAACCTTTTTCCTGGAGGTACTTTGGTAGAATACTTGCCTAATACCAAATTGATGGCTGATGAAACGATTATCCTGCTAGCTGCAGGGCAGAAGGTTATTTATGAGGCTGCTTTTGTGTGTGGTAAGCTACTTGTGATTTGTGATATTGTGGTGGTCACGGATTCTGGCTTAGAAATATATGAGGTGAAATCTTCTACTTCGGTTAAGGACACTTACTATGATGATCTTGCTTTTCAATGCTATGTAGTGAAGCAGTGCGGTTATATTATCAACAAGGCGAGTATTGTGCATCTCAATAATCAATATCAAAGAGCAGCTGAGCTAGATTATCAGCAGCTTTTTACGATTGTTGAGCTAACTGAGCTTGTTACTCAGCTGGACGCTGAAATAAGCTGTGAAATTTTGCAGATTACAGCAATGCTTGACCGTGAAATGCCACCTATAGATATTGGACCATATTGCAATAATCCCTATGCTTGCGAATTTTCTTGCTATTGCTGGCAACATCTAGAGGATTATTCGGTGTTTGATTTGTACCGCATTGGGGCAAAGGCATTTGATTATTATTATGCTGGTATTATTTATCAAGCGGACTTGCAGCAGTGTGGGATTAAGCTTTCGTCTTTGCAAAAGCTCCAGCTAGAAGCTTGGGAGAGTGGGTTAGAGGCAATTGATCAGCCGAAAATTCAAGAGTTTTTACGAGGCATCAGTTATCCCTTGTATTTTTTGGATTTTGAAACTTTTCAGGAAGCTATCCCCTCTTTTGCAGGCTGTAAGCCTTATGAGCAAATTCCCTTTCAATACTCACTACATTACTTGGAAGTAGCAGACGGTACATTAAAGCATAAGAAGTTTTTAGCTAAGGAAGGGACTAATCCTAAAAGAGCATTGGCAGAACAACTCTCAATGGATATTGGGGATGAGGGCACAGTGATTGCTTACAACATTTCTTTTGAGGGTTCTGTGCTGAACAAGTTGGCGGAGGAATTCCCTGATTTAAGTGCAAGGCTACTAGCTATTAAAGCTAGGCTAGTTGATTTGATTGTACCCTTTAGAAATGGCCATTACTACAACAAAGCAATGAAGGGAAGCTTTTCTATCAAAAGCGTGCTACCAGCCCTTTTTCCTGAGGATAGCGAGCTGGATTATCAGTGCTTGGAGATAAAAAATGGTATAGAAGCAATGTCAGCCTTCCCCTTGCTAAGCACAATGCCTGAGCCAGATCGGCTGCAAACTAGGCAGGCACTCTTGGAATACTGTAAGCTTGATACCTATGCAATGGTGAGGATATTAGCAAAAATACAAGTTGCGTAATGAGCAACTTGTATTTTTGTCTGTTGGATAGTTAAAGAGACTTAGTCTAGCCATTGTCTAATCACTGCTAGTCTACTGCTAGTCCACTGCTAGACTATTGTTAGACAATCTGTGGTCATTCTAGCCAACTGACTAGTTACCTATTTCGAAGGTTATTTCTACCATTGCACTAACTATAGTAGAACCAGGATTAACACTTGCGGAAACTCCAGGAGCCTGAGCCGCTTGATCCGTGAATATAGGTGAAGGATTGCTGATGGAGGATTCTTTGATTGTGAGCGGTTTTACAGCTTTCAGATTAAAGTGTCCTGTCATTGCTGCTGCTTTATCTTCAGCATTTTTAATGGCTGCTTCAAGTGCTGCTTGATATTCTTTGCTGGTATCAGAAAGCTTGAATGCAAGATTATAGATATTGTTTGCTTGCTGGATAATGGCTGAATCCAATATCTTGCCTGCATCATCAATCTTTCTAATACTAACTGTGAGGTTATTCATTACTTGATAGCCTACCAGGGTACTCTTATTGTTGGTGTAATCATAGGTTGGATTTACATTAAAAGCGGAGGTTTGAATATCTTCTTTTTTAATGCCCAGTTTTAAAAGCCCATCGGTGATTGTTTGCATTTTTGTATTGTTTTCTTTATAAGCTGCAGATAAAACCTTGTTTTCTGTGGAAACGCCTAAGGTTACTACTGCCATATCAGGAACGGCAATTATTTCTCCAAGACCTGTAACGGTAACGGTGTTTGGCGTTGCTCCACCTGGTAATATTGCTGTGGAGGTTGGCTTTGTGGCAAAAGTACTAAAAAGGGAAGTACCAAGAATTGCTACTAATAAAACCATGATAATTATTGTTTTGTTGTTGTCTGACATTTTAATTCCTCCTTTGGGTTTATATAATTTGATTATACTACTTTTGACGAAATAGGTGCTAAAAAGTTGCGAGGGGAAAAGCAGATTTGTCTAAAAGTTGACTAGCCGTTGACTAAAAGTTGACTAGTAGATCCAATAATTATTAGACAACGCTACCCTAGTCAATGTTAGTCTATTACCTACTAGACCATGCTAGTCTATTACCTACTAGACCATGCTAGTCTATTGCTAGACAATGTTAGTCTAATACCTACCAGACAATGTTAGTCTATTACCTACTAGACCATGCTAGTCTATTACCTACTAGACCATGCTAGTCTATTGCTAGACAATGTTAGTCTAATACCTACCAGACAATGTTAGTCTAGTACCTACTAGACAATTGCTAGACCATGCTAGACTACTGTTAGACAATATCTTAGAGCACGGTTAAACAAAGCCTAAATGATTTACAAAAAGAGATAAGGATGCTAATATCAAGCTAATGCGCGAACGTACTTAAAGCTAGGTCTATGGGGTGCTGAAATGATGAAAAGATTACAAGGTAGTTTAATACTTTCAATTACGGCAATTATTTGGGGAACATCCTTTGTTTTGCAGAAAATTGGCATGAATTATATGGAACCATTTACTTATGGAGCAGCAAGATTTCTAATTGGTGGCGTAATCTTGCTACCAATTATCTTGCTTTTTAGTGTTCTAGCTAAAAAAAGAGCAAAAAACCAAGCTAGGGCGAAGTTGAAAAGCAAAAAGCAAACAAAGGATTTATATTTTGGCGGAATACTTTGTGGCTGTGCTTTATTTTTAGGAGCTTCTAGTCAGCAATGGGGAATAACTACTACTACTGCTGGAAAGGCGGGATTTATAACTGCTCTATATATTGTACTAGTTCCCTTGTTTGGGATATTTATGAAGAAAAGAATTAGTCTACTTACTGGATTAGGCGTGGGGCTAGCTGTGATTGGTCTTTATCTCCTGATGGTTAAGGAGGGCTTTATGGTGCAGGTGGGTGATGCATTTGTGCTCTTTGGCACTGTATTTTGGGCACTACATATAGTTGTAGTGGATATTTTTGCAGAAAAAACAGATGGGCTAAAGCTTTCCTTTATCCAGTTTATTACTGCTGGATTACTCTCAACTTTCGCTGCAATAGTTTTTGAGCATCCTAAAGTGGAAATGTTAGTCTCTTCTGCAATTTTAATCATCTTTACGGCAGGGGTGATTGTGGGTGTTGCTTACACATTACAGGTGATTGGACAGAAGTATACAAGTCCCACGGTTGCGGCAATTATTTTAAGCTTGGAAGCTGTATTTGCTGTAATTAGCGGAGCTGTTTTTTTAGGGGAAGCGATGAGCACAAGAGAGCTGATTGGCTGTTTATTCATGTTTGTAGCGGTAATTATTACACAAGTGAAGCCACAAAAAATCTATAGATATTTAAAAAAACCAAGTGCTTTGCATAGAAATTGAGTGGAGCAATTTTATATAGGAAGTAAAGGAATAGCATTGATTAGACAATGGTTAGACTACGTATCTTTACCTAACAGACAAACCAAGATCATGAGAAATTAAAAAAATTAGGACTCTATATGAATGTTGGGGTAACCAAAAGATTGATCTAACATTCATTTAATTTTAAAGAAAACAGTTAAAACACTTAAAATTAAAACAAAATATGTATTTACTAACGCCGAACTGTATGATAAAATGTCATTACAAAGAAACAAAGCAATACAAATATTTGTATGAAAATACAAAAAATTACAAAGGAGATAATATAATGCAAAAAATTAAAGCAGTAAGCTACGGAATAGGAAATATCGGAAAAGATATTGCAAAGTTCATGGTGGAAAAAGGGGTAATCATCACAGATGCAATTGATGTGAAAAATGTCGGGATGGACCTGGGAGATGTAATAGGAGTCGGCCGTAAATTGAATGTAATAATATCCGATGATGCAGATAAAGTTCTTGCGGAAACAGGTGCAGATATTGCATTGGTGGCAGTAGCTACATCATTGGAAACAATATTTCCTCACGTTAAAAAATGTCTTGAAGCAGGCTTAAATGTAATTACCACATCAGAAGAGGCTTCATACGCATGGACATCTTCACCCGTAACAGCAGCAAAACTGGATAGAATTGCAAAAGAAAATGGAGTGACCTTTACAGGTTCCGGAATGCAGGACGTATTCTGGGCAAACATGATCACAAATTTAACAGGTGCATCACACAGGATAGATTCCATTGAGGGTAAGGTTAGTATTAACATAGATAAATTTCCTGCGTTTGTAGCAGACTTTTATGTTGTTGGAAGAAAAGCTGCTGATATCAGGGAAATGATAGAAAAAGGTGAAAAACTCCCGATAGGAGATGAAGTAGTTTGTTTAAGAATGGATTTGGAGAATCAAATTTCAGAACTTGGATTGACAACTAAGAGCATAAAAGAAATGGTGGAACCAATAATTCTTGATTATGATATAGAGTCTAAAGTATTGAAAGGTACAATACCAGCGGGAGATGTTATCGGACTCGAGAACATAATAGAAATTGAAACTGAGGAGGGTATACTCTTTAGAGCTACGCAGATTGCTAAAGTATATCAGCCTGGTGAAATAGATACCAATGAATGGTGGATTAAAGGTGAACCTAATATTCATGTTAGAAACGATAATCCACCTACATTACTGGGAACGAGTTCACAGATTGTAAATAGAATACCCGATGTAATTAATGCTGAACCTGGATATGTAACTATCGATCAGCTTCCAAAATTGATCTGCAAAATAAGATCATTGGAACATTATCTTAAATAGTACTCAAATAAATAATATGCTCCCCTTGTAGTAGACAGTTAAAAAAACTGTTTACCATGAGGGGAGTTTTTTATGGGTAGAAATCGAAGTAAAATAAGTTGAGAGTGATCGATGAATACCTAAGTTGCTGAATATGCGTTTTAATAAAAATATAATTATTCAAAAATGGATTAGATTATTTTTTAATAATGTATTTACTAACGCCAAATTATATGTTAGAATGTCACTACAAAGATACAAAGTAATACAACTGTTGATTTGTCAAAAAAACATAGTAACGAGAGGAGTAGTAGTATGAGTGACGTGTTAAAAAAGATTGAACAGGCAATATATGATGGAGACGGTGAGGCGTCAGTTAAATTAGCTGTGGATGCTGCAAAAGCTGGAATGGATCCAAACGAAATAATTAACCAGGGTGGAGTTCCTGGCTTAGAACGCTTAGGCGTAGATTTTGATAACATGGAGGTATTCCTACCCGAATTAGTAGTGGGTGGCGAAGCAATGACCTTGATGATTGAAGCATTAGTGCCATATTTCGCTTTAGGCGAAGAAACATTTAAGGGCACTGTTGTAATAGGCTGTGCTAAAGGTGATTTGCATGATATCGGTAAAAATCTAGTCGCTACGCAATTAGCTGTAAATGGTTTTAAGGTACATGATGCAGGAACAGATGTAGCGGTAAATAAATTTGTGGATTTGGCAAAAGAATTCGATGCAGATATCATTGCAGTTTCTTCCTTGCTTACTACTTCAGCTTACTATCAAGACGAATTAGTAAAAAGGTTGGAAATTGAAGGCTTACGAGACAAATATAAAATTATAGTTGGTGGTGGACCTATAACACCAGACTGGACTCGTAAAATAAAAGCTGATGGTTACTCTAGAACTGCACATTTAGCAGTTGATATGTGTAAAGAGCTCTTAAAAAAAGCAGGAGCATTATCAGAACCACTTATTTATGAATAAGAAAAATGCGTAAAAAATACACTATATTTTGGAGGAGAGTTTATGAGTCATTCAATTAATGAAATATTAAAGTATATGGATAGAGCAAAAAAAGGCAAACGAGTTACACAAAAAGAATGGGATTATGAGATTTTACCGAAAACTTTAAAAGAGATTTCTAAAGAGTTTAAGCTAGAAAAAACCTGTGATATTAATAATCCAGTCAATGTAGATGGGGATTTAGCAGATCGTTTTTTTGCAGCTGGTAAAGAAGCGGCCTTAAGATTAGGACTCTTCAATGATGACACAGAAACAGTAGTAAAAGTAACCGAGGCAGAACTAATGGCTTCGGTAAATGGAGCTCCTTCTAGATTACCAATAGGTAAAGGGTTAGAACAAGTTTACATTGAATCTAGAAAACCATGTGACCCTAATCCACCTAAATTTGGTGGCCCACTTTCTATTCAAATGAATGAAGAATATTATGTGCCTCTTATGTCTACAACTCTGAAAAGCAAACTAGTGGATATACATGAAGGTCCTTCATTAGATACAATTTATGGTTATCCATTATTAGCCAATACGCCATTAGAAACAGCAGCAGGATTTTATGAAGCAAGGTTAAGAAAAGAGTCTCAATATATTGCAGGTAGACAGGGTATGGGCAATATGCTTATTGCTAGTAGTAGTACAGAATATGGTAACTTAGCAGCTTTTGGACAGTTCGAAGGCCCACAAATTGCTTTGGTATTAATACCATCATCCTTAAAAACAAATTACTGTTCACTACATAAATGCATTCAGACTTTAGCTCTGGGTGGTTATATCGAGTCTGGTTCACCTAACATGATGGGCGGATATACCTTAGGTCCAGAGACATCTGCAATTGCCTCTATTGCAGATGATTTATTACAGTATTCTATTCATCAAGCACATATGTCTGGTGCTCCTGTTTATGACTTAAGATATTCAGGAAACTGTGGCAGAATGGCCATGTGGTCACAATCAATTTCCACCCAAGCAGTAGCAAGAAATACCCATATTATTATGCTAAAGACCATCAATCAAGTAGCAGGTCCTTGCACAGATATGTTTTATTTAGAAACTATAGCAGGTTTTACAGCTGCAGCAGCATCTGGCTTAAGTTATACTATCGGACCAAGAGCAGCAGGTGGTAAGTATAAAAATCATCTAACACCGCTAGAAGTTTGGTTTGCATCTGGAGCCTTCAAGGGAGCGGCAGGGTTGAGCTTAGAAAAAGCTAATGAAATTGTGAAAGAGTTAATTCCACAATATGAGGATAGACATGCAAATCCTCCTATCGGAAGAAGCTTACCAGAACTTTATGATATAACTACAATGCAACCAACAGAAGAGCATTTAAGCTTATATTTGAAAATGCGGGAGTATGCTAACAAATTAGGTTTGAATATGCCTTCTGATGGAATTCATTGCTAGACTCTTTTCCTAGGGAGATGGTTGATAAATTTGTATTAACCATCTCCCAAATATCTATTGTTTTATGATTGCATTTGAAATTGATAATTCCTTAAATATAAATATCGATTACATGAAAGTACTTTATTCTATAGAAGTTGTAATAACACCAACTAATATTGACATTTTTTATATTGAAATGTATTGTTACATAGTAATACAACTTGTATAGGGAGTGATGAAATGTTAATCGATAGCTTAGACAAAAAATTTGAAAGAAAATCACCAGTACCACTTTATTACCAGCTGAAAAATTTGCTCTTAGAAGCGATAACAGCTAAAGATGTTGAAAAAGGAGAAAGCATACCCACGGAAATGGAAATTTGCGAATACTATAAAATTAGTAGGGTAACTGTAAGACAGGCAATAATGGAATTAGTGCAAGAAGGTTATTTGCAAAGGACTAAAGGTAAAGGAACTTTTGTCTCAGGCAGAAAATTTGAAAGAGAACTTGAGATAAAAAGTTTTTCTCAACAGATGTTTGACAAAGGTAAAACAGTTAAAAATGAGATTATAAAGTTAGAAAATGGTTTGCTTGATCAAACAATTGCCAAGAAAATGAAAATTGCTATTGGTACTGAGGTTCAGGTATTAATCAGAAAGCGGTATATTGAAGAAGAAGCAATTAGTTATACTGTTTCCTACATTAATATTCAGGATAAGAATAAACTTACAATACTGGAATTAGGAGAAACAGGTTCTTTGTGGGATGCTTTAGCGAGCAGAGGTATGGAGATTTACAGTGTGGAATATGAAATTGAAGCTATCTTAGCAACTAGAAAAATGGCCGAAACTTTAGAAGCTAAAGAAAAATCTGCAGTACTTTTTTTCGAAGTTCTAGCATGTGACAAAGATCAAAATCCTATTGAGTTTTCTTATGTATATACGCGTGGTGATAAAGGTAGGTATCATGGCTTTTATAAAAATTAAGGAGATAGAGATGCCATATATACTTATTTATGATGTAGGTACGTCGTCCTTAAAACTCATGCTCTATGATAAAAATGGTGAGGTTATTTTCGTGAATTCTTACCCTTATGAATATGCTACTCCTAAAGTAGGTTGGGCAGAAATAAATCCCCAAAAATGGGAACAAGCTTTGTGGAAAGGGTTGGATGAGATTGCTGCAAAATTTGCTTTATCAGAGCTAGTTGCAATAGCAGGTACAGGGCAGATGCATACGGTAATACTCTTAGATGAGCAGCAAGAGGTTCTGGAACCATGTATCCTTTGGTTGGATAGAAGGGCAGATCAAGAGACAGTTGAACTACAGGAAATGTTTAGTTTGCCACCCTATGTACTCAACAGCACCTATTCTTTGCCAAAATTATTTTGGCTTAATAAAAATATGCCTGAAGTAGTAGCAAAAACTAAGAAGATTCTTTGGGCAAAAGATTATATTAGGTTTCTCTTAAATGGGGTGATTTCAACTGATGCGACAGAAGGCTTAGGCGCGGGATTACTTAATTGGGAGACTAGTAGCTGGGAAAAGACTCGACTAATGAAAATTGGTTGGAATGAAGATGTCTTGCCGCAAATATTGCCTGCAGATGCTGGTGTTGGGAAATTAAAAAATGAAATCGCAGAAAAATATAGTATTAATAAACAAGTTAAAATTCTTACAAGCAGCGGAGATATTCTTGCACTTTTGGGCGGAGCACCACACAAAAAAGGAAGATTAGTTTATTCTCTTGGAACTTCTTCCATGTTTTTCACTTTGGTAGAAAAAATCATGGTTAGTAAGTGTGGAGGATTATATACACTAGCTTTGGCAGGACTTCACCTCTTTGGTGGAGTTTCATCTACAACAGGTGCAGCTCTTACTTGGTGTAAAGAAAAATTATGGGGAGAAATTTCCTGGGATGAAATGCTGAGCGCTGCTTGGAAAGTTGAAGCAGGGAAAGAAGGTTTAATATTTATTCCTTACTTAGCAGGAGAGCGTAGCCCGTATTGGAGTGATCAAATAGCAGGTGGTTTTTATGGGTTGACCTTAGAGCATGATAAACGACATCTAACTAGAGCTGTGTTAGAAGGAGTTGCTTTTAGTGTCAAACATATGCTTGATTTATATAAAGATAACGGCGTCGATATTAATGAGATTGCGTTAGCTGGTGGAGGAGTAAAAACAAAAGGCTGGGGTCAGCTGATTGCAGATGTATGTGGCGTGAATGTTGTGATTTTTACAGGCCAAGAAACAGTTGGAAATGCAGTATTTGCAATTAGCAAGTCAAGCATTGGCAAAGAAAAATTTAATGATATTCTAGCTGGTATGTTTAATCTGGGAGTAACATTAATTCCAAATGATGATAGGGGAAAAGAGCTTTTAGCCGCCTATCAAAACTTTCGCAAATTTTCCCAATTTGCCATTGAAATCACTTAGTTTATAAGTAACAAGGATATGGTTAGGAAATTGGAAATAAGGAGTGCAAATTATGGATTCTAAAGAGATTGTAAAAAGTTTATGCAAAATTGTTAGAGAAGATTTTGCATTAGATGAGGTAATATAGCCGATGAAAGAAGCACGTAGAATAGTCGACAAACTGATTGTAAATGGGATTATAGTTCCAATGTCAGGAGATATTTTACTACATGGTGCAATCGCTATCGACAATGGAAAAATTGTAGGTATAGGTGAACAAATTGATATTTTAAGTGTATTTAGCGCTAGGGAAACTCTTGATGCGAAAAATATGGCCGTTCTACCCGGTTTTATTAATACTCACTTTCATGCTACCCAGAATTTTTTAAAAGGTTCTCGCGATGATTGTGAACTCCTCTCTTGGATTGATAATGTGAGCTTTCCTCGCATTAAAGTAGTTGTAGATCAATATAAAGCGGGCATTGGTGAATTACATAAACATGCTACAATTCATGCTGGAATTGATCTATTGAAATCCGGCATCACTACCAGTGTCAATATGGAATGGGCAATGTTACCAGAAATAGTAGATACCTATGAGCTTTTGGGGATGCGCTTTATCAATGTGCTTACACTAACAGATGTCAATACATGGACACCTCCAGAAGCTATTTTAAGTCATGATGAATACTTTTCTTTAGCGGATGATTTGAATGCAAGATGTAAGTCTTCCAAGTTGAATGAATTTGCTTATGGGATAGCTTGCCCGAATTCTAATACTGCGGAGTTGATTTTAAAAACAAGAACAGCAGCGTATAAGAAAAGCATTAAGATTCACATCCATTTAGCTGAGACTTTATATGAGATGAAAAGCGTTAGAAGTAAACATTTAATGACACCAACAGCATATATGGAATTACTTGGTTTGTGGGATAAAGATGTTTGGGCAGCGCACTCAATTTGGCTTACAGACGAAGATATTAATATCTTGAAAAAGTATCAAGTTGGTATAGCACATAATCCCAAATGCAATATGAAAATTGCTGATGGGGTTGCACCAATAAGAAAAATGTTAGCGAAGGGCTTGCACGTTGGTCTAGGTATTGATAGTTGTGCTGTAAGTGACAATACAGACTTTTTTGAAGCAATGCGCACAGCAGTATTCTTGCAAAGGATTGACGGTATGGATGCAACGGCAATCTTAGGCGAAGATGCTTTGGTAATGGCAACTATCGGTGGTGCAGCTGCTTTGGGAAGAGAAAAGGAACTGGGCTCGTTAGAGGTTGGTAAAGAAGCAGATATTATTTTTGTTGATTTGAGAGCTTGTAATATTAGGCCATTTAATAATATTGTAAATAATTTAGTATTTGCAGCCAATAGTTCAAATATTAAAGCTGTTTTAGTCGCAGGTGATGTTCTACTCTGGGATGGAAAACTTGTAAAAATTGATGAAGCTGCTGCCTTAGATGCAGCGGAAGAGTATGCAAGTTACATCTTTAGAAAAGCAGGATTGCAAATACCTGAATATTTTTCAATGAAAGAATTCTATGAGAAGCGGTGATTAAGCATGAAGATAGCACTATTAATGGGAGCTAACGAAATAAAGGTACAAGAACAGCCAAAGCCAGTACCTGGCATTGGTGAAGTAAGATTAAAGGTTGAAGCAGCAGGTATCTGTGGAACAGATATTGATGCTTATAAAGGTAAACAACCAAGGGGTTGGACTATCACTTATCCATTTAGGATGGGACATGAGCTGGCTGGAACAGTAGACGCTATTGGCGAAGGGGTAAGTAATGTTAAGGTAGGAGATAGAGTAGTTCCTGATGGTAGAATACCTTGCGGTTATTGTAGTGAGTGTAGAAGTGGGCATGTAAACGCTTGCAATAATGGGGGCTACACCTCTGGTGGATTTATGGAATATAGCATCTATAGCTATAAGAGCTTAGTGAAAATTCCTGATAGTTTAGATTTTGCAGCTGCTGCCTTTGCTGAGCCACTTTCTTGTTGTTTGTATGGCAGTAGTAAATTAGACGTAAAAGTTGGAGATTTCGCTGTAGTTATTGGTGAAGGGGCTATTGGCATACTTCATGCGCAAATCTTGCAGAGAAAAGGTGCAGAGGTAGCTATCGTAGGTTTAATTCCAGAAAGGCTTGCTGTGGCAAAAAGCTTAGGAATTAATCACATCATTAATGCTAAAGAAGAAGATGTAGTAGCAAAAGTAATGGAACTAAGTGGTGGAAAAGGCTCAAATGTTACCGTTTGTGCAGCAGGAGCAGAAGTTGTTTTAGCGCAGGCTTTAGATATAGCAGCAAGGTATGGACAAATATTATATTTTGCAGCTACCTTAAAAGAAAAAGTGGCACTTGATTTAGACTTATTACATTATAAGGAACTGCGCATGATTGGGAGTTATGATTCAACTACTGCTTTTTATGAGCAAGCAGTGCATTTACTTGCACTTAACTTGATTAAAGTAGATAAATTATTGACGCATAAATTCAAGCTTGACGATGCAGCAGAGGCTTTTCAAGCAGCACAGGATATGATTGGCTTAAAAGTAATGATATTTAATGAAAACTAGGGGGATAAAAAGATGAAAATTAATAATGTAGAAATTGTAGATACCTTTGCAGAAGCATGGGCATTAGAAGTAGTAAGGTTAGTAATTACAGCAGTCAATGAAGAGATTGCATTAGGTGGTGCAAATCAATTCGTTGGAGCAGCAGGATCTAGTGAATTAGGATCTAAGATTAATGCAGGCATTGAGAGAATAGCGCTACCACAAGAAACACCAGATGGTAGACCAGGTGTGATTATTGCTCTTACCAATATTCCAGCAGAAAGAACTAATTTTCTTGCAGAGATAGCTTTGCGTTTGCATTTAGCAACGTTAATCCCAACTTGCGCAGTATTTGATTGTATGCTTGCTGGTGTTAAGAAAGAGCAGTTTGATATAAGCACTTTGTTAAAAGAAAAGTGGAGTGGTGATGATTGGGATGCAGAGATTAATGGACATAAAATGTGTGTTGTTCCTACCATTACTGGAGAGTATAAATTTGAAAAAGTAATTTCTATTTCTACCGAGGGTTCTGACGGACATTTCGTTTTATATGCTAGAGATATTAATGCGGCAGTATTAGCAGTTGGCGCTGCTAAATGTGCACTAAAAGGTGTTGACGGCGTATCGCCAATGGGATTTGGGTTAGAGCAAGTGTACCGTGAGAAAGATTATGTTTTAGCATTAAAAGATAAAATTAAAGATTCAAAAGTTCCTGAGGATACAGGTTCAATACTCAATATGTTGGTTTTTGGTGTTTGTACACCAAAAATGCAAGAGGCACTAACGGTTGCAATTAAAGCGGCATGTAATGTTCCTGGGGTAGTAAGAATTGGTGCGATGAACTTTGGCGGACAATTCGGACCATATAAATTTGTTTTACATGAAATGCTTAAATAATTTTGAGGGTAATTTTTATACCACTTGAAATTTAATAAAATAAAATAATTTGAGAGGAGGATAAATGTTTGAAATTAAGTGAAAAATTCAAAAAAAAAGATAAGGGGGAAGTTTTGAATTAGCTTTGAAAATAGAAATTAAAAAACATTTAGGAGGAATTATTAATGAATGATGGGTCAGATGTAAGAGTACGAGAAACGATTTTTGCACCTACAACAATTAATATTATTACAGCAGCTGTTTGGGCAGGAGTTATTGCTGTTTTGCAAACACTATCGATGTTAGGTTTTTCTTTATCAGCAATTATTGTAAGCTTGAATATTGCAGTTAGTTTATACGTAGTATCCGGCTTGTGGTTCGGAGTATGGGGAATTATTGGTAGTTGCATAGGAATGATTATTGGAAATTTAATTGGTGGAATGCCTCTTTCAATAGTTCTACTATTCCAACTTTGTACAATCTTTGAAGTAGCTTTACCTATGCTTGCTTTTCGTTGGTTTAAGTGTGATCCGCGTTTAAGAGATTTCAAGAGTATTGCTATATTCTTGATTTTCGGAGCATTGCTTAATAGCGCCATTGGCTCATTATGGAGCGCTTGGTATGTTGTTTTAGGCCAAACTGCACCAGAATTATGGCTATATGCTGTTCTTCCAAGTTGGTTCGGTGGAGAAGCTATCGGACGCGCTATTCTAGGTACATTAGCTCTATTGATTCTTACTCCATTTATTCAACGTTTCCGTGGTTATGTTCCAAATGAACCAGAACGTTGGTTGGCTTAAGATCTAACTAGGTAATATACAACTATATAGCGAGAGGAGCAAATATCATGAATGATGCAGTTGAAAAAGCAAGAAAAGATCAAGTTGCTACAGGCCGTTTTCTACTCTGGTATTGTATTTTATATACAGTAGCATGTGTTGGATTAGGTGCTTATGTATTCCTTGTTGTAATACCAAGTCTATAATTTCTAAATATTTAATTATAAAAATATCAAATTAAGTATTAATTTTATGGGGAGGGTAGAGAAATACCTCTGCTCTCCTTAAATTTTAAGTGAGGTGTTATAAAATGAGCACGGAAGTAGTAGCGGATTCTTCTCTGAAAATATCACGAAAAATCGAATATAAAAAGACTATCTTTGGTTACACACCTAAGTGGACAGTTTTTTCAAGAATACATCCATTAGCAAGATTAAGCCTAATTCTCATATTTAATTTACCGTTTTTTATCGTTAATCCTTTTATTAATGGAGTGTTTTTTATTGCAGTACTTCTCATGTATCGAATTGCCCATATACCTTTTGAATATGTTAAAAAGTTTCTACCCTTTGGATTTACCTTAACCTTTTTCTTATTTTTGACATATGCATTTTTCCCATCAATCTTTTTAAAACCGCCTTATAAAATCGAACTATTTTCCATCGGTTTTTATACATATTATTATGAAAATTTTGTCGTTAGTTTTTTAATGTGGATTCGTTGGATGTCAGCTATTTTTGGAGCTCTGTTTGTCTTTGCGGTTACTGATGAGAGTGACATTAATATAGCACTGAAAACCGTGAAAGTTCCATTTTTTCTCAGACTTACTATAGCAACTGGGTTGCGTTCTTTCTTTTCCTTCTATTATGATGCTAAACAGATTATCGAAGCACAAAAGGCAAGAGGGTTAGATCTAGAGAATATGAATATTGTTATGCGACTACGTTACTATGTAGCTGTGATGGTTCCTTTGATTATGATTGAGTTGCAAAGAGCAGATGAGATGTCTGATGCAGCAGATTCTAGGGGCTTTGTTGCTTTCGGTAAAAAAGCAGATGCTATAACAAGAACTGAATATATAGGTAGGAATACCCTTATGCAAGCTGGAGACAAGGTTTTAGTTTTTATGGCAATATTTCTAATTGTTTTTGTGGTTGCTGTACAGTTAATACCTGCAGCTAAAGCTTTAATTGGCTGGGTCCCAGTTAACCCAGCTGCTTGGTTTAGCTGGCTTGGTTAAGGAAGAGAGGAATAAATAATGGAACCTTATATTAGTGTAAAAGATGTAACATTTTGCTATCCAGATGGAACAAAAGCTCTCTTTGGAGTAAACATGGACATTTATAAAGGCGAAATGCTGGCGATTATTGGACAAAATGGTTCAGGTAAAACCACAATCGTTAAACATTTTAACGGTCTATTAAAACCCACAAGTGGAGATGTATTTGTAGATGGAAAAAGTGTAAAAGCACAAACTGCTGGTAAATTAGCAGGAAAAGTTGGCTATGTTTATCAGAATCCCAGTTTACAGCTCTTCAGAAGTAGTGTACGAGAAGAGATCGCTTTTGGGTTAAGACTATTAAAGAAAAGTGAAACTGAAATTGCAAAAATAGTTGAAGAAAACCTGCGTTTAGTGGGACTATGGGAAAAAGTAGATGATTATCCATTCTTTCTCAGTATGGGAGAAAAACAAAGGGTAGCTATTGCTGCCGTGCTTGCACTAGGTCCAGAAGTACTGATAGTTGATGAACCAACTACAGGACAGGATTTCAAGAGAGCTTATCAATTTTTGGAGCTTTTTGATATGTTGAATAAAAAGGCTAATAAAACGATTATTTTTATTACTCATGAAATGCGTTTTACCACCGAGTTTTCCCATAGAACTATTGTAATGGCAAATGGCAAAGTATGGCAGGATGGGGAGACTAAAGCAGTCTTTAATGATGTAGCTAAACTCAATGAAGCATTGGTAGCACCACCAGAAATTGTGCAATTAGCAGCTGCAGCAAAATCTTTAGGAATAAGTGAAGATGTGCTTACGGTAAATGATTTGTATGATGAGTTAAAAAGATTAGCCTTAAAGGAATAAGAGGAGGAGAGCATAGATGGAAAAAGAACCAATTATTGAATTTAAGGATTTTTCTTGGAACTATCAAAATACCGATTTTCAAGCACTTAAAGATATTAATTTGACTATTTACAAAGGCGAGTTTGTGGGTATTATGGGGCAGAATGGTTCCGGAAAAACAACACTTTGCAGGTGTATAAATGGTCTTATTCCTCATCGTTTTCGCGGTGGCTTAAGTGGTAATGTTACAATTTGTGGAACGTTGGATTCTTTTGATACACCACTTGCAAAATTAGTGCAAAATGTAGGAATGGTTAGTAGTGATCCAGATGCTCAGTTTCTGCGAGGCACCGTAGAGGAAGAAATAGTTTTCGGTGCGGAAAATATGGGGATTCCGGTTGATGAAATAGAGTCTAGATTAGCTATTATTTTAGAAAGAGTTAATTTAGATAAATCATTTCTCACAAAACCACCAACAAATCTATCTGGCGGACAAAAACAGCGTGTTGCAATAGCTGCCGCACTAATGGTTAATCCAAAGATTATGGTTTTAGATGAGCCTACATCGCAGGTAGACCCGATGGGTAAGATTGAGGTTATTGAAGTTTTAGAAAAACTGCGTAAGGAACAAGATGTAACTATTATCCTTGTTGATCACAGATCCGATGAAATATTAAAATATGCAGATAGAGTTATATTGCTAAATGAAGGTAAGATGGAGCTCAATGAATCGCCAGATAAATTCTTTAGACATATTGATTTTCTAAAAGAACGAGGGGTATATCCTCCACAAGTTGCGCAATTCGCTCAGAAGGTGTTTGAAGATCCAGCGTTTATTAAAATGGGCTTAACTCCAGAAGATTTGCCGTTAACGGTAGATGAAGGCTTAGCGTTTATAAAAAAAGTTATTAAGAATATGAAAGGGGAATAAAGAAATGTTATATAGAAAATTAGGTAATACTGGATTAGATGTGTCTGTACTAGGTTTTGGTGGATGGGGTATCGGTGGTAATGATTGGAAAGGTGGCAGCGATGAGGAATCCTTAAAATCCATCGCCCAAGCTATGGAATTAGGTATTAATTTTTATGATTCAGCTTTAGGTTATGGCGGTGGTCATAGTGAAATGCTAATCGGGAAAGCTGTTAAAGGAAAACAAGATAAATTTATTATAACTTCCAAGATTCCGCCTAAGAATTATACTTGGCCTCAAGTGCCAGGAACTCCAATTAAGGAAGCATACCCAAAAGAATGGATTATTGAATGTACAGAAAAAAGCTTAAAAAATTACAATTTAGATTATATAGATCTTCAACAATTCCATGTATGGCTTAATGAGTGGACAGATGAGAGTGAATGGCAAGAAGCAGTAGAAATTTTGAAACGTGATGGAAAAATTAGATTTATGGGAGCATCAGTCAATTTCCCATATACAGCTGCAGATAACGGAGTGCCAAGTGTGAAAAAACTGGATACCTTACAAGTTGTGCATAATATTTACCAGCAAGAAGCAGAAAATGATATTTTTGTAGCAGCAAAAGAATTTAATACAGGAATTATTGCTAGATGTCCTTTAGATGAGGGCGCATTAAGCGGTAAAATCACTCCAGAGATAATTTTGCCAGAAGAAAGTTTCATAGGAAACTATTTCCGCGGAGATAGAAAAAAAGAAGTTTATGAGCATAATAAGGCGATGAATTGGCTAATGGAAGAAGGTTATGCTGAAAATCTAGCTGAAGCTGCTATTCGTTATTGCTTGAGTTTCACTGTAGTATCAAGCGTGATAGTAGGTATGAGAAGCTCTAAACACACAATTACTAATTGCGCTGCAGCAGCTAAGGGAGCTTTACCAGCGGCAGTTCTTGCAAGACTAAAAGCTCATGCTTGGGATCACAATTACTGGTTATAGGATGTGACAAAATGACTTCAAGAGATATTGTACTAAAAACCTTACAAGGTGAAAAAGCTCCTGTACCTTGGGTAGAGATTGAGACTAGAGATGAACTCATTGCTCTGACATTAGGGATTGAAAAGGTAACCTGGAAAGAACGCGTTGAGTATGCGCTAAAGGCTGGACAAGATGCTGTCGGATTTGCTCATTGGGAACGCTTTGGCTGTGATGTAATATCTAAAGGACAGGTGTTAGGTTTTAATGCACGCATTAATGATTGGGCAGATTTAGAGGATAAATTTCTAATGCCTGATAAACTTGATGAAGAAAAATTAATAGCTAATGTCAAAGAAGCTCATGAAGCAATTGGGGATTCAGGACTTGCTCTTTTTGTGGCACATGTCCTTTGTTTAGATCCCATCATGATGGATTTAGGTTTTGAAAACATGTGTTATAAATTGCATGATGATGTTGATTTAATTAAAAACATGCTGGAAAGATATGTAGGATATTATAGTAAGCTTGATGAGCTATATAGTAAAATGCCTGAAATTGATTTTATTTGGGTTGGCGAAGATATTGCTTACAATACAGGGACGTATGTAAGACCAAAGGTATTTAGAGAACTGTTTTTACCGTATTTTAAGAGAATTACTGATAACATCAAGAAGCCATGGATTTATCATAGCGATGGGAATATTTTACCAGTATTAGATGATCTTCTCACTTTGGGGATGGATGCTATCCATCCATTGCAGCCTGGGGCTATGGATATCTACGAGGTGAAGAAAACTTATGGCAGTAAGGTGACCTTAGTGGGTTCAGTTGATTTAACTACTTTAACAGATGGAACCGAAGAAGACGTGGTAAATGAAGTGAATCACTTAATGGATGCTTGTAGCATTGGTGGAAGATATATGCTTTCAAGCAGTAATTCGCTTGCTTGTTATTTAAATCCTAACAATGTATTGGCAATGGGTAAAGCTAAACAAGAGTGGAATAAAAGAAATGGTTTTGGATTAAGATAAAACTGCAAGCCTCTATCAGATAATAAAGGCTAGGATAGAGGCTTGTTTTTCAAGCATCGGGTATCGACTTGAGATTTTACAAAAAAGAAAAAATAGTACACAAATAAGTTTAACTTTGTGATACTTATTTTCTTGTACCCAAAAATGAAGTAATGAAGCTAGATAAAACCTGAAATAAACATTGCGATGAAAAAAATTAATCAATTTTTTATATGATGGAGATTGGCATTTCTGATTATAATTGATTGATTTGTAAATTTGAGTTTTAGTTTCATGAATAAAAATGGAAAGGCGTGAAAAAATGTGATTCCTAAAAAAATGAAAGCAATTGTAATTACAGCAGCTAATACTGCAAAAGTTTTAGAAGTAACAACACCAATACCAGCTGCAGGGGAAATTCTAATAAGAGTAGAATCTTGCTTGCTTTGTACATGGGAACAGCGGATTTTTTCAGGGGCAAGCATGAAGCTACCATATATTGCAGGTCATGAATTATCTGGAGTAGTAGAATTTATTCCTGATGAAACGATTACATCTTTCAAAGTAGGGGATAAAGTAGTTGCAAAAACACTAGATAATTGTGGGCACTGTGAGGCTTGCTATCGTGGTGATGATAATCAATGTACGGGAATTGTGAAAAAAAGAATGTACGATGGAATAGGCGCTGCTGGAGGTTTGGCACAATATATCAATCTTAGTGTAAATAGAGTATTTTATCTCGAAAATCAAGAAGTTAGCTACGACTCAGCTGCTTTTTCCGAGCCTGTCGCCTGTTGTTTAAGGAGTATGGATCGAGCAAAGATTGAGTTAGGTGAAGATGTGGTAATTGTAGGTGCTGGTATTATGGGTCAATTGCATAATTTATTAGCAAAGATAAGCGGTGCTAGAACTATTATTGTTGAACCAGATAGTAAAAGGAGAGAGTTAGCGCTAGAGATGGGAGCAGATTTTGCAATCAATCCTATGGAATGCAATGCAATTGAAAAAATAAAGGAACTTACACATGGTAGGGGAGCTCATGTAGTTTTCTTAACTGTAACAATGACAGCTCTAGCTAAAGATTATTTAGCTGCACTGAGCAAAATGGGCAGAATGGTTTATTATGGTTCTTTTTATCCTGATGGAGATATTACAATAAATCCAAATGAAATTCATTACAGTGAAAAAGTAATTACGGGCTCTTCTAGTCCTAACATTAAAGGGTTTTGGACAGCTGCAAAATTGTTGGCAGATGGCTTGATTAATGTTAAACCTTTCATTTCAGAAAACTTTGGAATAGATGATTGTGAAGAAGCTTTTAAGCGTGCAATGGAAAAGGATACGTATCGTGTGGCAATTAATCTTTGGAAATAAGCAAGAAATATTAAATCAAAAGGGCGTGAGGTAATGAAGAGATTAAGAAGAATTTTTAGAGCTGATGGAAAAACGGTTATTATTGCGGTGGATCATGGCATGGGGCTTTCCGTTAACCCGGAATTAGATAATACAGGTGAAATATTAGAAAAAATTATAGCAGCAGGGGCTGATGCAATTCTTACGACATATGGCATTGCATGTAAATATGAAGATATTTTGCAAGATGTAGGACTGATTATCCGTGTAGATGGTGGTGGTTCTATACTTACAAATGGGAATAATGCACCAAGACTATTATTTGATGTGGAAGACGCTTTGCGCATTGGCGCAGATGCTGTGGTATGCATGGGATGCCCTGGTGCTCCTTATGAACATGCAACAATGCAAAATCTTACTGATTTAGTGAAACAAGGGCAAACTTGGAAGGTGCCGGTAGTGGCTGAAATGCTACCTGGTGGATTTTCTGATGAACCTCCAAATACACCAGAGAATATTGCCTTAGTAACTCGAATCGGATGCGAATATGGTGCGGATATTATTAAAACTACATATTCTGGTACGCCAGAAGAATTTAAAAAGGTCATAGCAGCATCATTTAAGCCAGTTGTTGTTTTGGGTGGAGAAAAAACCAAAGATTTGCCCTCGCTTTTTGATTGTATTGAAATAGCTTTAGATTGTGGAGCGGCAGGCGTTGCTATTGGTAGAAATGTATGGAAACATAGTGACCCAGGTAAAGTAACAGCTGCTTTAGTTGAGCTAGTGCATAATGGTAAAAAAGCAGCAGAACTAGAAGTTATTTAATTGCGTAAGGAAAACTAGCATGTAACTAGGAAAATCCAAAAAGTTAATGCTTGGCATCCAAAAAATCTTGTTTTGATTTTCAAAGAGTATGAAAACTTTTTTAGTCAGTATAATTAAGAATCTGCGGAGTTCTAAAGTGCAGAAGGCAGTTGTTTTAGAAAGCTCTTGGAAGGCAAAACAATGGATTATAGAAGATTTTTCCACCACTTTTATTGTAAACAAGGGAGGTAAGAGGATGAAAAAGGTATTAAGTATTGCATTAGTTTTAGCTTTAATATTAAGCATGTTTGTTGGTTGTGCACAAAAAACAGAGACGCCGGCGGAGCCAGCTACAACAGATGCGGCTGTAACGACAGATACAGCGGTGGCTCCAGCAACTCCATTAAAAGTCGCCTTATTGCTAGATGGTAACATAAAAGATGGAGGATGGAATCAACTGCCTTATGAAGGATTAATGAAAGCCGTTAGTGAATTGGGTATTACAGGAGATTACACTGAATTGATACCCCAAAATGAGATTTTAACGGTAATGAGAGATTATGCTAACAAAGGTTATGATTTAATAATTGCCAATGGATATACCTTTGCAGATGCTTTAGTACAGGTTTCAGCAGAATATCCAAAAGTTAAATTTATTGGAACAAATGTTCCAAAAGCTGGACCAAATTTAGCAACAGCTAGAATTGAATATGGGATTAATGGACATTTGGCAGGATTGCTAATGGCTGATATGACCAAGACTAAAAAAGTCGGTTACGTTTGTGCTGTTGAATCACCACAAATGGATTGCGAAGTTGGAAATATGAAGGAAGTACTACAAAAAATTGATCCCAAAATTGAACTTAAGGGAGTTTTTACAGGAGATTGGGCTGACGTTAATAAAGCAAAATCAGCAGCAACATCTTTAGCTGATGAGGGATTTGATGTCATTATTAATAATATTGATGGTGCAACTGCTGCTGTAGCTCAAATGGCTAAGGAAAAAGGCATTTATGTTATTGGTTGGTCTGGAGATGAAGTCAAACTTGATCCAGATACAATTCTCTCAAGTATGCTTATTAGAAATGATATTGTTGTTTTTTCCGCAATTAAAAAAGTAATTGATGGAGAATACACTCCAGGTAAATCAATAAAATTTGGGCTTGATACTGGTGCTCTTGGATTTGGAAGCTTTGGTAACGCAGTAAGTAAGGATAAAATTGATTTACTCTTAAAAGAAAGTGATGGCATTCTTAAGGGCGATATTAAAGTGAATACCGCAGTTGAAGGCTGGGATTAATCAATAAAAGCAAGATAAAATAGCAAGGAAGAAAGACCGATTTCCTTTCTTCCTTGCCTATTATACAGGAGAGATGGCTAAATGAAAAAACTTGATGTTATTGGACTGCGAAAAAGTTTTGGAAATGTTATCGCTAATGATTCTGTAAATTTTGATGTATATGATGGCGAAGTACATGCTATTCTTGGTGAAAATGGTGCTGGAAAAACAACACTGATGAAATGCATTTTTGGGCTTTATCCACCTGAAGTTGGTGAGATTTATTATGAGGGGCAAAAATTTAGTTCCCATAGTGTTAAGGATTCTATTGATAAAGGCATAGGAATGGTGCATCAACATTTTATGCTTGTATATAATATGACGGTTTTAGAAAATATTATGCTTGGGCTAAAATCTGAGCGAGCACCATTTTTAGATAAAAAAATCGTTACTGCGAAAATGCTGGATTTAATGAATAAATATCAAATCAATATTGACCTAAAACAAGAAATTAGAAATCTTTCAGTTGGAGCACAGCAAAGGGTAGAAATTTTGAAAATGCTCTATAGAAAAAGTAGTCTTTTGATTCTTGATGAACCAACAGCTGTTTTAACACCTCAAGAAATAGAAGAATTATTTGTTTTCATTAGGCAATATACAGGGCAAGGAAATTCGGTAGTTTTAATAACTCATAAATTAGATGAGATTTTAGAGATAGCTGATCGGATAACAGTAATGCGTCTAGGTAAAAACGTCGGTACTTTTGCAAGAAAAGATATAAAGGATAAAAATGAGCTTGCTGCTAAAATGGTCGGAGAAAAAATAGAATTATCTATATTGCATAGTAAAAACAAACAAAACAATCCTATTCCTGCAATTAGCATCAAAAATTTAGTTGTGAAAGATAATAGGGGTTTGAAAGCGGTTGATAATGTAACCTTTGATATGTTTGAAGGAGAAATTTTGGGAGTTGCCGGTGTATCTGGAAATGGACAGACTGAACTTGCGGAAGCGTTAGCTGGACTTAGAAGGCCGGATAGCGGCAATATTTATTTAGCAGCAGAAGATGTTAGCAAGCTTAACCCTAGAGGGATACAAAATAAAAACATTAGATATATTCCTGAAGATAGACATAAATATGGATTAATCCTAAATTTTTCTGTAAAAGATAATTTGCTTTTAGGTAGATATTATGCGGAACCATATTCTACCAATGGAAAATTAAATCATACTAATAATGATTTATATGCCGAAAAAAAAATAAAAGAGTTCAATGTTATGACACCGAATTCAAAAGAACGCGTGGAACATCTTTCTGGCGGTAATCAGCAAAAATTAATTTTAGCAAGAGAATTAGCATCTCAACCTAATGTTCTAATTGCCACACAACCAACTAGAGGATTAGATGTCGCGGCAGCGAAATTTATTCAAAGAAGTATTCTTAAACAAAGGGATGCAGGGACTGCTGTCTTGTATGTATCCACAGAGCTTGAAGAGATATTTGAGATGAGTGACAGAATAATGGTCTTATACAAAGGGAATATTGCTGGAATTTTCGATATTAGTTTAGCTAATATTCAAGAAATTGGGTTGCTTATGGCAGGTCATAAAATGGGGACTAATGATTAAAATCGTTAGGAGAGGCTGCACATGAAATTTCTTCAATTTTTTAGAACTAAAGGAGTAAATAATGTTATTTATCCTATACTTTCAATTCTTTTAGGGATGTTAGGTGCAGGGATAATAATTGCATTTTTTGGTGTAAATCCATTTACCGCCTATAAAGAACTTGTAAAAGGTTCATTTGGTTCAATCTATGGTCTTTCGGCTACGCTCCAAAGGTTCATGCCACTAGCTTTTGCTGGATTGGCAGCAACTTTAGCCTTTAGAGGTGGGATTTTTAATATTGGGATAGAAGGGCAGCTTTATATGGGTGCACTTTTTTCTACTTGGGTTGGAATTTCTTTTGAAAAGTTACCAGCAATTATTCATATACCATTAGCATTGCTTGCTGGAGGAATAGCAGGTGGAATATGGGCGTTTATACCAGGATACTTAAAAGCTAAAAAAGGTTTTAATGAAATTCTAGTTTCGATTTTTATGAATTTTATTGGTGTTTATACTTTGGGTGCTGCTTTGAATACTTTCTTAAGAGCTCCAGGACAGGGAATACCTTGGAGTTCTGAAATTGTTGAATCAGCTAGACTACCCCAATTGCCAGGGAGCGATTTAAGCATTGGAATTTTTATGATTTTTATTTTTGCATTCACAATTCAATATATATTTAAGCATAGGACTTTTGGATATGAGATTAAAGCAGTTGGCTATAATAAGGATGCTTCAATTTATGGTGGAATAAATACTACAAAAGTAATTATCGTTACAATGGTTTTAAGTGGCTTTATTGGTTCCTTTGCGGGCAGTGTTGAGATTTTGGGAATGCAACACAGATTAACCGAAAATTTCTTAGTAGATTATGGATATAATGCGATTCCTGTCGCTTTGTTAGGTGGATTAAATCCCTTTGGTACGTTAGTTGCAGCTTTTTTCTTTGCGGCACTGATAAATGGGGCTAGTTCCATGCAAATAGCCTTGGGCGTTCCGGTTGCTATAGTAAAGGTAATCATGGCTCTGGCTATTCTTGGTTCACTGGGTATGCATGGACTTCAAAAAACTGTTGAAAGCAGAAGAAAAAGGAGGGATGAGCAATTATGAATAACTTTATTATTGCGGGTCTAGCCTTAACAACACCAATTCTTCTTGCAGCAATTGGTGATTTATATGCAGAAAAAAGTGGAGTCCTTAATTTAGGTATTGAAGCTTCCATGATTTTAGGGGCATACTTTTCTTATCATTTTGCGTTTTTCTTCGGCAATGTATATATAGGTTTATTGGCAGCGGTAATTGCTAGTTTGATATTAGGAATTATCAGTGGAATATTTATAGTTTCTTTGAAATGTGATCAAGTAGTTTATGGTGTAGGAATTAATATTTTGGCACTGGGGTTAACAAGTACAATTTTTCGGAAATCATTTTCAGTTGGCAGTGGGTATGAAAAAAGTCCAGGCCTTCCTAAGCTAGATGCACAGTTTATTAAAGATATTCCATTCATTGGAGGTATTCTTAGCCAACAAACAATTTTATTTTACGTGGCGATAGCGTTTCTCCTAGTAACGATAATTGTTCTTTACTATACTTCGGTAGGTTTGAAAATTAGAGCAGCAGGTGATAATCCTAATGCTGCAGATACTTTAGGAGTAAATGTACCACTGCTCAGATATATATGTCTAATGATTAGCGTAATCTTTGGAGCATTAGGTGGAGCTGCTTTAACAATTGGTGATTTGCATTTTTTCCAAGATGGAATGACGGCAGGCAGGGGATTCATTGCACTTGCAGCAATTATTTTTGGCCGCTATAAACCGTTAGGTGTATTGTTTGCAGCACTTGTGTTCGGTATGTCTGATGCTTTTCAACTAAAAATGCAAGTGATTGGGTTGAATATACCATACCAATTATTTTTAATTATCCCTTATTTGATAACCATCTTAGCACTCTTTGTAGTTGGCCCTTCTGTAGCTCCGCGTTTCAATGGGAAACCTTTTTATAGGGGCGGAGATAATAGTTAAACAAAGGCTCTTCAGGTGCAGGAAGAAAAAATCAAATATATTTTTATTCAATAATCTGACGCAAAAATTTGAATTTACCATATTTTTTATCACTTGTAACCATGAAATCATCTATGATTTTACTTTGAACTCTTGTGTTTGCAAAAATCTGTACTGATAATGTGGGTTGCCAGTCTAAAGTATAACTATCGGTAACAATATGTTTGATTTTATGCTCAATTAAGTAAACACTAAGTTCATGCATGCAGGCTTTATCATTAGAAGTAATAATGTTTAGGAACAAAGTGTCTTTGGAAAAAGTATTATTAATAGTAAAGGCAATAAAAGATCCAATGGCGGCAGCTAAGGCAACAGCAAAAATGTATGCGAGATTGTTGGCAGCAATAACTTTTGAAACAACTAAATAAAATAATATTTGAGAGATAAAAAGTAGCGAGCAAGAAATTAGCACTTTGTTCTTGTGAGTAGCGATTAGTTGCCCTGTAATAATGAGGCTATCGAGTAATTTAAGCAGTGCAATTAAAATAATATTCATGAGAAAAGAACTCCTTTCAAGGTGTCTAGATGATTAATGATAACACATATTTGCTTAGTAATTCAACAATGAGGAATTTAGCTTATTCTTCTGGTTGTATATTTTAGTTTTATTTTATATTAAAAAAATGATGAAAAAGAGAAGGGATTGATTAAATTGGCAAAGATTTTAATTGCAGACGGTAAAGACTTAAAAATTACGATTGAGTGGAGCGCATTGGACCAGATTCTTACAGATAAGTTAACAGCTTTAGGACATGCTGTTACTCTTGAAAATTTTGGACATGAGGAGCTGAAAAAGCAGATATGTAATTTCGAAATAATTGTTGTAGGAGATACAACCGTTATTGATAAAGAAATTATTGATGCAGCAACAAATCTAAAAATGATAATTAAAGCAGGTATTTGGTTACAAAATATTGACGTTGCTTATGCAGAAGCTAAAGGAATTATTGTGAAGAATACTCCAGAATGCAGCAGAAATGCCATTAGTGAATTAATCATTGGACATATAATTTCTATCTCTAGATTTTTCTTTCAAACATTCATTTCAATGAAGAACAATGAATGGAAGCATGATTCATATACAGGCATAGAAATGAAAAATAGAACGCTTGGTTTGGTTGGTTTAGATGATACTGCCAAGATGGTAGCAAAAAAAGCTCAAGCATTAGGAGTAACAGTTCGTTATTGGGATGAAAAAGGCAAGGATGAAAAGTCTGAGTTAGAATATGTTGCTTTTGATGAATTGTTAGCCAATTCAACCTATTTATCTTTGCACGTTCCCTATAATGAGTCTAAGGGTAGCATAATGAATAAAGAGCAGTTATTTAAGATGGAAAAAGGTGCTAATATAATTAATTGTTATGATGGTAGATTAATAAATGAAGATGCGTTATTAGAAGCATTGGGTGCTAGCATGTCAGAATTACACTTATTTGGTGCATGTTTAGACGTTTTTGCACAAGAACCAACCACAAATAAAAAGCTTATGGCACATGATAGAGTTTCTGTAACCCCACATATTTGCCATGAAACATATGAAGCAAATACCCAGAGAATTGACGAAATTGTTGATCTAATTCAAAGAGGCTAATTACAATAAATTATTGAACTAATTCATGGTGGGCAATTAAAATTCATTAAACCTAATTAAACCTAATTATTGAACTAATTCAAAAAGGATTATTAAAATCAATTAAAACTAATTATTGAACTAATCCCAAGAGGATTATTAAATCAATTAAAACTAATTATAGAACTAATTCGAAGAGGATAATTAGAACTAATTTTATATAATTATTGATTTAAGTAACAACATAAATAATTAGAATTGGAGAGCTGACAATGACTGGAAAAGAAAGAATATTAAAAGTAATGAAGCATGAAGAAGCTGATCGAATTCCATGGGTACCATTTGCCGGAATACATGCTGGAAAATTAAAGGGATACAAGGCGGCAGAGATATTACAGGATGCGGATAAACTGTTTGACTGTTTGTTAGAAGTACATAGACTCTATATGCCAGATGGACAACCAGTTCTTTTTGACCTACAAATGGAAGCTGAAATTTTAGGCTGTGAGCTGATGTGGGCAGATGATAATCCACCTAGCGTTGCATCACATCCATTAGCTGAAACCGATGATATTCCAACAAAAGAAATAGGTAGAGATGATGGACGTATTCCAATCCTCTTGGATGTTTGTAATCGGATGAAACTTGCAGTCGGAGAATCTACAGCTCTTTATGGTTTGTTTTGCGGTCCATTTACCTTAGCTTCACATTTAAGAGGAACTAAACTTTTTAAGGATATGGTACAAAGACCAGAGAAAGTTCAAGCATTAATGGAGTATGCGACGAAAATTTCCATGAATATGATTGATTTCTATCTAGAAACTGGGATGGATATTATTGCACCAGTAGATCCACTAATCAGTCAGATTTCTCCTAAGCATTTTATACAATTTATGGCTGAGCCTTATACCAAAATATTTGATTATATTAGAGCAAAAGGTGCACTGTCTTCTTTCTTTGTTTGTGGAAATGCCATGAGAAATATTGAGGAAATGTGTAAAACAAATCCAGATGCTCTTTCCATTGACGAGAACATCCCAATGGCAAAAGCAAAAGCTATAACAGATCAGTATAATATTGCAATTGGTGGGAATATTCCACTTACAACAACCATGCTTTTTGGTAATCAACAAGATAATATGAAGTTTGTAGTTGATATGGTAGACTCACTTGACAATACTAAGAACTTAATTATCGCACCAGGCTGTGACATGCCATATGGCGTGCCGGTTGAAAATACCATTGCAGTTGCAGAAACAGTAAGAGATATTGCAAAATATCGAGAATTGATTAAGAATTATGAAAGTGTAGATGAGGATATCACAGTAGAAATACCAGATTATGCTAACCTGAAAAATCCTTTAATTGAAGCATTTACCCTTGATTCTGCTTCCTGTGCAGCTTGTACATATATGTGGGCAGTAGTATGCGATGCAAAAGCAAAATATGGTGATAAGGTTGACATAATTGAGTATAAATATTCCAGCAAAGAAGGAATTGCTCGCTGCAAAAAAATGGGAGTGCAGCAATTACCATCACTTTATATTAATGGAGAACTGAAATATTCCTCCATTATTCCAAGTCCTGAAGAATTTTACCAGGAAATTGAAAAACTGTTCTAAAATATGTAAAAATATATTTAGAAGCTATTTTCCAAAAAGGGCAGAAGCAGCGCACGATGCTGGTCACATCGGGAGCTGCTTTTGTTTTTTTAGAGTAAAACAAGCAAAGAATGCTAAAAATAATAAAGACCCAAAAAATTTAAGATACAATTAAGCGGATTATTAATAAATATTGTTTATGATAATAAGATGAGACAAAAACTAGGTAGGATAGTTTTATGGAATTCTGATTTATCGCTTATAATAAATATAGATTTATAATTTAGGCAAAGCAATATTTATCAACAATAGATTGATTACATGTAAGGAGCAAGCATATGAAATATAAGCGTGAATTTATTGGTGAATTTATCGGTACATTCTTACTAGTTCTATTCGGCTGTGGTTCGGTAGCAGTGACGGTGTTATTTAATGCTCACCAAGGACTATTTCAAATAGCTGCTGTTTGGGGGATAGGTGTTAGTTTAGCCATCTATGCGACGAGACATTTATCCTGTGCACATCTTAATCCAGCAGTAACTCTAGCAATGGTGACAAGTAAGCGTATGCTCTTAAGGAAAATGCCTACTTATATAGTTGCTCAGTTTTTGGGTGCTTTTTTAGCAGGATTAACTCTCTATGCTTTGTTTAACCCAGCTATAGTTGCTTATGAGACGTCCCATAATATAATTAGAGGGTCAGCAGAATCTATGCAAGTTGCAAAAATATTCGGCGAATATTATCAGCTAGCAGGAAGTAGCCCTACTGTATCTTTACCATTGGCAATGGGTGTGGAGGCTTTTGGAACTTTCTTGCTGGTATTTATGATTTTCTCCCTTACAGAGGGTTGTAACCTTGGTAGACCGGATAATAACCTTGCACCGATTTTCATTGGAATGACAGTAGCTTCAGTTATTTGCCTGTTAGCGCCCTTAACACAGGCAGGATTAAACCCAGCTCGTGATTTAGGACCAAGGATGGTGGCGTGGATTTTTGGCTGGGGATCAGCAGCATTTCCAGATCAGGTTGGGGGTTTCTTCTTTGTCTACATATTTGCTCCTATTCTTGGTGGTCAAGTAGCAGGGCTGTTTTTTACACGAGTGCTGGAGCCACAAATGAATAAAAAAAGTGAGCAGTGTAGTTGCAAAGATGAGATTGGAAAAAGTAAAAAGGAGGAGAAAAGATAATGAAAACGAGGATTATTTTAGTAGGTGGCTTTTTAGGGGCAGGTAAGACAACATTACTTGTGGAAATGGCTAGAATACTTCATAAACAAGGAAAACGCATTGGACTGATTACTAATGATCAAGCCGCAGAATTAGTAGATACAGAACTTCTTGAAAAGACCAATGGGTTTGTCTCGGAAGTTAGTGGAAGTTGTTTTTGTTGCAATTTTAATGGTTTTACTGATGCTATTGTTCATCTAAAGGCAGAAAAGCAAGTAGATATAATTATCGCAGAACCTGTAGGTAGTTGTACTGATCTTTCTGCCACAATAGTGCAACCATTAAAGCAAAAGTTTGATGACTTACTATTAGCACCTTTATCGGTACTAATAGACCCACAACGACTAGTTAGTTTATTAGATGGAACAACAACAGAACTTCATTCTAGCGCAGTATATATTATTCGCAAACAACTGGAAGAAGCAGATATCATTGTATTAAGTAAAATCGACTTATTCCCTCAGGATTTTATTGAAAAATTAATGAAACGTGCAATGCTAGAGTGGCCGAAAGCAAAAATCTTTTTAATTAGTGCAAAAAATGGAGAAGGCCTGCAAGGGTGGTTAGCTGAGGTGACAAATAGTCTCAATGCAGGAACTCATTTAGCAGATATAGATTATGAAATTTATGCAGAAGGTGAGGCGGTGCTTGGTTGGCTAAACATTAGTGTAAAACTAGAGAGCGAATCGGCTAACTGGGATGATTTTATCAGTAAATTGCTAAATGCCCTTAGTCAAAGATTTGACAATTCATATGCAGCAGTAGCGCATGTGAAATTGTTTATAGAAGAGGAGGGAGAGTATTTAGTAGGCAACCTTACAGGAAAAAAGGATACTATTAGTATTCGAGGATCTATCGGAGTTGGGGAAAAAGCGAGAATGACACTGAATGCTCGTGTTCAGATGGATCCAGATATCCTAAAATCAATAATCGAAGAAGAAGTTTCAGAGGTGTGTGGTAGTGATATTAATTCTTCAATTATAGAATTCAATTGCTTAAAACCAGGTATACCAAAGCCAACACATCGCTATGATTATGTGGTTAAAAATTACTAAAAAGCAAAATTTTGTATTTATTATAAATAAGTCTCCATTGACATAATTTGAGTTTTGCAATATTATCAGACTATAATTTACTCTGAAAGGGTGATTGAGATGTTGAATGTTGCTAAAACAAAGGAAAATATGAAAAAGTGTATTTGCATGGAATGTCCAAGCTATACTTTTATGTGTAAGGTTAAATCTATGCCTACTAATGTGATGGCTATGGTTAATGATGTTACTACTGCTGAACATGTGGAGGGAATGTTCTGTGCCTTTGGCAAGAGTGCATGTATTGAAGAAAACAAAGGATGCATCTGTGGAAATTGTATTCTGTTTAGGGAAAATAATTTGAAAAAAGGTTATTTTTGTTTGGGTTAACTTTGATTATAAAATTCATTTTATAAAATATCAAAATAAGCGTGCCGAGGTAGGGTTTCTCTACTTAGCCACACTTATTTTTTTTACGAGAATATATTTGAGTTATTTTACAACAACTGTTATAGTTGATGTGTATTTTATATAGAAATACACGATTAGCTAATATTAAAATTATAATGAGGTGCAAACATGAGATTAGAAGGTAAAGTAGCTATTGTTACTGGTGGTACATTGGGCATTGGTGAGGCAATAGCCAAAGAGTATGCTTTAGAAGGGGCAACTGTAATTATCTTGGGCAGAAATAAAGAAAGAGGGCAAAAAGTTTGCGTAGATATTCAAATGGATTGTGGAGCAGAAGCAGATTTCTATGCAACTGATTTTCTCAGTTCAGCTTCCATCAAAGCTTCTATCCAAGATATTCTCAAGAAATATCCAAAAATCGATATTCTTGTAAATAATGCTGGAATTGCCACCTCTGGTACTGTAGAAAGCTTAGAAGAGCAAGAGTGGGATGAAATATTCACAGTTAATGTGAAAGCGCTCTATTTAATGAGTAAATATTTAATCCCAGTGATGAGAAAAAATGGGCGAGGAAGCATTATTAATATTGCTTCTACCTGTGGGTTGGTTGGAGCATGGGGACTACATGCCTATAGCGCTACCAAAGGCGCTGTAATTCAGTTAACCAAAAGTATGGCGGCTGAATATGCTAAAGAAAAGATTAGAGTTAATGCTCTGTGTCCTGGGGCTACAGCAACTCCTATGTTGGATAGCATTGATCAAGAGTTTGTTAAAATGATTCCGATGCAAAGAATGGCAACTCCTTCAGAAATTGCTAAAGGTGCAGTTTTCTTAGCAAGTGATGAAGCTAGCTTTATGACAGGAAGCACCTTAGTTATTGATGGTGGATTTACGGCAATATAAAAATAGCTCCCATTGTAGATTATATAAATCTACAATGGGAGCTATTTGTTTTAAAATAAATTGAAGAGTTATTTGTATTGTAAGCTTTGGCTGTAGCTAGTGCTAGTGCTTTAAGAAATCCACCCGTCAACAATCACTTGTCTAGTTTTAATTAAGGCATCTACATGCTTTGGTTCTAGCCTTTGGAGCATTAAAGAAAAGATACAGTCAACAACACATAAAAGAGCTATCCTCGGAGCTCTAGTGCAGGTGATGTCAGAAGTCATCCTGCCTGGTGCAAAAAGATTTACAGTACCATATTTGCATAAAGGTGAACCGATCGTATTGCAGACGGTAATTACTTTGGTACCGCTTTTTTGATATGCTGCAGCAATTTCATTTGGACCCTTAGTGGAGCCGGAAAGATCAAAGATTATGGCCACCTCATCCTGAGTACTTAAGGCGGCTTGCAATTTTTGAAATCTTTCATCTAAATTATAAATACAATCCAAGCCAACGCGTAACATTTTTTGATAAAAGTCTACGGCAACAGTTGCAACAGCTCCGTCTCCATAGATTAATACGCGTTTTGCAGCAAATAATAACTTTACAGTTTGATCTAAATCCTTTGGGTCTAGGAGCAATTCAGTACCTAAGCAAGCATTAGAATTAGCTTGACAGGCTTTAGAAATTATATTCTCAATTTCATCCTCTTTCTCAATCTTTATCTCGGACCAGGTATCTTTGAGCCCATGTAAATCTTTGATTGCTGAAAGCTTGAAATCCTTGAATCCAGCATAATCTAAATGTTTGCAAAATCTATTAACGGTGGAGGGGCTTACACCAACCTCATTAGCTAAATCGTTAATGGTTAAATACTCAAGCTTTTCCTTATTTTTACTAATATATTCAGCTAATCGCTTTTCACTTGGAATTAGGTGAGTGAAATTTGCGCTAATTCTATAATACGCACCAGATTTTGCTTTCCCATCCATGCTGCACCTCCAATATGATTAAGACTATTCATCTACTTAATTATACACTTATAGTTTATAATTGCCAAAAGGAATTTTCAATAATAGGAAGAAATAATAGAAAGCAATAGACTCGATTTCTAGCTGAGCCTATTGCTTCTGTTTTTCTTCTTTTTAGCTAGTCAATAGTCTTACCTCGAAAAATGTATGTTATTTAGTTGGATCAAGAGTGCCAGCTTTAATATCAGCAATGGCCTTTTCAATTATTGCATTTGTCTCTGGATTTGCTACATTAGCACTAGGATGGAAGGTAACACCGCCCTCATTTAAGCCTAATAAAAATGCTTGAGGCTTAAATGTTCCATTAATAATTTGTTCTACAATATACTTGAATGAGCCATCAAAGCTGTAGGAAACACTACCAACAACAATATTAGGATCTTCATCGTTATAGTTATTTACTGAACCAGCTATCATTGCGCCATCATGAGATTTTGCAGATTCTAAAACTCCTAAACCAGATGCATCTGCATTAAAGGTACCAACATCAAAGCCGCTCTCATAGAATGCATTAGCCATTTCCTTTGCTTTAGCACCATCTTCAAAGCTACCAGTATAAGCAATCTCTGCTGTAACTTTTGGATTTGCAGCTTTAGCACCTCTTGCATAAGCTTCTAGCTCACCTTTAATAGAAGGAATGTCCATAGCACCAATACCAAAAACCTTGTTTGTTTTTGTGTTTAAGCCAGCTATCATACCAGCAATATATCCTGCTTGATCAACATTTGTTTCAAAGCCGGCAACGTTAGGATCTTGGAATTTATCGGAGCTAGTTATAATAAAGTAAGTATTAGGGAATTCTTTAGCAACCTTGTTAGCTGCATCTTGGAACTCAAAACCATGAGCAAAAATTACTTTATAACCTTCATTGGCATATCCTCTAAATCTTTCCTCATAGTCACTGGCAGGAACGGTTTCTGCGATACTGATCTCAGCACCTAAATCTTTTTCAAGGCCTTTAATTCCGTTTACAGCAACTGCGTTCCAGCCTTTATCATTAGCTGCGCCAGGAAGTAAAATTGCTACTTTAAGTTTTTCTGGTGCAGGTGCAGGTGTTACTGCTTCTTCTGTTGTTGCAGGAGTTTCTGCTGGAGTTTCTACTGCTTTTTGTGCACAACCAACAAATAATGCGGCTATCATTGAAATAGCTATAATCACGGTAATAATTTTTTTCATTTGGCTTACCTCTCTTTTTATATTTATGGTCAAACAAATCCAACTAAATAGCCATTTATGAGCGCAAAGTGCTTTTCCTCCTTAATCTTTCATATTTCCATAAATAGCATTATAGAATGGAAAAAAATTCTATAAACACTATATTCTACAAAATTCTTAAAATTCCTGCTTTTTTTAGAAAAATATTTTTTAAATAAATTATTTTCTAAAAAAATAATTAGAATTACTAAAAGAAAAGGGCTGAATACTTAGAAATATACAGAATAGCCGCTTCTTGTTTTTCGTAAAAGTAAAATAGCTAGTGAATTTTAAAAATAATTCTTGAAAAATGCAGGAATAGAGTCTACTATGTAGAATATAGTCATCATAGAATAAAATTCCATAAAAATTATAATATATGGAAATATAGAAATAAGGGGTGTGAGTATAAGCGTAGTGATCTAGACAGCAATTATTTTTTTGTTTAAAGTTGCTGTTAAACAAATATTTCGATTTGCTTGTGCGACATTAAAATACATAAAAAAGAAAAGAGGTATACCATGAAATTGTTCCAAGAGTATAAAATAAAAAATATGGCACTGAGAAACAAAATAGTACTTCCACCGATGGATATGTACTCCGCTGACGCGGAAGGAAATGCCAATGATATTCATTTCAACCACTATGTAAGTAGAGCAATAGGTGGTACGGGTTTAATCATAGTTGAAGCAACAGCAATCACACCAAATGGTAGAATATCTGATAAGTGTTTAGGAATCTGGAATGAAAAGCAACAGGCTGGACTAGAAAAAATTGCTAAGGCTTGCCAACTCCATGGAGCTAAGGTTGCTTTGCAGATTAATCATGCAGGCAGAAAATGTACAGCTGAAGGTAGTAATAAGGGATATACAATAGCTCCAAGTCCCATCGCTTTCGATGAAAGCTACCGCGTGCCGAAAGAAATTACACTAGCGCAGATTAAAGAAGTTGTAGAACAATTTAAGGCAGCAGCAAGCAGAGCCGCTAAAGCTGGGTTTGATGCTCTAGAAATTCATGGGGCGCATGGTTACTTAATCAGTGAATTTTTATCTCCGCTTACAAATAAAAGAACAGATGAATACGGTGGAAGCTTGGAGAACCGAGCTCGTTTCCTCATTGAAGTTTTAGCGGCGATAAAAACTGTGTGGCCAGAGGAAAAGCCAATTATCGTCAGGGTATCAGCAAGTGACCACTTAGTAGAAGGTATGCAACCTGAACAGATGGTAGAGATAATTAAGTTAATCAAGCCATATATTGATTTGGTGCATGTAAGCTCAGGTGGAGTTGCCCTTGCACCGATAGAGCTTTATCCAGGATATCAGGTTAAGTACTCAGAAATGATTAAGCATCAGTGCCAAATTCCCACAATTACAGTTGGGTTAATCAAGACTCCAGAATTGGTTGAAGAAATTTTGGGGAATGACCGAGCAGATTTAGTGGCTATGGGCAGAGAACTTTTCCGCAATCCTGCTTGGGTGCTGCAAACTGCCTATGCAAATAATATTGACTATGAATATCCACAGTTTTATAAAGAAGCATTTAGGAAAAAGAAATAGCTAACATATTTTAAAATTACTGTAGCCACGTAAAATAAATGAAAAAAGCTGTGACAGGATTAGCAGATGGTAGCATTATTATTCGAAAAAATAAAGTAAGCTAGCACAAGTTTTATAGCAACAAAAAAGCCTCTAGGGGGTAGGTGTGATGACTATCACACCTACTCCGTGGAGGCTTTTTAAGTTATGCTAAACTATTCTCTAAAATAAAGATTTCTTAAAGATGAAAGCATACAAATTTCTGAATGAAAGAAGACTTAATTAAAACAGAATGTGTTTCACTTACAACTTATGATAAATGGGGTGGTAAGGGGAACACATTTTGTATTTTAAACCAGATTTGTTTTTGAAAGCTTATTAATTCAAATGTACGAAATATTCTAATCATTAAATACTAGTAATTTTAAAAATTAGATAAAATAATACAAAAAAGGATAAAATTATGCTAAAGATTGAAAAATAGCTTGATATAATCTTGTTACAAATAAGAATCTTTCTTGGATATGAATTGGATTCCGGGTGGTGTTTGCTTCTACTCTTCCGACTTTTCGGAAGGGTTTTTTTTGCAAGTACTGTAATCGTTTACATATATTAATTATAGGAGGATAATCATGTTTGATCTTTTGATAAAAAATGCCTTAGTGCAAGGAATCGGTAAAAATATCGACATAGCTATTGTAGGAAGTAAAATTATTGAAATTGCTCCTAATATACCTGATCAATCGGCAATAAATATTATTAATGCAGGAGGTAATTTAGTAGTACCGGGCTTTGTAGATAGCCATATGCATCTAGATAAAGCATTCACGCTGGGAGAAACTGAAGCTAAGACCTTAGAAGTTGCTGGAATTAATTTTTCTGCATTTATAAACAGTATACCGGCAGGTGAATTGAAGCAAAATATTAAAGATAGAGCGCGAAAAGTTGCATTGATGGCAGTACAGGCTGGAACTACTACTATTCGTACAAATGTAAATATTGAAATAGGAACAAATATTTTAGGGTTAGAGGCTTTAAGTGAGTTGCGGGAAGAGCTGAAGGATTGTATTGATATTCAAATCACAGCGTTGATGAATTTTTTTGATTCCCATGAAGTCCAGTTAGAGAGGATTGCACTTATAGAAAGCTTATGTAATCAAGGCCTTTTTGATTATATCGGAGCAGCTCCTCATTTACATGAGAATTGGGAAGAACTCACAAATATTATCTTCAAAGTTGCATCTGTTAAAAAAGTGCCTTTAGATCTTCATGTTGATGAGTCAGATTTTCCAAATATTAGCAATTTTCTGCAAATTGCTAACTTGACACAAAAATATGGATTGGAAGGAAGAGTGAGCTGTGGACATGTTACAGCGCTAAATTCAGTCGAAGATGTATTAGCCACGAGAGCAATTTCCTTGGCAAAAAAAGTGGATTTAAGCATAATCACTTTACCATCATGTAATTTATATTTAATGGGTAGAACAGATAAACAGCCAATACGCAGGGGTGTCACAAGAATTAGAGAGTTTTTGGAAGCTGGCATCAATATTGCTTATGCATCTGATAATGTGCGTGATCCATACAGACCAATTGGTAATGCAGATATGCTAGAGGAGGGACTACTTACTGCTCAAATAGCGCAGATGGTTACAAGGTCGGAGTTAGAAAATATTTTTGATATGGGAACAAAAAACGCAGCCAAAGCTTGTTTATTGCAGGATTATGGTTTGCAAAAAGATAAAACCGCTGATATTGTAATTCTTGAAACAAATAGTAAGGCAGATGCAATTATAAGTCAGGCAACTAGGCTTTTTGTTATAAAAAATGGTAAAATTGTAGCAAAAACAGTAAAGAATGTTGAATTGTTTCATGGAAATTATAAATAAACTATTGGAGGGATAAATAATGATGGAGAAAGAAATAAGACCAAACGAAATGGAATTGAGTGTTCTTAGAGAATTGGCTAGGAGATATATGGAAATTGCCTTGAATCCTAAGAATGATGAATTGCGAGACCTGTGGCGTAGACATAATGGCTTAGAAAAAACAAGGGTACCTATTGTCTGTTCTTGGTTTTATGGAAGCAATACGGAGTACTCTTTACTTAGGAATGAATGCGTTTGTAAAGAGGGAATACTACTCTATTTGGAGCAACAGTTAAGGAATAAAATTTTTCATGCTACCATTGAAGATGATTATATTTTTGAGCCTTGGATACAAATAAGGGCTGTTTTACATGGTCCAGAAAATAAAAATTGGGGTGAGTACACAGAAGAAGGAAGACCACCAATTCATGATATTTGGGGAGAAAAACAGGAATTTAATATACATGGAGATGGTTGGCAGGCTATTCCATTTATTTATGCTGATGAAGATATCGAGAAAAGACTCAAACCAGTAGCTCACTCTGTAAATGAAGAAGCAACACAAAGTAGATTAGAAGCAGTACAAGATATATTTCAAGATATACTACCTGTGAGTATTGATCGCAGATCAATTTATGCATCAACCTTTGGAGGTTGTGACCTTTCTGAAGCTATGGGCAAATTCTTAGGGATTGAAAACATGTATTATCTAATATATGACAAGCCTGAACTAATTCATAAATTAGCAAGCTTTATGCAAAAAGCAATTCTCAAAAATTTTGAACAGGCGGAAGCTTTAGGTGATTTTATTCCTGATGATTCCTTAAATTCATCCAATGGAGTTACTTATTGTAAAGATTTAGCTGATCCAGTGTTAAATGGAAAAAATTATAAGATGAAAGATTTATGGCTTTTCACTCATGGACAAGAATTTACTTCTGTATCGCCAAAATTACATAAAGAATTTTTGCTGGATTATCAATTACCTATCATGAAAAAATTTGGATTAGTTTCTTATGGTTGCTGTGAAGATTTAACAAGAAAAATTGATATGCTACGTAATATTCCAAACTTGAGAAGAATTGGCGTTCCTCCTGCATCAAACGTGGCAAAAAGTGCAGAACAAATTGGCAAGGATTATGTCATGGCTTGGCGTCCCAATCCTGCGCTGATTTCTAGTTTCGATAAAAAAGAATTAAGAAGATATATGGAAGCGGGTTTTGCAGGAGCAAAGGGCTGTTATGTTGACGTAATGTTAAAAGATATAATGACAGTTGAAGGCGATAGAAGTCGCCTTAATGAGTGGACAAAAATTGTAAAAGAGGCTGCAGAAAAATTTGAAGGATAGATTTTAATCAACATGATGGAATTAGTCGATGGGTGAACATGAAATGGATTTAGTTTGGACAAGAAATATACAAACCAAATTAGTTAAAAATAATATATAAAAAAGGTGGTATTTTGATGAAAGACAGATTTAAATATCTGGATTTTCCTTTAGAGAAAATAACTTTTCAGACATTAATGAGAAATGAAGAAATATTTACGGAGTTTCGTAATACATCTCCCGAACCAACAACCCCAGCTAAAATAATGCAGGCATATGGAGAAGTGAAGTTTCCTCCTGCGCCTGATAATCGGCCTTACTTATTTGCCTCAATAGTGGAATCTATGGATGGGAAAATATGCTATATGGATGATACACATGGAGATCTCATTGCTGGAGCAAATCTACGTGATCCAGAAGGAGCTCTTGGCGATTTTTGGGTATTAAATATGCTGCGTTTTTATTGTGATGGTGTAATTATTGGAGCAAGAACATTACAAACAGATGAAGTAATGTGGGTTAATACCTATGATAAAGAATTGGCTGATTTGCGAATGGATTATCTTGGCAAAAAACACTTAGCACCGGCCCATATAGTTGTTTCCTTTGACGCTACCGACATCCCTTATGAGCATATGATTTTTGATGTGGATGCACCACTAATTATTGCTACATCTCCCAATGGATTAGCTTATGCTAAAAATAAGTTGCAACAGGATTTTTTAACGATTGGGCCCTATAAAAACATTCAAGAAATTGATTTGGAAATAATAAATGGCTTATTAGAGCAAAAAGAAAGACAAAGATTACTTATTTCGACTGGTGAAGGTTCAAACCCTGATGGTAAAATTCTGCTATATTTACTCAAACATTTGGGGTTAGAAAGAGTGCTAGTAGAATCTCCGTCCTATATGACTTATTTGATGAGTGAGGCTTGTATGGACGAGATGTTCATGAATTATTCTTCGGTATTTGCTGCAGGAAAAATTGGCTTTGGCACATTCTTAGATTTTTCTGTAAAAAATCATCCACATTCCGATCTAATCCAAATAGGACTACATAAAGCTAATTTTATAGCAACAAGACAAAAAATGATTTATGGCTTATCCTATACTAACTTTACTTCCATGCAGGCAAGTTCTTAATTTAAGGATACGAAATAGGATGGAAATTTGATTATTTATCACAGCTATTTATAAATAAAAAATAAAAAGCAAGCTCTTTATTAGTAATTTATCTAATGAATAGCTTGCTTTTTTAGGCCTTGAATCAGATTTATAGAGCCAAAAAAATTAAGCTTAATTATTTTGGTTAGTAAATTGGGAGTGATAGATTGGTGTTTCATGTAAGAGTAAATACAATAATAAACTAAAACTAATAAGAAAACTTTCCTTCCTTATTTAATTATATACTCAAATAAAAAGCCTCTAGGGGGTAGGTGTAATTCTTACCAATACTCCGTGGAGGCTTTTTAAGTTATGCTAAACTATTCTCTAAAATAACGATTTCTTAAAGATGAAAGTATACAAATTTCTGGATGAAAAAATACTTCATTAAAACAGAGCTTTTCATCTTGTACACTGTAAAAGACTTGTTCCCATTTAAGGACAGCAGTTGGAGTTTTTAAATCGAATAAATCTCGCAACTTTTTATCAGCTAAAAGGGGGATTTGTTTAGAAATTGCATGAGAAGTTTCTTTTCTACATAATTCCCACAAGAAATCATCAATACTGATATTAGGAATTTCTGCTGGAATTCCTAAGGCAAGCATAGCTTCTGGAATACGATTAATTGAGTGAATAGTATTCTTTCCATCTGCCGTATACAGCCATTCTGCTACAAAAATATTTGCTCCAGTGGTAATTCCTAACTGAGCAGCTAGAGTGATGCTTGCTGGTTCAATATAGTGCTGAACTAATTTATATTCAGTTTTATAACCACTAAGCTCCAGCATTTCTGAGAAAGAATTAACTAAATCAATTCGCATCTTCGGATCTAGGGCACTAGGATGAACAAAATTACCTGCGCCGTGTTTTTTAGTAATAAAACCTTCCATTGCCAACATCAGTAAAGATTCTCGTAAGGTGACTAAGCTGACCCCTAACCTACTTGAAAGCTCTGCTTCGGAGGGCAGTCTGTTATTGGGAAAGCTCTCCTTGCGAAAAATTTCTAATAGCCTTTTTTTTACACCTGAATATGTTGAATAGTTTATTTTACCCATGAGAAACCTCATTTCTAAGAAAGGATTATACTCATTCCATTTAAGCAGAATAAGATGGCAATTGCAAGGAAAAAACCAAAAAAATACCCAACCTCTAGGAACTGTAATTAGCATAAAGAAATTAGAGGTTGGGTTTATATATTCTTTCATAGAAAGCAAGCGATTGCTGAAGAGGTAAATAACAATATTAAGTCCTAAAGAGTTGCTTGAAGGAGTTTAGCCATCATTGCTACTTTTTTTCCAATTTGACGGCAGTTTTCCATCCCTATTTCATCGGCTTCAGCCCCAGCAGTTCCTTGATCCTTACTCCAAACACTAGCACCAGCATAAACACCCAAGGCTCCATTGATAGGCGTAACTCCGTGGGTATTATAAAACCCATTGATGGCATTAATAGTAGATTCCTGACCGCCGTTTCTAGTGCCTCCTACTGCAATTGCTCCACCAACCTTGCGGCTGAAAAATGTTGCATCTTTTTTCATAATTGTATAGGTAGGGCGAAAACGGTTAAAAAAAGTAGCTAGCTGACCAGTTATATTCATTTCATAAACTGGAGAAGCCATAATATAGCCATCAGCATTATACACTTTTTCATAAAATGCTTGCATATCATCCTGATAAACAGTGCAATAGTTTACATCATCTTTGATGCATTTATTGCAATGAATACAAAAGTTTATCTTTTTAGCCCTGAGTTCAATTAATTCTATTTCCACGCCATCTATCTCGGCAGCAGCCTTTAGAGCCATTTGCAAAGAGAAATAAGTTGAGGATTTTCTGGGGCTACCACATACCCCTAAAATTTTAACCATGCATATCCACCTTTAATTTTAAAGTATTTGCTTAAGGATTAATGCCAAATCCATTTAATATACATCTAGAGAAAAATTCTAATAGCTACTGCTTGAGTGCTGCCAGAATTCTTTCCGGCTTTGCAGGATATTGAAACATTGGTTTGCCAATCGCGTTGCAAACTGCATTAAAAACTGCAGCAGCAACAGGTACTGTGGCTGCTTCACCAATGCTCTTAGCACCATAAGGTCCACCAATATCACCTTCTTCAATAAAGGCTGTAGTAATGTTTGGCATTTCCTTGGCATGTAAAATATGATATTTCTTAAAGGAATCTGTGGTGATTTTGCCTGATTCATCGATAAGTAATTCTTCCGATAAGGCGTATCCTAGACCCATATGGATTCCTCCATCTAATTGACCCTCTATGACTTGGGGGTTAACTACCTTGCCAACATCATGTACTGCAACATAATCTAGCAATTGAACTTTACCCGTCAGGGTATCAACTAGCACATCTGCAAAATGTGCGCCATAGGAGCCCGGAAGAGCAACAGAGGCATAGGTTTCGGAAACTACAAAATCTTCTTGGTGAGTTTTATGCACATAGTTGATTAGTTCAAGGAAGGTGACAGAACGGCCAGCTAGTTGCGTGCTGGTAATGGTCTTATTAGCAAAGACTAAACTCTCAGCTTTTACCTGCAAAAATTCTGCAGCATATTTTGCCAAACGTTCTTTCATGCTAATAGCAACTTTATAGGCTGCACCGCCTTCAACAAAAAGACCACGACTAGCTGATTCTCCATTACTCCAACCACCTGCATCAGTATCTCCTGTAACGGTGCGTACCTCTTCGGTTGCAAGACTTAAAACCTCTGCCACTATTTGTGCTAAAGAAATAATACAACCACTTCCCATTTCGTGACTGGTAACTGAGAGGATTGCTGTACCATCTTCATTCATCCGTAAGGTGGCAGCTGTCATATCTCGGTCTACACCAAAGATACCGTTACCATGACAGGCAACACTCATCCCTTTTCCGTAAAGATAGCGACCATTTTCCCTTGTTTCGCTGAGAGGTTTTTCTTGCCAGTGAAATAATTCAATACCCTTATGTAAGCAATCTAAAGGACGAGGATTGCCTAGCGAATGCTTGCTACGCTGTTCAATGCCACTTGGTTCAACTAAATTGCGTTCATAAAAATCCGTAACATCCATACCTAGAGCTAAAGCAATTTGATTATAATGGGAACAAATAGAGCTGAAAACTTGAGGAGAACCATATCCACGCATGGCACCGCCAACAGTGTTATTAGTATACACTGCAACCCCGCGAAAGCGTAGATTTTCAGTTTTAATCATCTTAAATACCTTGCCACACATAGCGCCTAAAATAATTGGACCGCCACAAGTTGCGTAAGCACCGGTATTACAAGTAACATGAATATCCTGAGCTTGGATAAATCCAGCTTCATCAACACCTGTGGTTACAGTAACCTTAGCAGCTTGTCTAGTATTAGTGGAGCATATTGATTCCTTGCGGTTAAATTCCAATTTTACTGGTCTACCAGTCATCATTGAGAGATTAGCAACTACTCCTTGAAAACCGAATTCTACCTTACCGCCAAAGCCACCTCCAAGAGCAGGAGTAATTATACGAATTTTATTAAGTGGCAGATCAAATATTTTCGACATGATCATGCGGTGGGAAATACTATTTTGGGTAGGTACCCACAAGGTTAAATTCCCATCAGAAGTATAAGAGGCTGTTACTACATGATTTTCCATGCAAGCATGATGTAAGGCAGGTAGCTCATAGGTATGTGTAAAGACCTTGTCACAGCCAAGCAGTGCTTGATCTACATCCCCTGCCATAGATTCAATATTATAATGAATATTTTTCTTGCCATTAATATCCACAGCATCATGAGCTAAAGCTTCTTCCATAGTAAAGACAGCTGGTAATTCTTCATATTCAACCTTAATGAGCTTTATTGCCGCAGCAGCAATTTCCAGAGATTCTGCTGCTACCACTGCTACACGGTCACCGACAAATCGCACCGTTCGGGAAAATAAATACTCATCTTCGACAATTTCATGAAACCAATAGCGCTTAAGGCCATTATAGGCTACTTGAGTAGTGTTAAAGGTATGAGCTATTGTCACAACTCCTTCAAGTTTTTCAGCCTCACTAGTATCAATACTGAGAATATGCGCATGTGCTAATGGAGAGAAAAGCATTTTAGCATAAAGCATGTGAGGGTGCTTCATATCTGCCACGTAACGTAACTGTCCGGTAGCTTTTAATTTAGCATCCTGCACTGGAAAAGATTTTCCTATCTGCGTGAATTGTTCTTTCATTTACCTTGCACCATCCTTTGAGCTGCTAATTGAATAGCATCAACAATTTTTACATAACCAGTGCAGCGACACAAGTTATTATCTAACCCATCGCGTATTTCTGCTTGGCTAGGATTTGGATTACTATCTAGAAATGCTTTGGCGGTAATTATCATGCCAGGGGTGCAATACCCACATTGGATAGCACCAGCATCAATAAATGCTTGCTGTATGGGATGAAGATCTATCCCATTACTTAATCCTTCTATAGTAATAATTTCCTTATCTACTGCTTTTAGAATATTTGTAGTACAGGAATTAACAGCTTTACCATCTATTAAAACTTTGCATGCTCCACAATCACCTTTTTCACAGCCAGGCTTGGCACCAGTTAAATCTAATTTTTCTCGCAAAACATGGAGAAGTGTCCAATTTTTTTCTACTGCTATTTCATGTTTTCTACCATTAACATTTAAGATTATTATTTGCATATGACCACAACCTTTCATATAGTCATTATAAGACTAAATTATGAGTTATGCAAGTAGAAAAAGCTAAATATTTGCTAGGATTGCAAAAATATTTTAATTTTGAAAATTTATTTTATAAAAAAAGCAGGAATTATAAAAATCTTGTCGAACTTATAGTCATATGATGAATGAATGTCTGAACTAAATTTTTTTATTCTTGATTCTGAGGGAGAATGGGATTTAAAAATGCGGGAAAATCATCAAACAAAGAAATACAAAAACTAAACAGGGGGTTTTAAAGTGAAAAAGACAAGAATAATTGCAATTGGGTTGGTTTTGGTTATGTTAGCTAGTTTGTTGGTTGGTTGTGCTCCGAAGGCAATAGAAGCACCTGCTGAAACTCCAGCAACTACGGAAGCTGCAGTTGAAACACCAGCTGCACCAGCTCTGAAAGCAGCACTATTAGTATCTGGGCTAGTAAATGATGGCGGTTATAATCAAAACGCATATGAAGGACTTAAATCATTAGAAGCAAAAGGTTGGGAAATTGCTTTTACAGAGCGTGTAGCTCAAGCAGACCAAGCAAATACTATGAGAGACTATGTGAAAAAAGGCTTCAACCTAATCTTAGGCAATGGTTATGAATATGGAGATGCTATGACACAAATTGGTGCAGAAGCACCAAAAGTTTACTTTGCACAAATTGGTGGTGGTGCAGGTGGAACGCAGCCAAATATTACCTCTGGTTTTACTGAAGGCTCAGAAGGTGGTTATCTAGCTGGAATTTTAGCAGCTAAGATTACTAAATCGAATAAAATTGGTTTTGTAGGTGCAATGGAAATTCCTACAATCGTAGAAGCTGTTGATTTCTTTGCTGGTGCAGTGAAAGTGAATAATCCAAGTGCAACAGTAACCAAAGCATACACTGGATCTTGGGATGATATTAATAAAGGTAAAGAAGCAGCACTTGCACAAATTGCTACAGGCTGTGATGTAATTATGGGAATTGGTGATGCTGTAGATGCTGGTGCAATCCAAGCTTGTCAAGAAAAAGGCGTAACCTTCATTGGTTTTGCCGGAGACTTCAACAAACTAGCTCCAGATACAGTTATTACCTCAATATATCAAAATTCTGCTAAACTTGTAAATTTATTTGCAGATATGGTTTCTGAAAATAAATTCGAAGCAGTAGCTGGTTCTTATGGTATAGATGATGGAATTGTTTACTTCGGTGAATGGTCAGCAAAGGCTGATCCAACTGTCAAGGCAGAAGTTCTAGCTATACAAGACAAGATTATCAGTGGTGAGCTAACAAAAGATATGATTATCAAAGAAATTGGCTATACACCTAGATAGTATAAGAAATACGTATTAAATAGTACCGCCGTTTATCCCCCTAGGTAAACGGCTTTCATTTACTAGCAAGCTTAAAGATTATTGAGTAAAAAAACAAAATGCATGGGTGGCTAAAGCTGCCCATGCATTTTGTTTTTTTGCTCTTAAATGAATGCTAGTGAATCCGAAAAACTACTTGCTCTTAATTGTGCAATTGCTAAAAAAAGTAGAATTGAAAGAGGGAATTTTACAAATTCTGATTGAAATGTTTAAGTGCTATCTTTACGAATAAGATTTATTTTTTTAAGTAGGTTTTTCACAAATAATATTAACGATTGCATAATAATATTTACAGTTTATTAATAAAATTAACAATAAACACCTAAAATTATATGAACCTTAACTTGCTCTTCATAAGAAGCTAATAGTATTACAGTATAATCACGATGTAATAAAAAATGAGTAAAAGAATTAATAGAAATATTTTAACTATGAGAAAAGAAAGAGGCGAAAAGCATGAAAAAGAAATTATTGGCTTTGGTAATGGTAAGTGTTTTAACATTTGCAATGGGAGTGCAAACATTTGCTAGCTCTACGGTAAATCTTAAGGTTGATGGTAAGGTAGTATCAGGTATTACGGCAAACGTTACCAATGGAAGAACAATGGTAGAGGCAAAAAAATTGAGTCAAATTTTAGGAGCACAAGTCGATTATAATTCGGCTACAAAAATGGTTTCCATTGAAACAGCAGCTAATAAGATAGTATTCACAATAGGCAGCAAAGCCTATACCGTTAATGGCTTAAACAAAACAGCATCTGTAGAAGCAGAAGTTGAGAATGGAAGATTAGTAGTACCAATTAAGTATATAACTGATGCGCTCGGAGCAAAAATTACTATGGTAGGCAATAATGTAAGTATAACCTATTTTTCAAACATGAGTGGAACAGTAAAAATCTCCGGCTCTACAACGGTACAACCAATTGCTCAAGCAGCAGCAGATCTTCTCGTGAAATTAAACAAGGGACTATCTTTAACTGTAGCTGGAGGCGGTTCTGGAGCAGGTATTAAAGATGCCATTGCAGGTACTAGCAACATCGGAACTAGCTCTAGAGAACTAACTAGCGATGAGATGAAAACCTTAAAAGTATTCACAATCGCTAATGATGGAATTGCAATTATTGTACACCCTTCAAATCCTGTTAAATCTTTAACAAAAGAACAAGCGAACAAAATCTTTTTAGGACAAATAAAGAACTGGAATGAAGTTGGTGGTAATAATGCTCCAATTTTAGTGCAAACAAGAGAAACCGGTTCTGGCACGAGAGCAACCTTTGAAGAATTGCTTTTAGCAAAAACATCTGTTGTAGCATCAGCTAAACCTCACACCTCTTCAGCACTGATTAAAAATGCTGTGGCAGCCGAAAAAAATGCTATTGGTTATGATTCTGTAGGATTCCTTGATAGTAAAGTAAAAGCTGTTGCACTTGGTGGTGTTCAAGCTACAACAACAACTATTAAAAACAAAACATATCCACTTAGCAGACAATTATTTGTAGTAACTAAAGGTGCACCAAAAGGTGTTGCAGCAATGTATATCGATTATCTTAGAACCTTAGAATGCCAAAACAACATTGTAGCAAAAGAAGGATATATTTCACTGTACTAAGATTATTCTACACTTCAGTATCCAAAAATTAAAAGGAAATAGCAACGATAGATAGTTATTAAAGAACAATGAGTGCTATAATCCGCAAACCGCTATCTAACTTATGAATTGATTTTTCCAAAAGTGAAGCGGGGGACTGGCTCTTACTATGAGCAGTTCCCCGCTTTAACTTATGAAAAAAGAAAGAGGAATTATGATGAATAAAAAAGCAAAATGGGACTTTGCAAAATATGGCATTCAACTATTATCTTTTGTGAGCATTGCCATTATTTTCTTCATTTTTATTTTTGTATTTTATAGGGCATGGCCTGCACTTAAGGTGAGTGGCATAGGTTTTTTTACTCAAGGAGGCTTTGATACTCAAATTCAAGACGCTTTTAATAGCGAGAGTGGAGTTAAAGCAATTCCTTTTGGGATGCTAGGACTTATTCTGGGTACTTTACTATCTACAGGGATAGCTTTAGGTTTTGCGACTTTACTAGGTATTGGTGCGAGTGTTACTATCTGTGAGTTTTTACCAGCAAAAGCAGCAAGATTAATGATTGCATTAGTCAGATTACTTGCCTCCATTCCATCGGTGCTCTTTGGTTTGATAGGTCTAATTATAGTGGTTCCGATAATTGAAAAGCTCTTTATCACTACGGATTTGCAAATAGCATATTTAGATCAATTCCAAATGTCTGGACAAAACTTACTAGCGGCAGTAATTGTGCTTATTTTTATGATTGTGCCAACTATTGTATCATTGTCAGTTGATGCTATTAAAGCAGTACCTAAAAGCTATCGGGAGACTGGTTTTGCCTTTGGTATGACTAGATTTCGTGTAATTAAAAAAATAGTATTACCTAGTGCACGTTCTGGCATTATTGCAGGTGTCATCTTGGGCGCAGGAAGGGGAATTGGCGAAGCTATAGCAGTGTCTATGGTTTGTGGCGGACTCTCTTTTATACCAAATATCAAACTAGGATTGACAAACTTGTTAGCACCTACCTTACCGCTAGCTGCTGCAATTGTTAATAAGTCAGAGGCTATGGGATCAGCTCCAGTAGAAGCGGCCTTATTTTCTTGCGGTGCCTTACTTTTACTTATGGGAGCAGCCTTAAGTATTGGAGCAGGAATTATCGAAAAAAGAATGCGAAAGGCGGCAGGGTATAATGCTTAAGAGAAAAAGCCATAAAATCGATAGTAGCATAGGAAACGCTTATAGCTTTTTGTCTTTAGCTATTATTGTCTGCGTATGTTTATTCATTATTCTAACAACCATCTATTTTGGCAGGCAGGCTATTTCCTTACACTTTCTAAGCACCGAACCTAATCCCTCTGCTTTAGATGCTGCTTCTGGAGGCATCTTAACACCGATGATTGGCACAATTCTCTTAACCTTAATCGGTATTATGATAGCAGTTCCATTTGCTCTAGCAACAGCAATTTATCTCCGTTTTTATTCTAAAAAGGGTATTTTTTTGAGTCTAGTAAAAAGTGCAGTTAATATCCTTTCAGGAATCCCTACGGTTGTAGTAGCATTATTTGCTTTGGTTATATTTACGCAGCCGATGTTTGCCTTTTTAAGCGCTAAAATTGAAGGTGTAGAAGGAAGCAATATGGCTTATGGTAAATCATTTCTTGTCGCTGGCGTAACGATGGCAATTATGATTTTACCATTTGTGATTAAATCCATGGAAGAAGTGCTAAAAACTGTGCCTGAATCCTATATTCACGGATCTCTCGCATTAGGGGCAACAAAGTGGCAAACTATTTCCAAGGTTGTTTTGCCAAGTGCTAGAAGTGGCATTGCTACTGGCATTATTTTGGGTATGGGTAGAATCGTAGGCGATACAGCTATTGTTTGGTTGACCCTTGGTGGGACACTGCGTATGACTGGCAACCAACCATGGTATTTGCCTGGTAACTTTTGGTCTACTTTAGTAAATACTGGTTCAACACTAACCACTTATATATATTACACATCCCCTGCAGGTGAAGGAAATAGTTTAGAGGTAGCTTTTGGAGCAGCGATTGTCTTAATAGCTATTATTATTCTCCTAAATTTAGCAGCTACATTTATTGCTGGGATAGGAGAGTTAAAGCATGAATAAATCAATGATTGAAATACAGGATGTAAATGTTTGGTATGGTGAAAAACAAGCATTATACAATAATAATTTGTCTATACAAGAAAACTCCATCTATGCTTTTATTGGACCATCAGGTTGTGGAAAGACTACTTTATTACGAAGTATCAACCGTTTAAATGATTTAATTAAAAGCTTTCGGATTACAGGTAATATTATAATAAAAGGGCAGCCAATTTATGATTTGCAGAAGAAAGCTGATATTGAGGAAATGCGTAGGCATATCGGGATGATTTTCCAACAGCCAAATCCCTTACCAACTAGCATCATAAAAAATATGCTTTTGCCAATCAATGAACATTTTCAAGGTGATAAGGTTGAGTTAGAGAACTTAGTTATAGAAAAGCTGCAACAAGCGGCAATTTATCAGGAAATATCCAGTAGCTTGCAGAAAGCGGCACTTTCGCTTTCTGGAGGACAACAGCAGAGGCTTTGTATTGCGCGAGCCTTGATGTTAGAGCCAAGCATACTGCTCTTCGATGAGCCATGTTCGGCACTAGATCCTATTTCCACCTATAAAATTGAAGAGCTACTAATGGAATTAAAACAAAAGCATACCATAGTTATCGTCACTCATAATATGGAACAAGCTCGGAGGATATCAGATTATACTGCATTTTTTTATGAGGGGAAGATAATAGAACAAGGCACAACTTTGGATATGTTCATGAATCCTAAATCGGAAATGTTAGAGCATTATATTTCTGGCAAGTTCTAAACGCAGTACATATACAAAGGTGAAAATGATTTTTAGGAGAAAGGCAGTTGATAATCATGCAAACAAGAATTTTAATTGTAGATGATGAGCCAAATATTGTTGAGTTACTACAATATTCACTGGAAAAGCAAGGCTATGAAACCGAGATTGCTAGAGAAGGCATTGAAGCAATGCGAAAAATAAATGATTACAATTATCAGCTTGTATTATTGGATGTTATGCTGCCAGGAATGGATGGGTTGGAAATTTGCAAAGAAGTGCGGAAAACCAGTAATTTGCCGATTATATTAGTCAGTGCTCGCACGGAAGAGTTAGATAGGATTTTAGGATTGGAGTTCGGCGCAGATGATTATATTACTAAGCCTTTCAGTACAAAAGAAGTTATAGCCAGAGTTAAAGCAATCCTGCGGCGAGGGACAGACAAAACGAACGATGAAGCAGGCAAAAAAAACATGAGTATTCGAGAATTAGAGCTAAATACAGAGGCTCACGAAATACATCTGCAAGGCTATCTTCTTGAACTAACTTTTACAGAATATCAGATAATTAACTTACTTATGAGTGTGCCAGGTAAGGTGTTTAGTAGAGATAATCTCTTGAACAGCATTTGGGGTCGTGATTTCCTGGGTGATTCGCGCACAATTGATGTGCATATCCGTCATATAAGGGAAAAAATATTTACAATAGTAGGCGGATCTGAATATATTTCAACCGTACGTGGAATAGGATATAGGATTAAAGCATAAGCTTGATAGTAATAATAGTATCATTTAGCAAGCAATACCACGCCATTGAATGATTATAATTTGTAGTATATAATTAATAAAAGAGGTAACCTTCATTAAGAAAAAATCCAAAAAGGCTGAGGGTTGAATATATTTAAGTAGGGGAAGAAGATTATGAAAATAGAAATTATAAAAGCAAATGACTTGGAAGTAGCCAAGGTTACTAGTGATGAAATGCTAATCTCAGATGTTCAAAGCGCATTAGATTTTATGTCCACTGTAAAATATGAAACTGGATACGACCATATAATTGTGTATAAAGCTTTATTATCTGAGGACTTTTTTAACTTGAAAACGCGTTTAGCAGGGGAAGTATTGCAGAAATTCGTTAATTATCAAGTGAAAATTGCCATAATTGGGGATTTCTCTAGCTATACAAGCAAGAGTTTGCAAGATTTTATTTATGAAAGTAATAGGGGAAATAACAACTTTTTTGTAAGAGATGAAAAACAAGCTTTAGAAAAATTAAGTGATTGTTAAGCTGTATAATTTAATCTAGAAAAATGAAGTTTGCTTAATAGGCTTACAGAGTACTTAGTAAAAAGTTGAATATTTAGAAATTCGAAGCATTAAATAAGTATAATCAGCATGATTAATCATAGACAGAAATCATAATTGATAGGGTAAATAGTGCTGATAAATAAAAGGGTATCTAATCGCATATATCTGTGTTATACTATTATTGTAATAATAAGTAGAATTAAAATTACAATTATAGTTGCAAATATAATTGTAATAAGGATTGGTTAATGCGGTTAGCATAAGATTGGCTTCCTAAAATATAGAAAACTGTTTAACCGACCCTGAGTCGGTTTTTGTGTTTTAAGAGATTAAATTTGCTATCTAACTCTAATATGAGGAGAAGCAAAGTTAATCTATTTAACAATTCGGAGGTGCGAAAAAAATGGAAGAAATGACTAAACAAACTGAAATGCGCAACATAAATCAGGAAGGCAACATGGCAAAACGTATAGTTGGGATAATTTTTGGAGTAATAGAGATTGTACTGGCTTTTCGCTTGGTTTTTAAATTGCTGGGTGCAAATCCAGCTAATGGGTTTGTACAAGGTATTTATAAAGTTACCAAATTTTTAGTTGATATCTTTGAAGGTATTTTCTCTAAGGCTACTACTAATGGAGCGGAGACTACAGCAGTTCTAGAGCCAGCTGTCTTAATCGCCATGGTTGTAGTTGCCATAATTGCTTGGGTTGTGTTGAAGCTGATGAACACACAAAGTGGGACTCATGTGGAAAGAACGGAATACAAAGAGAGCGATAAGCAGAAATAATAAACATGTATGATTTGTTGTTATTTACCTCTAAAAAATGTAGCTGTTTGGCGGCTAGAAATGTATTAATAATTGTATGAAAGAGAGGTTGATGGATGATGTTATGGACTATTGCTGTAGTACTTGTAGTTTTATGGTTGCTTGGTTTTATTACTGTTGGTGGAGGTCTAATCCATACTCTTTTAGTAATTGCCCTTATTATTATTATATTGCAACTGGTGCGTGGAAGAAAATAATCGGGTGAGCTTAAACTTTAGAAAATGAAATAACATCCTATTAAGTGGAGGTTTTAATTGTGTCAGAATTCAAGAGTAAAGTAATCAATGCAAAAGATAAATTTGCAGGTGAAGTTAAAGAAACAGTGGGTAAAGCTATTGGTAATGAGGAGCTAGAGCTAAAAGGGAAAATTCAGTCTTCGCAAGCAGAGCTCAAGGAAAAGATGGATATAGGTGATAAGTTGGATAAAGCTAAGGAAGAAATCGCAGGAAAGATAAATGATCTAATAGACAAAAATAAAGTATAAAAAAGCTGCAATATGAAAACAAGCAAGCTACACATCAAAGTAGCTTGCTTGTTTTTTTGTTGTAAGAGCATTATTTATAGGATTGAAATTGTCAATTTTTGTACATAAAAGAAAGTTGGCTAATTGGTTTGTTGGTTAGGAATGCCCATAATTATAAAATTCCTTGTTACAGAGAAGCTCTAAGTAGTTCTTATCAATTCTTATCAATTATATGGCAATCGTTTAATAATCGTTTAGCAATCGCTTAAAAAGCTAATATATTTTCTGGTATCGGAAAAATATTTATCTTATGCAGAAAAAAATATTGCAGAGGTGAAATTTTCATGTTATAGTTTATGTGTAAATGAGCATAAACGCATATAAGCGCAAATCAAAGGAGGTTTTAGGGTGGTAGAAATTCTGAAAGCACTTGCGGACGAGACCAGACTTCGTATACTAGCACAAATTATCAAGAGTGAAATGTGTGTTTGTGAGATGGAAGCATGTTTGGGGTTAACACAGTCAAATGCCTCTAGGCATCTAACTGTGTTGAAAAAAGCGGGGATTATGGAAAGCAACAAAACAGCACAATGGACTTATTATAAAATAAGCAATGATTTTATCAAGAATAATCAAGCACTATATGCATATTTATTGCAAAAAATTACTGAGCTGCCTAGTTATCAAAGAGATGCAGAGAATTTTGCAACATGTAAAGTGCAAGACCTGTGTAGCTGTAACAAATAAAATTAAGAGGTGAAGAAAATGAGTAAAAATGAAAAATTAGACATTGGCTTTTTTCAAAAATATTTAACAGTTTGGGTTGCTCTTTGTATGGTGTTAGGAGTATTGATTGGTAGATTTATGCCAGCAATTCCTGCATTTCTCAATCAGTTTGAGTATGCTAAAGTATCTATCCCTGTGGCAATTCTGATTTGGGTGATGATTTATCCGATGATGATGAAAGTAGATTTTCAAAGCATTAAAGATGTGGGGAAAAATCCCAAGGGACTTTATGTAACCTGGGTGACAAATTGGTTGATTAAACCCTTTACCATGTATGCTCTAGCCGCCTTTTTCTTTTTTGTAGTCTTTAAGAGCTATATTTCACCAGAGCTTGCAAAAGAATATTTGGCTGGGGCAATCTTATTAGGTGCTGCACCTTGTACTGCTATGGTCTTTGTTTGGAGCCATCTAACTAAAGGAAACCCTGCTTATACGGTTGTGCAGGTAGCAACTAATGACTTGATTATTTTAGTAGCTTTTATACCAATTGTAAAATTCCTTTTAGGTATCAGCAATATTAGCGTGCCTTGGGATACCTTGATTTTATCTGTTATCCTTTTTGTGGTAATACCACTAACAGGAGGAGCTCTAACAAGATTTTTTGTGGTTAAGAACAAGGGGCTAGAGTATTTTGAAAAGAAATTTTTACCTAAATTTGATAATGCAACTGTTGCTGGTCTTTTGTTAACTTTGATTTTACTCTTTGCCTTCCAAGGTGATGTAATTATTAATAACCCACTGCATATCGTTTTAATTGCAATTCCGCTGATTATTCAGACTTTCCTCATTTTTTTTATTGCCTACTTTGCTAGTAAGTGGTTAAAATTACCACACAATATTGCAGCGCCAGCAGGTATGATTGGGGCATCTAATTTTTTTGAACTATCAGTAGCAGTGGCAATTGCCTTGTTTGGCACCACATCTCCAGCTGCCCTAGCTACAGTAGTAGGGGTGCTAACTGAAGTGCCAGTAATGCTGATGTTAGTGAAAATTGCCAATAAGACAAAAGGTTGGTTTCCAGAACCTAAAATTATAAAATAGAAATATAGAAATATAGATAGTAGAGGCTTAAAACATGGCTATTTATAAGTCGATTATCAGCTAATCGATGTGCTTTTGCTGATAACTATATTTATTCATAAATTCAAATAAATATCTTGTATACATAATGAGAGGTAGGATTTTGTACATGATTAAAGTATTGTTTGTATGTTCGCATAATTCAGCTAGAAGTCAAATGGCAGAGGCATTTTTAAATAAGCTAGGAGAGGGGTGTTTTGAAGCTGAGAGTGCCGGACTCGAGATTGCTCAGTTAAATCCACTGGTAATAAAGGTTATGGAAGAAATTGGCTACGATCTTAGCCGTAATTCTATAGACTCTGTATTTGATTTTTATAAAGCTGGAAAAACTTATTCAGTGGTAGTAAAAGTATGCGATCAAGCAAATGGTCAACAATGTCCGGTTTTCCCAAGAACTTTTAAGGTTTTAGATTGGAATTTTGATGACCCAACTGCATTTCAAGGAACTGATGAGAAAAAATTAGCTAAAACTAGAAAAGTTAGGGATGAAATAAAAGCTAAGGTTGAAGAGTTCATTACAGAAAACAAAGAATATGCTTTGAACAGAATGAGGTAACAAGCATGATTTGCATTTTGCAGCAAATTTGCTATAATTATGTTATCTAGTTTAAGACACGTTGAGTTCAGCATTATAAAATTGGAAAGCTTACTCTCAAAACTTGTAATGTTTTGAGAGTAAGCTTTTTTCTTTATAATTGGCGGTAGTAACAATATCTTTTGATTATATTAACCGAAATTATTTGATTTACCTATTAATAATAAGTTTATCCAACTAGTTTAAGTGGATATCGCTTTTGATTTCTGTTGTATTCAAAATAGAATAAAGAGTAAATAGAAATTTTTACTTACCTATAGTAAATAGAAAACCACTCTGTTATAATTCAGTCGTGAAGAGGTTAATAATTTTACTAATAATATTGTTTCTAAAGGAACTTTCATTATATTTTTTTTGTCAATTTTTAGCTAATGGGTATATTTTACAAACTACATAATGGTAAGGTGAGATAAAAATGCATGAAATTGCGATATTAATATTATTTCCTTTAATAGCTTCTGCCTTTATTTTTTTTATACGAAAAGATAAAGCAAGGAATATTTTAGTTAGGATTTGTTCTATCGTTACGATTTTCCTAACAATTTATGTTGCCTCAAAATACTTTAATAAAGCGCTTTATTTGTCATTTAATAATGAAACTATTATTAATCAGATATTAATGTTTATAGAGATTTTGGTTGCAGGTTATCTCATATTTATGGGTATAAAAAATAAAAAATATATTATATCAATTTTTTCTGCCGTGCAAACATTTTTAATTATATGGTTTGAATTGACACAAAGTCAAGGTATAGAGATTAAAGCAAGTATGGTTTTTGATAAGTTATCTTTAATAATGGTTTTGGTTGTAGGTATTATTGGAAGTCTGGTTTGTCTTTATACTGTTGGATATATGAAATGGTACCATATTCATCATGAAAACTACAAGGAAAGGAAATCTTTTTTCTTCGCGGTAATGTTTGTTTTCCTAGCAGCTATGTTTGGACTTGTTTTAAGTAATGAGTTAACTTGGTTATATTTTTGTTGGGAGTTAACAACTCTTTGTTCCTTTTTATTAATTGGCTATACTAAAACCCAAGATGCAATAAAAAATTCTTTTCACGCTTTGACAATAAATTTAGGTGGTGGAGTTTGCTTTGCTCTTGCAATTATATTTATTGGGATGAAATTTAAAACGCTGGAGTTATCTGTGCTAATAGGGATGAAGCCTGAAGTTGTAGTACTTATTCCAGTATTTTTGTTAGCTATTTCCGCACTTACAAAGTCAGCACAGATGCCTTTTTCTTCTTGGTTACTGGGGGCAATGGTTGCACCAACACCTTCATCAGCACTCTTGCATTCAGCAACAATGGTTAAAGCAGGTGTTTATTTACTTATAAGGCTTGCACCGCTCTTAGGGCAATCATCAGTAGGTCAAGTTGTTACTTTTATTGGTGGGATTACTTTTCTCGCAAATTCATTTATTGCAATCTCTCAAAGCGATGCAAAAAAAATCTTGGCGTACTCAACTATTGCTAATTTAGGGCTTATTGTGATTTGCGCAAGCATAGGAACGCAAGAGTCGCTTTGGGCGGCAATATTGCTTATAATATTTCATGCCATAGCCAAATCTCTTTTATTCTTATCAGTGGGTTCTATAGAGCATCAATTAGGAAGTAGAAATGTTGAAGATATGGATATTTTGCTGAAGGTATCTAGAAAATTATCCTTATATATCATTATTGGCATTGCGGGAATGTTTCTAGCACCATTTGGTATGCTCATATCAAAATGGGTGGCTATGAAAGCATTTATTGATTCAAATAATATCTTAACTGTCATAATTCTTGTGTATGGAAGTGCTGCTACGGTCTTTTATTGGACAAAGTGGATGGGAAAACTTGTATCTAATGCCAATAAAAAAGAACAAGTAATTCATACCTTTCATATAGATGAGGAAACTGCTATTTTTACCCAAGCTGTGCTTGTTATCATTTCCTGCTTTAGCTTCCCCATAATTTCTAAATATGCACTTGAACCATATTTAGCGACTTTGTTTGGCAGTAGTGCAGTAATACCGATTGGCACAAGTGATGTGAATATAATGCTATTAATGCTTAGCATGTTTTTAATATTACCAATTAGTTTTTTTCCTATTTATAAAAATGATAAACGTAGAAAAGCCCTTACTTATATGGCAGGCGTAAATACTGGTGATAATGAATCATTTAATAGTGCTTTTGGCAAGAACCGCGAGGTTGAATATAGCAACTGGTATATGAAAGACTATTTTAAAAGTAAAAAAATATCGTTTTGGAGTAATACTTTATGTATTACGGGATTATGTGTTGGAGTTATATTGATTGTTTTAGCTGGAGGCAGATAATGTTAATACTGAAAATCATTGCCATAATTATTATTGCACCCTTAGCTGGAGGCATCATTACAGGAATAGATAGAGTCATTTCAGCACGGTTACAAGGCAGAAAAGGACCACCAATTTTACAACCTTTTTTTGATATACTTAAGCTTTTAGAAAAAGAATCAATAGAAGTGAATACAATGCATCGATTCTTTGTGTATGTTGCCTTGATCTTTATTATTTTCACAACAGTTATAATGCTGTTAGGTGGAGATATTTTACTAGCATTATTTGTCCTGACATTAGGTTCTATTTTTTTTGTATTGGGTGGCTACGCATCAAATTCACCTTACAGTAATGTGGGTTCGGAAAGAGAACTTTTGCAAATAATGGCATATGAACCGATGATTCTGCTTACTGGGATCGGATTATATTATGCAGATAAAAGTTTTTTTATTAAAGATATTATTTCAAGTTCAACCCCTGCAATTTTATTTCTGCCTGGAGTTTTTTTAGGTCTTATTTTTATATTGCCTTTTAAGCTAAGAAAATCACCATTTGATTTAAGTATGACACATCATGGACATCAAGAAATTGTGCAAGGGATAAAAACAGAATATTCAGGTAAAGACCTGGCAATTATTGAGATAACCGAATGGTACGAAACCATAATTATTTTTACCTTGGTTTATATATTTTTTGCTACAAAATCGCCACTAAGTCATATTTATGCAATCACTGCATGTGTTTTTGTATTTCTATTTGAAATTTTACTTGATAATGGGATTGCACGTGTAAAATGGCAATCAGCTCTGAATTCAGCCTGGCTTGTTACAGGTGTATTAGGAACAGTTAATCTTATTGTGTTATCTCTTTTAGGTAGGTGAAAAGATGAATTTCAGTAAAAAATCTCCATGGATATTACATTATGATGGAACTAGCTGCAATGGATGTGATATAGAGGTATTAGCTTGTCTTACTCCATTATATGATGCTGAACGCTTTGGCATAGTAAATACGGGTAATCCAAAGCATGCAGATATTTTGCTCATTACAGGCAGTGTCAATGAACAAAATATTCCTGTAATATCTCAGCTCTATGAACAAATGCCTGAGCCGAAAGTTGTTATCGCAATAGGAATATGCGCAACTTCAGGGGGCATATTCGCAGAGTGCTACAATGTTGTTGGAGGGGTTGATAAAGTATTGCCAGTTGATATTTACGTACCAGGTTGTGCTGCAAGGCCTGAGGCAATCATAGATGGAATTGTGATGGCATTGGGTATTTTAGAAGAAAAACAGAAATATGCAAGAAAATAGTTTATTCTTATTATGGAAAGAAAGTGATTTTTAATGGGACAACAAAAATTAGACATTATTTCTCCAAATGAACTTTTAGACAATACTATGCGACTGAAAAATGCCGGATATCGCCTAGTGGCAATTTCTTGTACTTTTAAGAATGGTATTGAACTGACATATTCATTTGATGAAAGTTTTGAATTATTAAATTTAAGATTAAATATAGATGCTGATGTTGAAATTGAGAGCATAAGCTGCATTTATCCTTATGCATTTCTATACGAGAATGAAATCAAAGAGCTTTTTGGAGTGAATATTCAAAATATTTCGGTCGATTTTAATAATAATTTATATAAAATTGCTGTGAAAACACCATTTAATACTAAAGAGGAGAATGAATAATGGGGAACAGAACAGTAATTCCTTTTGGGCCCCAGCATCCTGTACTGCCTGAACCTATACATTTGGATTTAGTGCTTGAGGATGAAACAGTTATCGAGGCAATACCACAGATAGGGTATGTGCATAGAGGATTGGAAAAGCTGGTAGAAAAAAAAGATTTTCAGCAATTCACTTATGTTGCTGAAAGAATTTGTGGAATATGTTCATTTATGCACGGTATGGGATATTGCATGTCGATAGAAAGCATTATGGATGTAAAGATACCTGAACGTGCAGAATTTTTAAGAACAATATGGGCAGAATTATCTCGTTTACAAAGTCACCTATTATGGATGGGGCTTTTAGCGGATGCTTTTGGATTTGAGAGCCTGTTTATGCACTCTTGGAGGTTGAGAGAGCAAATTCTTGATATATTTGAGCTTACAACAGGAGGAAGGGTTATTTTTTCTGTTTGTGAAATTGGAGGGGTCAGAAAAGATCTCAATGCAGAGATGATAAAGAAGATTTCAGCTGTTATGGAGCAGTTGGAAAAGGATATGGTAGATATTGCAAATGTATTTTTATATGATGAGTCTGTAAAACATCGTACCAAAGGAGTAGGGGTATTGTCGAAACAGGCTGCTTTTGAATTGGGAGCAGTTGGACCAATGGCAAGAGCTAGCGGTATCCATATGGATAGGCGAACTCAAGGCTATGCTGCCTACGGAAAACTAAAGTTTGAACCGATTATTGAAATTGATGGAGATTGTTATGCAAGAACTTCTGTTAGATTAAGAGAAATTTTTCAGTCAATTGATTTAATTAAACAGTGTATTGCGTTGCTTCCAGAAGGAGATATAAAGGTTAAGATAAAAGGGAAACCCAATGGTGAGCATTATACACTTATCGAGCAACCACGCGGTGAGGTTTTATATTACTCCAAGGCAAATGGTACGAATTTTTTAGATAGGGTTAGAGTTCGAACTCCTACTTTTGCCAATGTTCCTGCACTTCTGGAAACCTTAAAAGGGTGTGCATTAGCCGATGTTCCAATTTTGATTCTCACAATTGATCCTTGCATAAGTTGTACGGAAAGATAATACTAAATTAGATAGGAGGTGAGGTTATGTCTTTTTTAAGTATAACCAAAATACTTATTAAAAATATATTTCACGGACCCTATACTACCCTTTATCCTATTGAGAAGAAAGACAACTACGAAAATACTAGAGGCAGAATTGAAAATAAAATAAGCGAATGCATATTTTGTGGAATATGCGAAAGACGTTGTCCTACCGTTGCCATAAAGGTTGATAAGGAGATACATGCTTGGAGTATTCAGAGGTTTCAATGTATCCAATGCGGCTATTGCGTGGAAGTATGCCCAAAAAAATGTCTTGTAATGAATAGCCAGTATACTGCCCCCTCAACAGGAAAGATGAGAGCTGAATACACTGATGCATGAATACCCAATAACTAAAAGAATAATTGAGATAGCGGAGGAATTTGCCAGAAAAAACGATGCACAAGAGGTCAAAAAAATCAATCTTGTTGTCGGCGAATATTCTGGTTATGTAGCGAGCTCCATTAATTTGTATTTCGAGATTATTGCTGAAGGAAGCCTATGTAATAAGGCGAAGCTTAGCATTAAAAATATAAAACCAAGGCTACTTTGTAATGCATGTGGTGAGCTATTTATCAGGAAGCCTTTTTCATTTAAGTGTCCACTTTGTAATGGCGAAGGAACTCCGACAGATATTGGGAAAGAATTTTATATTAAATCAATAGAAGTATGAGGAGTGATAAAATATGTCAGAAAACAAAGAGATAGAAATAATGCAGTCTGTTTTTGATAAAAATGAAGAGGTCGCAGCAGAAATAAACTTGGGGTTAACTAGAAAAGGAATATTTGCACTTAATGTAATGGGTGCACCAGGCGTAGGTAAAACATCTTCATTGATTCAAATAATTAAGAGACTGAGTAATATCACTTCTTATGTAATTGAAGGAGATATAGAAGCGGATTTTGACACCCAAAAATTGCTTGCTTTAGGCGTAAAAGCAATTCAAATCAATACTGGTGGAGCCTGCCACCTTGATGCTCCCTTGATTGGTAAGGCAGTAGATGAGCTTAAGCTTGACGAGGGTATATTATTTATTGAAAACATTGGAAATTTAGTTTGCCCGGCCGAATTTAAAATTGGCGAGCATGTGAAAATGCTAATTTCAACAGTTACGGAAGGCAGTGACAAACCATATAAATATCCGCTAGCTTTCGAAAAAGCAGACATTATTATTATCAACAAATGTGATCTCTTACCTTATGTTGATTTTGATGAGGACTTCTTTGTTACGGGGGTTAGAGCCTTGAATAAAAATGCCCCAATTTTCAAGGTTTCTTGCAAGATGGAAGAAAGCTTTGAAGAGATAATATTATGGATTATGCAAAAAATAAAAGCGTAACAAAAAAAATTGTCATTTTTGGGGTAGTGCAAGGGGTAGGTTTTAGACCAAATGTTTATCGGCTAGCAAAAAAACATGGAATTAACGGAACAGTGAGTAATGTTGGTGGACTGGTTGAAATAATCACTTCTTCCTCACAAAAATCACTTGATGATTTTTTATTTGAGCTTAAGAATAATAAAACAAGGGGTTATGAAATTCTTAATATCGAAATAGAAGATCTCAAAATGGAGAATTATGCAGATTTTAATATTATTGAAAGTAGCAATAATGATGCAATTTCAATTATTTCTCCTGATTTGCCTGTTTGTCAAAAATGCCAAAAGGAATTATATACAATTTCTGATAAGCGATTTCATAATCCATTCATTAGCTGTATGTCATGTGGAGCTAGATATACCATTATGCAAGAGTTGCCATATGATCGCAATACGACAACTATGCAGGACTTTATCATGTGCTCTTCATGCCATAAGGATTATATATCAACAGATAGTAGACGTTACCATGCACAAACGATATCATGCAATAATTGTGGGCCATATTTGATTTTTAATAACCTTATCAATGAACAGGCTTTTGAAGAAACTGTGAAGATAATAAATGCAGGTGGAATAGTAGCCGTTAAAAGTATAGGTGGATATAATTTCGTTTGTTCACCATTTAAGGAAGCTACGGTAAAAAACTTACGAAAATTAAAAGGACGTGAAACAAAGCCTTTTGCCGTGATGTTTGAGTCTTTAGCTTCGGTGCGAGAATATTGTATAGTATCAAAAGCAGAGAAAAATCTATTGGAATCAAAAGCCAAGCCTATTGTGCTCTTGTATACCCAAAATGGCAATATGGCAAAATCTACTAATTTAGATAGCTTATATTGTGGGGCTTTTTTACCCTATACGCCATTGCAAATAATGCTAACAAAGAGTTGTGGTCCACTTATTATGACAAGCGCAAATATTTCAGATAAGCCAATCATTAAAGATGATTTAGAAATGCTAAATATTCAGTCACCTTTTTTAAGTGGGGTTTTGTATAATACAAGGAGAATTATTCGTTCTGTTGATGATTCCGTAGCGAAGGTGACGGATCATAAACCACAGCTAATTCGAAGAAGCCGTGGCTATGTTCCCTATCCTATCTTGCTTGGAGATGGTAATAGAAATCTGCAAATATTTGCTGCAGGTAGCGACTTGAAAGCTTGCTTTTGCATTTACAAGCAAGGTAGTGCTATTGTTTCTCAATATTTTGGCGATTTAGAAGAGCATAATGTGATGGAAGAGTATAAAGAATCAGTTGCAGATCTTTTATGTCTTATGAAAATTGATCCATGCCTAGTAATCTGTGATTTGCATCCAAATTATCATTCAACAAGATATACCGAATCCTTAGGAATACCAATAATGTATGTACAACACCATCATGCCCATATTGCATCTGTGATGGCTGAACATAATTTACATGAAAGAGTAATCGGTGTCGCCTTTGATGGGACAGGTTATGGAACTGATGGTAACATCTGGGGTGGGGAATTTTTAATATGTGAAGGAGCAGATTTTACCAGGTTCGCACACTTAAACTATATGCCTATTTTGGGTGGGAATCAATCAATGCTTGATGCTAAAAAAACAGCAACCTGTTTTTTACTACAACTGGGACTGGGACAATATGTCCAAGATCAACGCAGTAATTTAATAGGAACAGCGCTTAAAAATAATGTCAATACTATTTTATCCTCAAGTATGGGCAGATTATTCGATGCAGTAGCAGCAATTTTAGAAATTCAAGATTATAATTTTTACGAAGGACAATGCGCAATCAATTTGGAAAAAGCAGCAATTTTAGCCTTAAGGAATAAAATAAGGCCACAAAAAATTGCTTTTACAATAAATAGAGTGAATGGTAGGACTGAAATAGATATTAAATCTGTATTAAAAAAAGTATGTAGATTAAAGGAAAAGGTGAATGTCGGATCACTTGCACTTGGTTTTCATTATGCTGTAGCAGATTTAATTTTAGAAATTTGCAAAATAATAAGAGTAGATGAAAACATCAATAAGGTGGCTTTAAGCGGTGGCGTCTTCCAAAATACTGTTCTCATAGAACGTGCATTAAGCATTTTGAGAAAAAATAATTTCAATGTTTACTATAACTTGTCAGTTCCCCCAAATGATGGATCAATAAGCTTAGGTCAGGTCTTCATTGGGCTAATGAGGTGAAAAAATGTGTGTTGCAGTACCGGGTAAAATTATAGAGATTAACGGTGATAAGGCTAAGGTTGATATTATGAACAATATCGTTGAAGTAAACATTAGATTGGTTTCTGTTCAGATTGGAGACTATGTTTTAATTCACGCTGGTTGTGTGCTTGAGGTTTTAAAGAAGGATTTGGCAGAAGAAATATTGTGGATGTTTAATGAACTTCAGGAGGGTGCAAATGAGAACTCTTCAGCAGGTTAAAAATGAGCTTAAAGATTATCAAGGAGAAAAAATTGCAATCATGGAGGTATGCGGGACGCATACCTCTAGCATCTTTAAAAATGGTATAAGAAGTTTCATTTCGCCGCAAATACAGTTGATTTCAGGACCTGGTTGTCCAGTATGTGTAACTTCTGCAACATATATAGATAAAATTATAGATTACTCACTCCAGGAAAATCATTGCGTTTTAACTTTTGGTGACATGTTGAAAGTTAAAGGGAATAATTTATCTTTAACCGAAGCTAAGGCAATTGGCGGGAGTGTTAGGATGTTATACTCACCACTAGCAGCTTTGAAAATTGCTAAGGAAAATAAACATATTCAGTTTGTTTTTGCTGCGGTAGGATTTGAAACAACCGCGCCAATCTATGCTTTGCTATTAGAAGAAATTATCAAGAGTAAGATAAAGAACTTAAAATTGTTAACAGCAATAAAAACAATCATTCCTGCTATAACATATATTTGCGATAATGAAAAGAGCATAGATGCTTTTCTCTGTCCAGGACATGTTAGTGTCATTACTGGTTCCTCGGTCTACAATGATTTAGCTAAAAAATATCATAAACCATTTGTGATTGGCGGCTTTGAGGGGGAACATATTTTAGCGGCTGTTTATGAAATATTCCAACAGGTTTTAAGTAAGCAGTATAGCGCGAAAAATATGTATGTAAGCGTTGTATCAGAGGATGGCAATCAAAAGGCTAATGCCATTATTGATAAATATTTTAAGCACACAGATGACTATTGGAGAGGTATAGGAGTCATAAAAAAATCGGCATTAAGGTTAAAAGAGGAGTACCTTGATTTTGATGCAGGGAGTTATTTTGATGAATATCTCGAAAATAGCCCTATAAACTGCAGGTGTAAGGATGTAATCCTAGGCCGCATTAATCCTACTGATTGTCCACTATTTAAGAGAACGTGCACACCTTTAAGCGCGATTGGTCCATGCATGGTTTCGACCGAGGGTGTATGTGGGATATGGTATAAGAATAGAGAGGTACAACAATGAAAATAGATATCTCATATGGTAGTGGGGGCAAACAAACAAGCGATTTAATTAATAATATATTCTTAAAACATTTTCATAATAAGATTCTTAATAAACTTGAAGATGCAGCTGTATTATCTGTAAAGGGAAAAATTGCTTTCACAACGGATTCCTTTGTTGTAAGTCCTCTGTTTTTTAAGGGTGGTAATATTGGTAAAATATCAGTTTGCGGAACGGTAAATGATCTACTTATGATGGGAGCAATTCCCAAATATCTTACAGCTAGCTTTATTATTGAAGAAGGAACGGAATTTGAAACAATTGAAGAAATTGTACATTCAATGCAAGTTGCCGCTAGAGAAGCAAAGGTGTTAATTGTTGCTGGAGACACAAAAGTAGTGGAGGGTAATGGAGGTATCTTTATAAACACTTCAGGTATCGGTGAAATAATTAAAAAGGGCGTTAGTATTGCAAATTGTCATATAGGAGATGCAATTATACTTTCTGGTAATTTAGGAGAGCATCATGCAGCAATTATGTCCAAAAGAATGGAAATAGAAAATGATATTATGAGCGACTGTGCACCGCTTACAGCAATCGTTAAAAACCTAATCAATAATAAGATTAATGTTTGTTGTATGCGCGATGTAACTCGTGGCGGATTGGCAACAGTACTTAATGAAATTGCAGCAAGTTCTATGTGTGGTGTACATATAAATGAAGATGCATTACCTATTAGCCTTGAGGTAAGGGGATTTTGCAATGTCCTAGGGCTTGATCCACTTTATATGGCGAATGAAGGAAAAATGGTGACTGTTGTTCCACAAAAACAAGCCGATAGAGCTCTTGAAATAGTTCAAAAGAGCAAGTATGGCAAAAATGCTAGAATTATAGGTAAAATTACTGATGGACAGGATGTATATATGACAACAAGAATGCAGGGTAAGCGGCAGATAGATGTTCTTTACGGTGAAGGATTACCCCGGATATGTTAAAAAATGATTATTTTAAAATTATATTAATTTTTCAATGCGAAAGGGGAAAATATGACTATTCTAACTAGCTTTATCAATGTAATCATGCATATTGATAAATATTTAACTTTGTTAGTTCAACAGTATGGGATTTTGATATATGCCATCCTTTTCTTAATTATATTTCTTGAAACAGGTTTAGTTGTTACACCATTTTTACCAGGGGATTCTATGCTATTCGCTGCAGGAGCACTGGCTGGAATTGGAGCAATGAATATTGGTATTCTGCTATTAGTACTATATGTGGCAGCAGTATTAGGCGATACAGTAAATTACCATATTGGCAAAGAATTAGGCAATAAAATTTTATCGAAAGAAAAGATAAGGTTTATCAATAAAGAGTACTTAAAAAAAGCTCAAAGCTTCTATGAAAAGCATGGTTCAATAACCATAGTGATAGCTAGATTTATTCCTATTATTAGAACTTTCGCACCTTTTATTGCAGGCATTGGAGAAATGAAATACTCAAAATTTATCCCATATAATTTGCTAGGTGGTGGGCTATGGGTTAGTATATTTTTAGGGTTAGGGTACTTCTTTGGCAATTTAACTTTTGTAAAAGATAATTTTTCTTATATGGTAATAGCTATAATACTTATTTCACTATTGCCGGGAGCGGTCATTTTTTTCAAAGAAAAGATAAAAAAGGAAAATATAAAGAACAATATTCAAAAGTAAGGTTGCCTGTGAAAAAGTGGATTTAATCGGTTTGTAGTATTTCTCAAGGTAATATTTTTGGCTAGTTAGAAATATTTTGCAGCTGGCAGGTGAGTATAATGCTTTTTGGGAAAGCAAGTAATGGCATGGCACTAAAAATCTCTAAGAATTGTGATACTGTTTTGCTAGAACACTTGTAATAGCTGAACTAGCAATAAATAGTAAACCTGTTTGTGGCGCAATAATTGTAAAATCAACAATTCCATGTCCAATGATAATTGCTTGAATTCCAGCTAACATTGGGACTAATGGACAATTTTTCGTATAGAGGAACCTTAAATTTTTAAATAAGTTAACCTTCATATAGGCATAGATACATAAACCAACAATTCCCAATGAGGTCAGAATAGTAAGCCAGATATTATGCCCATGGTATAAAGTAGCGTAATAAAAATCGTGCATAAAGGATGCCCCGTGTTCAGTAATGCCCGTAAGTCCCCAGCCTGTTACTGGTTTAAGCTTAATCATTTGGAGGCAACCATTCCAAATTCCTAGACGGCTATCTAAGGAACTATCAAAATTATGGCCAGTTAAGTTTTCTAAAAGTTGTGAGGGGGAGAAAGTTACCAAGGCAGTAAGTATAAATATTGAGACAAAAAGCCAGATATCCTTTTTATTACCTTTAAGCAGAAAAAATATAAAAAGTCCGATTAATAATCCCATAAAAGCACCACGCGAGCCACTTAAATATAAGGCAATAACAAAAAATAGAGTTGCAGTTTGATAGAACAATTTTGTACTTTTAGCTGTAGCTTTATTTGTAGTACTACTAAAATGCAACCCTATCAGAATCATTATAGCAAACCAATTGCCAGCTACATTAGGGTTTTCGAAGGTACTATATATTCTATCATTAAATATTGGTAGTCGTTTATAATTCATGATAATTGGCCAAATATTATAATTGAAATACAATTGCACAATTTTTTCAATTATCCCTAAAATAGCTGATAAAAAGGAAAAAAAGACCAATTGTCTGCAGAGCTTTTCTATTTTGCTTTCATTGTGACAATAATTTTGTAAAAAAATGCTAGTACACAGATAGAAAAATATAACAAAAGATGCGGCAAATGATGGCAAACTCAAATTGATAACACCTACAATCAAAGACCAGATAAATAGTAAAGCAAGCCCGATATTCCATTGATCTTTATTGATAGGAACTTTTTTAAGTAACACCATATAAGCCATATAGATGGCTGGGATAATAACCGTGTATGGTGAAATGACAATCAATGAAATTAAAATAGAAATAATAAAACCTTCTTTCTTTAACAGTTAACCATGATAATCGGGATTCGCTCCGCTCTGTGCTTGCACATCGCTATCACAATCTTAGAATCCTCCAATAATCGGGATTCGCTCCGCTCTGTGCTTTGCACATCGCTATCACAATCTTAGAATCCTCCAATAATCGGGATTCGCTCCGCT
>JBAXCZ010000007.1:0-95065 GCA_037141195.1 Clostridia bacterium
AATCCAAGTCCCCTTTACGATACCATTCCACTAGCTGGCGATATACTCCTATGGGTGAATTCCCTGTGGCTAGACCTAGCACGCTGTCTGGTTTGAGGATGATTTGGGCTGAAATTAAATTTGCGGCTTTTCTACTCATGCCTTCGTAGTCTTTTGCTCTAACTATTTTCATGACTGCTCCTTTCATGATATTTTCCACCTATAGTTCTACCATATTGGATACGGTGGCAATATCTAGCCATTTATTAAAGGAAAAATGATGTGCACCATTAAACCGACTAACTGACATGGGTAACCTTTCTACCTCTAACTCAGGTATGTTACTTAGCTTGCCACTTAAATATTCATCTAGCCTTTCAATTGCTGAATTTATTCGCTCTTTTAATCCACCTATCCGCAAATCAAAAGCATCTAATCCAAAAATTTTATTTTCTTTGAGCCATTGTTGCTTAAATTCCTTTTGGAAGTCCTGAATTTTATTTAATATCTCAGGCAATATTTCGCTCATATATTTTTGCAAGCTAGCTTTATCATCTAACTCATAAGCTTCTTTGATTTTTAAGCCTGCCTCTGTTTTCAAAATTAATACCTTACACAAAGAAATCTGCACAGCAAATAGCTCCTGCCAATGAGGATTTCTATCTAAACACGCACTTAAGTTTTCAGCTGTTTTGCTAAAATGTGCAGTGTATTTTTCTGCTAAAATATGTTTTTCAAATAAACCACAAAGCACATCTTGATAGAATAAGTATTTAGGTGGTGTAACACCAAATTGCCCTGGAGCAGGATTATCTGGGGTTAATGAAGGTAAATCAAGCTTAAGAAAATCTGCATAATCTCCCTTTGTCCAGAGCTTAAATCTACTAGCTAAAACTGTCTCATCAAATTTTTCACTGTAACAGGTTTCTGCCCAAAATGCTAAGGTTGGTAAAATGGAGAAGAAAGATGCCTCAGCACCATTATCGCCCCAAGTTGTCACTAATACTTGCTCAATTCCATTAAGCTTACAAGCCTCTGCTGCCAGCTTACCAACATAGATACTGTAAAGATTACCCGGAGTGAAGCCGTGACATTTCCAAGCATTTGTTGCAAAAATAACAGGCCTTTTAAATTGCAAGTGACTTTCTAGCATCGCCGCATACCCTTCAGTGCTCTCCGTGAAATAATCCCAATAGATGAGGGAAATTTCTTCTGGTAACGCAGCTATAAGTTCCTGGGAAATATTTGTATTTTTTACATAATATTCACCTTCGTTGGCTAAACGGAAGAACATATCACTCCACATCATCGGCTGGTAACCATAAACTTTAGCAATCTCAACCACCCGCTTGATGTGATAGGACATTATAGTAAAGCGATCGGTATAGCCGTGCTTATCCAAATATTTACCTAAGCCTAGCATAAAGGCTTCATCCATAGAAATATTTACTTTTTTGCTGGTGAAGCACTGGGATAAGGTACTGAACATAGCTTCAATTAATTGATAGGTTTTTTCTTCACCTACTAGGAGAATGTCATTACAATCATGCACTTCAGTAAATTCTTTCCAGCGGAATATTCCGCCAACATGAGCAAGGGTTTGGATACAAGGAATTAATTCTATATTTAGTTTTTCTGCATAGCTATCCATTGCTTTCAGTTCTACTTTGCTATATCTGCCTCGCATATAGCCAAAATATGGGTATTCCTCCAACTCGTACACATCTTCCATATAAAGCTGTACACTAGTATAGCCCATACAAGCTAAAATACGCATTGCCTTTTGAAAAGCTTCTATAGTCATCACTGCATTGCGTGAAACATCAATAAAACCACTCAATTCTTGATAGCGTGGCACTTCTTTATATGTAAAACCAATTTCCTTGGCAAAGTTTTCAATAATTAGTGAGATAGCTCTGAGAAAATATGCTTCTCTTTTTATCTTAATTTCCCAACCGTTGGGTTTTCGTGTTATTTGGATGCCACCACTAACCTGGATAATTTCTACTAAGCTACCATCCTCATCAAGCTCAAACCCCAAATCACTTGCAATTTCTTGTAAGGCAAGCTTTTGTTTTGCTGACAACATCTTTGCATTTATTTTTTTCATCTTTAGACTCCTCAATCCTTACTTGTATTCTTCAGCTTCCCTGATACTGACCTTTAAAAAATTTTTCCGAGCATCTAGCTACATACACTTGCATTTTTTAATAAGAGCTTGAGTTTAACATGCTAGCTCGCTTATATTAAGCGCTATTTTAATCCTACCCTTATGATAATGATATTCCTATTAAAGGAATTTTGATAGCCATCCTAGAAATTCTTTTTAGAAATTCATTTGTAGTATTTAGCAAAAATTTTTATTAAAAAAAGGGATGCACAAAGTTGAAGCTTGCACACCCCTTCTCAGGAGTTTTTGCTAGTAATTAAACTAAACTATTTTGCAGTGCCAATGTCTTTCCAACCCTTGTCTAAAGCTGCGATAGCTTGATCATAGGTTTTGATGCCTGCATAGTATTCTTGTGTTACAGTAGATATAACTTGCCAAAAACCATCTGGCTCATTAACCATTTGATAATCTACATTAAAGTTTCCATTTGCCATTAAAGCATCCGCATCCTTTTGGATAGCATCAGCTTCATAAGTGATACCATATAGATTTGGTTGTTTAATGTCAGAAATATAGATGTTTTTACCATTGCCATTAATAATAAAATCAAAATATTTATCTACTGATTCCATATTTGCTTTACTGCTAATTTGGAACATAGTTGAAGCAAAATTAAGTACTTTGTTTTCCGCTGCATTATTGCTCATAGGGATTGAGAAGAAACCTGTATCATCTGCTGCTGCTTGATCTACGCCTGCTATTACAGAATACATATTTGGCGAGTAGAACATCATCCCTACATTTCCTTCCGTGTACATTGCTACCGAGGTCATAAAGTCTGTTTCCATACCTTTAGGATCAGCATTAGCTTTTACATAGCTGATGAAATCAAAAATAGGTTTTGAATTTGTGCCAAAGCTTTCTTTCCCTGCCCACATATCTGTATTCCATGCATTTGGTGTTACCATTTGGAACAATGGCTCCCAAATTTGTGAACCTACTGGCCAGCCGTCTTTTGCTGCTACGACAAATGGAGTTGCTCCAACTGCTTTCAATTTATCTACCGCAACCTTTAACTCATCAAAGGTTGTTGGTGGTGTGGTAATACCAGCTTTTGCAAAAAGTTTTTTGCTATAAATGGTACCCATGGCTGTACTGGTGAAAGGTACATTATAGATTTTGCCATCAGCAAATTTCAAGCCATCTTGTATATTTTGAGGCAACTGTTTCACTACCTTCAAGTTGCTAACATCTACAATTTTACCTGCATCAATATAGGATTTCAAAGCTTTTTCACCATAAGAACCTGTCACAAAGATTTCAGGTAATTGACCTGCTGCATCTTTAGATTTCAATACTACTGCATGGTCTGCTGTTACTAGCTCATTCGTTACTGTTATGCTTGGGTTTTCTGCCATAAATGCTTCGGCGATTTTATCCATGCCAGCTTTCATTGTTTCTTGATAGTAAAAAATATTTAAGGTTGAAGGTTCTGGTGCTACTTCTACTGCTGTTTCTGTAGTTGTTGCTGCTGGTGTTTCGGCTGCAGGACTGCTACAAGCCACCATACTAAAGACCATGGCTAATAATATGAGAATTGTGATTGTTTTTTTCAACATTTTGTTTCCTCCTCGATTAACTAATTTTCTTGCTAATTTGCTTACTTATTTCCATGAAAGCTTGACACATGGTGTCAACAGCTAGCTTACTATGGCCTGCACCTACTGGATCTGCATACCAAGTAGCAATTAATCCCCCTTTCTCTGTCCAAAGTTGATCTTGCATTTTATGGGCATAAGCGACAATTTCATCTGGAATGCCACGAGCTAAGGTTTTTTGAACATCTACCGGTGAATAAAAATTAATCCTACCAGCAAATCTTTCACCTAAAACCTCTAAGGTCATATTTTCTTGCTGATCCATTTGAATTACATCTAAGCCTATTTCAATGAGATCATCCATAATTGCCAAGATGTTTCCGCAACTATGTAAAAAAGCTTTCATCCCTTTGGCATGTAAGGCCGCAAAGATTTCTGCATAGGCTGGTTTCCAATACTTGCGCCAGTGCTTAGGAGCTATCATCATACTCTCCTGTAAGCCCCAATCGTCTAAAATTATCATACCGTCAACATCTTCACTGGCATAATGTTCAATGGCTCGCAAGTTGATATCAACTAGAATCCGAATAACTTTACTAAGCTCCTCTGGATTTTGGATAATATCCATCCATGTGTTTTCTAGCCCTCTTAAAAAATGGATGCGTTCATATATTGATACACCCATACCTAATAAAAATTTGTCTGGGTACTTTTGTCTGATGTCTCGAAGGTTTTCCCAACGAGCCGGTAAATCTATATCTGGAACCTGAAATTTTTCCATATCCGACCACTCTGCAATAGGAAAAATCTTCACCTCTCCCGTCTTACAGTTGCCAATATTTTCCCAATATGCTCCCCATTCATCATAGGTATTGCGTGGTCTTGCATCTAACCATGGTTCCATACTTACCCATTCAATATCTGTATCGAAGCCTGGTCCAAAACTATGTGGTAGTCTGTCTACACCTCGGAATTCTATTGATGAGTGGACTAATTCTCTTGAGTTCATTGCCATATTTTTCTCCCTTCACTTTCTTTATCCTTTCACAGCACCATCAACAATACCTTTAATAAAGTATTTTTGCAGACTAAGGTAGATGACCACCATAGGGATTGCTGAATAGATTGCTGCTGCTATTGCCATGCTCATATTAAAGGAAAACTGACCCATAATCAGGGACATAATGCCTACTGGAATGGTCTTATTCTTATCTGAGGTGAGCATGATTAATGGTAGTAAAAAATCATTCCAAATCCAAAAGCTATTCAGTACTATTACTGCACTTGTGATTGGCTTTAAGAGCGGAAAGATGATGCGCCAAAATATTTTAAACCAATTAGCTCCGTCAATCCTTGCTGCTTCCTCTAAGGAAATTGGGATACCCTTTACGGCTCCTACATAGAGGAAAATGGACATTGGTGTGGTAAAACAGATGTAGCATAGTACCAGTCCATAGATGTTATTAGTTATTCCTAGTTTGCTCATCAGCTTCACTAAAGGAATCATAATAGCTTGAAAGGGTATTACTATTGCCATCATCAGATAGATATTAATGGCCTTTATCAGCTTGGTATTTCTCCTAGCTATTTGGTATCCGGCCATGGAGCTAAAGAGTACTGTACCTAAGATTGATAAGCCAGTGATTATTACGGAGTTCTTTAGGAGAATTGGATAATCTGTTTCTCCCCAAATTGTTTTGAAGTTCTCTAAATAAAGGCTTTTTGGTAAATCCACAGTATTTAGGAGGATTTCTTTTAAGGGCTTAATGGCATTAATCAACATAAAATAAATTGGGATGAAGTAGATTACGGCTACTCCTAACATGATGATACCTACGATGTTTTCTGTTCTGAAAAATTTCTTTTTATTCAGTTTGCTTTCCATTTAATCTACCTCCATGCTGTTGCTTACTCTTTGCTGGATGAAAGAAAAGAGGATGATGATGCAGGCAAAGAAGATGGCTTTTGCTGAACCATAGCCAAAGTTGTTATAAACAAAGGCTTCCCGATAAACGTTAATCATGGCTACTTCGGAGGAATTACCTGGCCCTCCTTTGGAAAGGGAAAAGATAATATCGAAAACTTTCATGCAAAAGGCGATGTTCATAAATGCTCCTACGCTAACTACTGGCAACATCAAAGGCATTTTGATTCGCCAAAATACATGCCAATCGGAAGCTCCATCTATTTTGGCGGCTTCAATAAATGATCCATCTATGCCCAGTAAGCCGGCTATATAGATGGTCATGTAATAGCCCATACCTGACCAGATAGAAACGATTACTACTGCCCACATGACATATTTAACATCACCAATCCAGCTGATGTTAAAGGCTTCTATACCGGTACTGGTGTAAATACCTGAAGATACTTTGGTGAAGAGGAAGTTCCAGATAAAACCTGTGATGACCATACTGATGAGATTTGGGAAAAATATTATTGTTCTTATCAGGTTATTCGCCTTAAATTTACTAGTTAAGCCAATGGCACAGAGCATGGCGATAATGGTTGTTAGTGTTACGCTAATGATGGCAAACCAAAATGTTCTGCCTAGGGATTGCAAAAATACTGGATCCTGAAATAGTAGCTTGCTATAGTTACTTAAACCTACTATGTTAAATTTACCTACCGCATCCCAATCTGTTAGGGAATAAAACAATCCTAAAATCATTGGCACCATGAAAAACATGGTATATATTCCGATGGATGGTCCAAAACAGATGAGATTCTCCAAAACTTGACTTAGATTCAACTTTTTCTTTTTCAATATAAGTCCCCTCTTTTTTTAAGATAGCATTTAATAAATCAATATGAGTAGGCTTTAACTTTTTCCATTAATTTATTGGCTATTTCCACTGTTGGTACATTTGTAACTGCATACATCGCTTTACCAACAAGAACTTTTTCTGTTAACATTTTCACAAATTCTTCATAGGGTATGGTGATAAAAATTGGTACATTCCCTCTATCTTGATGAATTTTTTGCAACTGATGATATGCCTTAAGCTCATTGAAGTTCTCATCAATAAAAGCTATCATTTTCAAGCCCTTTAGCGTTGCTGCTGGCTTCACTAAATGTAGTCCATTACCTGTATGAATATGAATGCTTCCCCCATCATAATGAGCAAATATTTCTTCAATTTGTTTTCTACCCCATTGTTCGAAAAATTTTACCGAGGCCATATGAAAAGGATCTAGGCTTTCGGATACAATTTTACCAGGAATCCATTGGCAGAGATTGCTGCAGGTTCCCCCTCGGTACAATCCGACAATTTCAAAAAAATTATCCTGTACCCAATAGTTCAACTCACGAGTGAGTGCGAAAAATTGCTCTACTAACTCTGGTGCATCCATGCAATCATAATACATATTTGTAGCACCACGAAGTTCTAGCAAGGCATTTAATCCATCAATTAGAATAAAATGCGAAATTCCATAATCACCTTTGCTAGCTTCAACAAAATATTTTAATTGCTGAAGATATTGCTGTGCTAGAGGGCAATTTTTATCAAAGTTAATATCCGCTAATTCTTCAAGCTTTTGCACAAATGGTACACACATCGAAGAAACCCAACCCCACTCAGGGTTATCTAAGTAACGCACTTCTGCACCCAAAAGCCCACCATACAAGCCTTCATCAAATTCTGACATGTACGCAGAAGGTATAGAATCATCTAAAATTTCGTTACTCTCAGCTGTTAATCTACGCCAAAATTCTTCTCGTTCACCTAAATCAGGATATAAAGTTGCTCCTTCAGGATGGTTTAAGGCATACTCCCGCAGAGTTGGACTTATCACTTGCATTTTTGCATAAATCTTTTGATTGCTAGATTCAGAGAAAAGTTCAGTTACCCTCTGTAGTGCTTCTTCTAAATTCTGCTTTTTCATAAAACCCCTCTTTATGTTTATTCATTACTATATAAAACCTGTTGATAATCTTCTCTTACATATCCGTGTAAAATATTGGACCTTAAGAACAGTTGTGGCATTAGGAGTGTCTTAGGTTTAATATCTTTACCATTAAGTAGGCAGTCATAAATAGTCCGAATAGCAATGCGTCCTTGAATGCCTGGGTTTTGGAAAAATGTGGCGTTAATTATTTTTTTACGCATATAGTTTTCTATTTCATCACTATAGTCAGAACAAATAACTTTTACTTTTTCGCCTAAGCCATTTTTGTCTAAGTAACTACAAATTCCTTTCACAATACCTGTTGCAACGTAAATTCCTCTTATTTCTGGTTCCCGTGCAAATACTTTAGCAATTTCCTCTTCTGCTTGATCGTCCATGTCACCAGTTTCTATTGGCTCTAAGGCTAGCAACTTTGTTTGTTGCTGAATGAATTCCATGAAACCGATTACCTTTTCATTTTGCACTAAGGTTTTTTTATCGCCTAAGCAACAAAGCACTTTATTGCCATCTGGTAATAAGTCATCTAAAAATTCTGCAGCCATTTTGCCTGATAATGGCCCATCAATTTTGATGGTTGGAAAAGATATTTGATTATCTATTACTAAATCTGTATTCACAGCTAAGATCAAAATATCTTCCTTCAAGAAATCCAAAATAAGTGAATTTAAGTTTTCTATACCTATGGCCGGACATACAATCAAGGCATCAATTCTTTCTCGCAAAAATTCTTTTTTACATTCTTCTAATTCTGCTGGTAAACAAGCTGAATATTTAATTTTCTTAACTATTCCAACAACATTATAATCTGCTAATAGTTTTAGCTCAGCCTCTATTCCTTGTTCTATCTTCCCATAGTAATCCGTCCAGTCTACTGGCATTAAGATGGCAATATTAATTTGTTTGCGAGCTAAGGATTGAGCTACTCTGTTAACTTTATAACCAAGCCTTTGTGCTACTACTAATATTTCTTGTTTCTTTTTTTCACTTATTCTGCCCTTACCAGTTAATGCTGCATTTGCTGTGGAAATTGCTACTCCTGCTTCTTGTGCAACATCTTTTAAGGTGAATCTTTTAGTATTCAAACTACCCCTCCTCTGCCGAAACGTTTCTTCAATATGAATTTAACACAGCCGAAACGTTTTTGCAAGCAATATTTGCAAATTAATCAGAATATTATTACAAAAACAAGGAAGACCTTCAGAAAGTATTTTGAAGGTCTTCCCCTGTTTTATATTAAAAAATCAAATTCGAATGATTAACTCAAATTTTCGAGCCATTTCCAGCCTTTTACAATAGCTTCTGCTACTGTTTTTTCTGCTGGTCCGCCTATGGTTGTCCTGCGATTAACACAGCTCTCAATGGCAATTGCCTCATAAATATCAGCTTCAATCAAGCTACTACACTCCTGGAATTCTACAAGCGTTAAATCCAGCAGATCTCGCTTTTCTTCTACACATTTCAGTACAAGCGAACCAACAATATGATGGGCATCACGGAATGCTAACCCCTTTTTAGCTAAATAATCTGCCAAATCGGTAGCATTGGTAAAACCTCCACTAGTTGAACGGAGCATTCTCGCTTTCTGCACCTGCATAGTTGCTAGCATTGGTGACATTAGTAGTAAAGATTTTTTCCAGGTATCTACGGTGTCAAATAGCGCCTCTTTATCTTCTTGCATATCTTTATTATAGGCTAATGGCAAACTTTTCATCATTGCCAAGCTACTCATCAGATTACCATAAACTCGCCCTGTTTTACCTCGCATCAATTCCGCAACATCTGGATTTTTCTTCTGTGGCATGATGCTAGAACCTGTACTATAAGCATCATCTAAAATAATATATTTATATTCATCGCTTGACCAAAGGATTAATTCTTCACATAGTCTACTTAAGTGCATCATAGAAATAGCTCCGCAAGCCTCAAACTCTAAGCAGTAATCTCTGTCACTTACCCCATCTAAACTATTATCGGTTATTTCTGCAAAACCTAATTCTCTTGCTACCATTTCTCTATCAATAGGGAAGGTGGTACCTGCAAGCGCTCCTGAACCTAATGGCATAATATTCGTCCGTACATAAGCATCTTGTAAGCGTTGATAGTCCCGCTTAAACATTTGAAAATACGCCATTAAATGATGACCAAAAGTAATTGGTTGTGCCTTTTGTAAATGGGTAAAACCAGGCATAATGGTCGCAATATGTTCCTCTGCTAATCTCAGCAAGGTCTCTTCTAAAATGATAAGTTGTGCTAGCACTTGTTTTATTGCTGTCTTGACATACATTTTGTTATCTAGTGCAACCTGATCATTACGGCTACGGGCTGTATGAAGTTTTTTCCCTACTGCTCCTACCTTTTTTGTTAATAGTGTTTCTATATTCATATGGATATCTTCTGCGCTGATATCAAATTCCACTTCTCCTGCCGCAATATCCTTGAAAATACCCGCTAGCCCAGATATCAGAAGTTCAGCTTCTGTTTCTTTAATAATACCTGTTTTACCAAGCATCCGAGCATGAGCAATGCTTCCTGTAATATCTTCTTGATAGAGTCTCTGATCAAAAGAAATTGATGAATGAAAATCTTCTACTAAGCAATCTGTTTCTTTTTGAAAACGACCACCCCAAAGCTTCATAAATTGCCTCCTTCATTTCTAACTGATAAAAAAGGGTGCACCTTTGCGCACCCTCCTATTGATTTACTTATTCCATTTCTTGGCTAGCATCGCTTTGATTTTTAATGGCAAACCAAAGAGATTAATAAATCCTTCAGAATCTTTTTGATTATACACTTCATCTTCGCTAAATGTTGCAAATTCTTCACTATAAAGTGAGTATGGAGATTTTGTGCCTGCAACTGTACAGCTTCCTTTATAGAGTTTCATTCTAACTGTTCCTGTAACTGTTTCTTGGGTTTTATCAACAAAAGCATCTAATGCTTCACGCAAGGTGCAAAACCAATTTCCATCATAGCACAGCTCTGAATATTGTTCAGCAATTATGGCTTTATAGTGCTTTGTTTTGCGGTCTAAACAAAGGTACTCTAATTCATTATGGGCTTTCATCAACACTGTCCCTGCAGGCGTTTCGTAAACTCCACGGGATTTCATTCCCACTAAACGATTTTCCACGATATCATCAATACCCACACCGTTTTTTGCCGCAATTTCATTTAAGCTATTCAGCAACTCTACTCCACCCATTTTTTTGCCATCCAAAGCTACAGGAATGCCTTTTACAAAGTCTACCACTACATAGGTTGGAACATCAGGAGCATTTTCTGGTGCTGTACAAATCATGTATAGCTCTTTTTTTGGTTCATTCCATGGATCTTCTAGATCTGCTCCCTCATGACTTAAGTGCCAAATATTTCTATCCATACTATAAGGACGCTCTTTTGTGACTGGAATATCAATCCCCCGAGCTTCTGCATATTCAATTTCCTCTTCACGAGATTTAATATCCCAAATTCTCCAAGGAGCAATAATTTTCAAATCTGGATTTAAGGCTTTAATTGTCAACTCAAAACGAACTTGATCATTGCCTTTACCTGTGCAACCATGGCAGATTGCATCTGCCCCTTCACGCTCAGCTATTTCTACTAACCGCTTAGCAATACAAGGGCGTGCCATAGAAGTTCCTAAGAGATATTTGCCTTCATATATTGCCCCTGCCTTTAAAGTAGGCCAAATAAAGTTTTCTACAAAATCTTCTTGCAAGTTTTCAATAAATATTTTGCTTGCTCCTGTTCTAATTGCTTTTTCATTTAATGGCGCTAATTCTTCGCCTTGACCTACATCACCTGCAACAGCAATTACCTCATAACCGTAGTTTTCTATTAACCACGGAATAATGATGGATGTATCTAATCCACCGGAATATGCAAGTATAACTTTTTTTGACATTTTAATCTCTCCTAACAATTTTATCTTCTTATTATACGCAAATAACAAGCTATATATCCTTAAATTACTGAAGCTAATACCGCTTTTTGGGCATGCATTCTGTTTTCTGCCTGATCAAAAATTACTGATTGCGAACCTTCCATAATGTCCTCTGTTACTTCTTCACCACGATGAGCCGGCAAACAGTGCATCCAGATTGCATCTTTTTTGGCTAATTTCATCAACTCTGCATTTACTTGATATGGAGCAAGTACACGAAGCCTCTCTGCAGCCTCTGCTTCTTGTCCCATACTAGTCCAAACATCACTATATAAAACATCAGCATCCTTAGTCGCAACAAGAATATCCGACATTACTTCAATTACAGCACCTGTAGCTTTCGCATCTTCCTGTGCCATTTCTACAATCTTAGGATCAGGTTCATATCCTGCTGGGCAAGCAATTACGACATGCATTCCTGTTTTAGCTCCAGCGAACATCAAAGAATGCGCAACATTGTTGCCATCGCCTATGTAGGTCATTTTTATGCCTGCTAATTTCCCCTTGTGTTCGCGCACTGTTTGGATATCTGCTAAGCCTTGGCAAGGATGCAGCCAATCTGTTAGACCGTTAATTACTGGAATGCTGGCATATTCTGCTAATTCTAAGACATCACTATGGGCAAATGTTCTAATCATAATTGCATCTAGATAACGAGAAAGTACACGGGCAGTATCTTTAATTGGTTCTCCTCTACCTAACTGCAAATCATTACCAGATAAAAAGAGTGGCTTTCCACCTAGTTGCTGCATGCCGACTTCGAAGGAGACTCTTGTCCGAGTAGAGTTCTTAGTAAAAATCATACCTAAGGTTTTATTTTTCAAAACCTCATGGGGCTCACCATTTTTCTGTTTTGCTTTGAGACTATCCGCTAAATCTAAAAGGTAAGTTATTTCTTCTGGTGTGAAATCATGGATTGTCAAAAAATCCCTACCTTTTAAGCTTGCTTGCATTTCTTTCATACTTTTCATTATACTCACTCCTCCTTCAGTACTGCGGCGATAATGCTAACTGCTTGATCCACTTCTGCTTTTGTGACAATAAGCGGTGGTGCTAATCTTAAAGTTTTAGCTCCAGCACTTCCAATTATTAGTCCTTTTTCTAAACACCCTCGAACTACCTGACTTACATCTCCACTTATTTCTATCCCCAAGAGAAACCCAAGCCCTCTAATTTCTTTAATTCTAGTTTCTCTTGCTTGTAAATTTAATAACTGTGCTCTTAAATATGCTGCTGTTTCCTTTACTGTGCTTTGAAAATCCGGTGCTGTAATAGTTGCTAAGACTGCTTTACCACAGGCGGTAGCCAAAGGGTTTCCTCCAAAGGTAGATCCATGATCACCTGGTATAAAAGCTGCAGCAACCTGCTCTTTCGCCATAAATGCTCCAATTGGCACGCCACCTGCTAACCCTTTTGCTAAGGTTATGATGTCTGGTGCAATCCCAAAATGTTCATAGGCAAAGACTTTGCCTGTTCTACCCACACCTGTTTGAACTTCATCTACAATTAAGAGAATATCCTTTTCACTACATATTTCAGCAACTGCCGTTGCGAATTCCTGACTTATTGGGTTTACTCCACCCTCACCCTGAATAATTTCTATGATGATTGCACAAGTTTTTTCCGTAACTTTTTCCTGTAACATGGCAATATCATTAAAGTTAGAATAATTAAAACCTTCCGGTAGTGGTAAAAAATCCTGATGAAATTTTTCTTGTCCCGTAGCTGTAAGTGTTGCTAATGTTCTTCCATGAAAGGAATTTTCCATGCTTAGAATTTCATAGCGCTCCTCATACCCCTGCATCTTTGCATATTTACGCGCTAGTTTAATAGCTCCTTCATTAGCCTCAGCGCCACTATTACAAAAGAAAACTTTATCTGCTACTGAAAGGCTAATTAACATTTCCGCAAGTTCTATCTGTGGTTCTATCCAATAAAGATTAGAACAGTGGATGAGCTTTTCCATTTGCTCACTTGCAACCTGACATAGGGCTGGGTGTGCGTGACCTAGGGCATTAACAGCAATGCCTGCCAAAAAGTCGAGATACTCGTTTCCATCAGCATCCTCTACTATAACTCCCTTACCATTAATCAAAGCAATTGGGAAGCGTCCGTAGGTATTCATCAAGCATGCTTTTCCTCTATTCATTAATGTTTCATTTCCCACTTTATGCTTCTCCCTTCTCTATCATCGTTCCAATACCTTCATCTGTGAAAATTTCTAAAAGAATGGAATGTGGCAATCTTCCGTCGATAATATGTGCACGGGTAACCCCTTTTTGAATTGCATTGGTACAGCACTCAACCTTGGGAATCATTCCTCCATGAATGATGTTTTCTCTAATCAAATGTTCTATTTCCTGAATACTCAGCGTTGAAATAACATTGCCTTTTTCTGAGCCCTTCCCATCACATACGCCTTCAATATCGGTAAGCAACACAAATTTATCTGCATGTAAGGCACCAGCTATATCCCCAGCGACTAAATCTGCATTAATATTATAGCTTTTGCTATTCTCATCAACTCCAATTGGAGCAATAACAGGAATATATCCATTATCTAGCAAGGACTCTATCAAAGCGGTATCTACCTTGGTTACTGACCCTACAAAGCCTAAATCTATTACTTGGGCAATACCATCTTCATCAAGCTTGGTCTTAAAGAGTTTTTCGCATTTAATCATCCCACCATCCTTGCCAGAAATTCCAACGGCATTTCCACCAAGCTGATTGATACGTGTCACAAGATCTTTATTTACTTTCCCTGCCAAAACCATTTCTACTACTTCCATGGTTGCTTCATTTGTGACACGCATGCCATCGATAAATTCTGAAGGAATGGACAAACGTGCTAAGGTTTCACTAATTGCTGGTCCTCCTCCATGCACTAACACTGGTCGCATACCAACATAACGCATAAGGATAACATCCTGAAGTACAGCCTTTTTTAGTTCATCATTAATCATAGCATTTCCGCCATATTTTATCACAACAGTTTTATTGTGAAACTTTTCAATATAAGGCAATGCCTCTACTAAAACCTTGGCTTTTTCAATTGCTGTTTGCACCATCTTAGTCATCTCCTTTACGAACGATAGGAAGCATTAATCTTTACATAATCATAAGAAAAGTCACAAGTCCAAGCAGTTGCTTTTGCAGATCCTGCTCCCATTTCCACCAGATAAGTTATTTCTTTTTCCTTGAGAATCGTTAATGCTCTTGCTTCATCAAAAATAAGTCCAGTACCATTTTGAGCAACCAGGATTGATCCTGCCAAGCTACTAATAGTAATACTTACCTTGTAAGGATCAAACACTACACCGGCATAACCTGCTGCAGCCAAAATTCTTCCCCAGTTCGCATCCTCACCAAAAAGAGCAGTCTTTACTAAACTTGAGCAACAAATACTCTTAGCTATAGTTCGCGCATCAGACTCTGTTGCTGCTCCTATTATTTCTACAGTTAAGAATTTAGTAGCTCCCTCACCATCCTTCGCGATTAGCTGGGATAATGTGAGGCTGACATATTCTAATGCTTGATAGAATTCTTGGTAAGTAGCGTCCTGTTCACTTGCTAATAAAGGCATGCCACTTAACCCATTTGCCATGACCATAAAGGTATCATTAGTACTAGTATCCCCATCAACCGTAATCATATTAAAGGTTTTATTGGTTATCTCTTGTACCATAGCTTGCAAAAGTTTTTTCTCTACAGCTGCATCTGTCGTAATCATGGCAAACATTGTGGCCATATTTGGATGAATCATCCCAGAACCTTTAGCAGCTCCACCAATAGTTACCTTTTTACCACCCAAATCAACTTCCACACAGCATTCCTTCGTAAAAGTATCTGTAGTTAAAATAGCTTGCGCTGCTACGTGTCCCCCTGTTGGGCTTAATTCTCCCACAATCTTAGCAATTCCTGCTTCGACTTTTTTCATTGGTAGCTGTACACCAATCACTCCGGTTGAAAAGACAAATATTTCTTCTTTTTTACACTCTAAATGCTGAGCAGTGCGCTCAGCCATCTGTAAGGCATTGCTATAACCCAAAGCACCTGTGCAGGCATTGGCATTACCACTATTGCTAATTACAGCTCTAGTTACAGCATTTTGCAGATGTTCCATATCTAAAAGCACTGGTGCTGCTTTAACTTGACTTGTTGTGAAAACTGCTGCTGTTACAGCTGGCACAGCAGAAACAACTAGCGCCATATCTTTTTTAGCTTTTTTAAGTCCGGCATGGATACCAGCTGCTTGAAATCCAATTGCACTAGTTAATCCACCCTTAACAATTTTATACATATGTTTCAGCCCCTCCTATGGCATTAAGCCAGCAAATTTCAAGCCCGTTTCTTCTGGCAAGTCAAAAAGAATATTCATATTCTGTACCGCTTGACCAGAAGCGCCTTTCAATAAATTATCTATGGCAGAAATTAAAATAATTCGGTTTGTGCGTGGATCAATCTTAAAATTAAGATGGCAATTATTAGAACCAGCTACCCATTTTGTATGTGGATAAATGTTCGGTTTTAAGAGATGGACAAATTGTTCCTGACCATATGCTACCTCATATAACGCTCTAACCTCAGCTTCATCAACTGTTCTTGTCAAATCAGCATACATGCTACTTAGGATGCCACGAGTGATTGGCATATGGTGAGGCGTAAATGAGAGAAAAAATTTAGCGCCATATGCCCTAGCAAGTTCTTGCTCTATTTCCGGAATATGACGATGATTTCCTACACCGTAAGCATCTACATTATCATTCATCTCAACATAGTGAGTAGCTTCTGTTAGTTTTTTACCTGCACCTGACATACCCGATTTTGCATCGATAACTAAAGTGTGTGGATTTATAATACCTGCTTGTAAAAGCGGTGCTAGTGCTAAAATAATACTTGTTGGATAACAGCCCGGATTGGCAATTAGTGATTTGCCTTTTATTTCAGCACGATGGAGTTCTGGCAAAGCATATACGGCATCTGCTAACATTTCCTTACCATCATGAGTAACTTTATACCATTCTTCATAAACTGAGCTATCTTTCAAACGAAAATCAGCACCTAAATCAATCATTTTTTTATTTTGTTTTAATACTTCTCTACCTACTGCCACTGCATGACCGTGTGGTAATGCTACAAAAACCACATCGCAAAGCTCTACAGTTTTTGCCACATCAGCTTCTACCAGTACTTCATCTGTATAACCGGTTAGTGCAGGGTAGATATCTGCTATACGCATACCTGCTTGAGAGGTTGTGGTGAGCGCTGTCAAAACTGTTTCAGGATGGTTTAAAAGCAGACGTACCAATTCTCCTCCTGTATAGCCTGTTGCTCCTATTATTCCAACTTTAATCATTTATTTTCACCTCATTGCAATTATACACGTTTATGCATATTCTTGCAATATTTTTTTCATATTTCCTTATATATTTCTATTTTATGCATTATTATTCATTTTATTGTATTTTTATGCGTAAATTTGCAAAGGCACAGCAGAAAACTCTCTGCTGTGCCTTTGCAAATAAATTATTAAATTTACCTATGCTAATTCTATTTTTACTGTAGTTCCATTACGAATACTATCACTTACTGGACAACGCTCTTCTATTTCATGAGCCCATTTTGCTAGTGTCTCTGCATCACAATCGGCATCAACCTTTGTTTTTACAGTAATCAATTGAAAACCTGCTCGCTCTGTTGTCGGTTGACCCATAAATTTACTTGGATCTAGTTCTCCAATAACTTCAAAATTTACATCTCTTAGCTCAAAGCCCATCTCTTTAGCTACACCACGTCCTGATACTGCTAGGCAACCAGCTAAGGCTGCAAGCAAATATTCTAAGGGATTAGGTCCTAAATTATTACCACCTAAATTAACAGGCTCATCAATAATCATCTCAAAGCCTTTGGCTTTAATAACTGTTGTAGCATGATCTACATTGCTTGCCTTTACACGCATTTTTACTAATGGCATTTGCTATCCTCCAAATTCCGAAACAAATATTTTTGCTTCGCTTAATGGATTTAATTATAGCAAACTTAGCCCTTGCATGCAACATGCACTTTCTTGTGATTTAGTTTTTATCCTAAATTTGACACTTGCTCTGTTTTTCCCATGCGCTCTAAATTACGATGCGATCCTGCCATCATCATACCAACTTCTTCTCTGGTAGCATAAGGGCCATCAATGAATCCCATGATTTCCCCTTCATACATGACCATAATTCTATCGCTAAGCTCTAAAATTTCATCTAGCTCGGTAGATACCAAAAGCACTGCTGCTCCTCTATCACGCTCTGCCACAATACGGGATTGGATATATTTTGTTGCTCCAATATCTAGGCCACGGGCTGGATGCATAGCTATTAATAAATCTGGCTGTCTTTCCATCTCACGTGCTACTACGAATTTTTGCTGATTGCCACCTGAAAGCTTACCTGCTAACTCATTGATATTTGGTGTTTTAACATTGTATTCAGTGCAAAGTTCAGATGCGTGGTTATCAATCCACTTCCAGTTAAGAAAACCGCCTTTTGAATATGGCTCTTTATAGTAGCTCATCAGCATCAGATTTTCTTTGACTGACATACCGCTAACCATTCCCATTAGATGTCTATCCTCCGGAATATGTGATACACTTTTCTCTAAAATTTTTCTTGGATTCATGTTTGTACAATCAGCATCATTAATCATTACATGACCCTGTTCTATATGCCTGAGCCCTGCTAAACATTCTACTAGCTCAGATTGTCCATTACCATCTACACCTGCAACTCCTAAAATTTCACCAGCATATATCTCTAAAGATACACCTTTTAAGGCTTGCAACCCTTTATTGTTTTTACATTGCATACCGGTAACCTGTAAAACCTTCTTGCCAATTTTAGGGGTTGATTTTTCTACCGTTAGATTTACATTTTTACCAACCATCAAATTAGCTAATTCTTGTTTGTCGTGAATATCAGAAATGTTTACGGTTGCTTCTAACTTGCCAAGACGCAAAACTGTACAGCGATCACAAATTTCCATAACTTCAGCAAGCTTATGGGTAATGAAAATCACCGTGTGTCCTTCACTAGTTAATTGCCTAATCATCATAAAGAGATCTCTTACTTCTTGTGGAGTAAGCACTGCTGTTGGCTCATCAAGAATAAGTAATTCAGCTCCACGATAGAGTGCCTTAATGATTTCTAAACGTTGTTGTTGACCTACAGATAATTGCCATACCTTAACATAAGGATCTATGGTCATATTATAGCGGGCTGCTAGTTCTGCAACCTCTTTTGCTTCTGCATCTAGATCTAGTACTGCTTTGTTTTCTTTCATCCCAAGCACTAGGTTCTCAATTACACTAAGTGCTGGGATTAACATAAAGTGTTGATGAACCATGCCAATTCCTAATTCTATTGCTACTCTTGGATTAGTGATATTTACTTTTTCACCTTTCAAAAAGACATCGCCCGATGTTTGCTGGTAAAGACCATATAAAATATTCATAAGGGTGCTTTTTCCTGCCCCATTTTCTCCTAACAGCGCATGAATTTCCCCTTTTTCAATGCTAAAGTTAACGTCTTCATTTGCTATAACACCAGGAAATTTTTTGGTTATATTTCTCATTTCCAAAAAAGCCATTGTTCCACCTCTATTCTTGTTTTTGGGTTCCTATTTTAATGATCACGCAAAGGTGATTTGTCATCATTGCTAATGCTTAATGTCAGCTTCTCTGCATTCCATTTTTCCATCCCATATTTTGTCACGAGTACCGCTTCTGCCATACCTCTTCCCAATCTTCTTACGGTATCCATGCCAACCTCATCGGCTTCTGCTCCTGCGGCTTTTTGATCTCTGCTCCAAATTGATCCACCTGAATAACACCCTCCAAGTCCTCCAAAGGCCAGCATTTCATGCATCAGATAAAAATCAATAATTGCTAGCCTAGTCATTTCTTGTCCGCCGTGTCTTGTCCCTCCGGTTGAGATTGCTCCACCTACTTTATTTTGCAGCTTACCTGGATGTACTAAATACATTGGACGCAAGCGATTAAAAACAGCAGTTAACTGGGCTGTGATATTCATATCATAAATTGGCGAGCCAATGATAAAACCATCTGCTGCCAAAACTTTCTCCTCTAACTCTTGTAAATCATCTTTAATAATACACATGGTTTTATTGCGAATGCAAGAATCACAATGAACACAATAGCCAATTTTTTTGCCTCTAACTGTCCAAAAATCAGTTTCAATACCCGGTATTTCTGTAGCTGCCTTTAACGCTGCTTGCACGGCATATTCGGTAGCACCTTTTCTCGGACTTCCACAAATTCCTAAGATTTTCGCCATAATTCACCTCAATAATTTCTGCTAGTTTTTTACTCCTTGCTGTAAGGAACTCCACCAGCTGTTGGTTTTTGTGATTTACCGATAAAGCCAGCAAGAGCTAAGATGGTCAACACGTAAGGTACCATCAAAAGAAACTGGAAAGGTATGTTTGTTCCTGCTGCCTGTAAGCGATATTGTAATGCTTCACCTGCACCAAAGAGTAGTGATGCTCCCATTACACCAAAAGGATTATAGTTACCAAAAACCACTGCTGCCAAGGCCATAAAACCGCGACCAGCCACCATATTTTCTGTAAAGAAGCTTAACAATCCTAAAGATACAAAGCTCCCAGCAAATCCGCATAAGAGGCCACTATAAATTACTGTACCATAACGAATTTTGTAAACGTTAATTCCTACTGTATCACAGGCTTTTGGATGTTCTCCAACAGCCCTAATTTTCAAGCCTAAATCAGTTTTAAACATTACAAAGTACGCAATTGGCACTATAACTAGTGCTGCATAAACTGGGAAAGGTTGATGAAATAAGGACTGACCTAACACTGGAATTTTACTTAAAATTGGAATTTCAATTGGAGAAAAACTGCTAATTTTAGGAGGCGCTGTATTAAGTCCGAAAAGCACCCGAGAAAGAGTTGTTGTTAGTCCTAATCCTAAAATATTGATTGCTGTACCAACTACAACTTGGTCAGCTTTTACTGTAATCGTTAGATAAGCAAAAACCAAAGCAATAACCGCTCCGCTTAAAGCAGCTATTAATACTCCACCCCAGACACTACCAGTCTGCCATGAGCCTACAACACCCATCAGAGCTCCTGTTAACATCATACCTTCTGCACCGATGTTTACAACACCTGATTTTTCACTAAATACTAGTCCTAATCCTGCAATCATGATAGCAGTGGCTGTCCTTATATCTGCTGCCAAAAAGTTACTAATTCCTTCTAACATAGCTTATTTGACCCCCTTTGCTGCTGCAACTGCTGCTTTTCTTAGCGCAATTTTTTTTGAAAAGTTGAACATTTCTCTACCAACAATAAAGAGAATTACTAAAGCTTGAATAATTTGCACTACCGATACTGGCACTTGGGCGGTCATTTGCATCATATTTGAACCACTGCGTAGAATACCAAAGAGAATCCCTGAAACAAAAATACCAATTGGGGTATTGTTTCCAAGTAATGCTACAGCAATTCCATCAAAGCCATAACCTGGTGAGAAGTTTTGGAATAAGCGTAATTGAATTCCCATAATTTCACTACATCCTGCTAAACCTGCAAAGCCTCCAGCAATAAACATAGCTAACAAGGCATTTTTATTAATATTCATTCCTGCATAACGTGCAGCGCCAGCATTAAGTCCAACTACACGGGTTTCATAACCTTTTGATGTTTTCCATAAGAAAATATAATAGAAAATAATACAAAGTATTGCCACAATAATGCCTGCATGCAAACGGGTTCCTGGTAAAAGTTTAGGAAGCTGAGCAGTTACTGCAAGTGGTGAGGTTTGTGGAAAGTCTCCACCTACCTCTTTCATTGGGCCAGTAACAAAGTAACTAATTAGATTGATAGCAATATAATTTAACATAATTGTGGTAATCAATTCACTGGCACCAAATTTTACTTTTAACCAAGCAGCTAACAATCCATAGAGACCGCCACCGATAAAACCAGCAATTAAAGCTAGTGGTAAATGTAGATAAATAGGTAGACCAGTTACATAAATGCCTACAAATGTTGCAAAGAGTCCTCCAATAAAAAGCTGACCTTCTGCACCCAAATTAATCAGTCCACAACGCTTGCCAATTGCAAAGCTTAACCCTGTAAAAATAAGTGGCGTAGCTTTGATAAACGTTTCTGCCAAAGCATTTTTACTACCTAGGGATCCTTTTAATAAACTAGCATAAGCTTTACCTGCATCAAAGCCTAATGCGGCAATTACTACAGCCCCTATTACTAAGGCTAAAACAACAGCAATTACTGGATAGTAAAGAGCAGCTACAATTTCTTTTACTCTTTCTGTATTAGATTTTTTTATCATCCCAATCCTCCTCAATTAAGTCATTTTGATTTATTACAACGGTATTATACCGCATTGTAAACATAATTACATTTTTTTAATGAGTTATGAATAATAAACATTGTCCTTGTTTTTTATTCATAACTCATTAGTAAGGGATCAAAAACATTATGCTTTTGATCCCTATATAATGAGCAGATCTAGTCTACCCTGTTAATGATTGTTATTCTGCTTTTACTACGATTGTGCCAGCAGAAATTTCATCGATGATTTTTTGCAATTCATCTTTAACAGCTTGTGATACTTTTGTATCGAAATTATGCCAAGGTGATAAGAAAACGATGCCTTCTTTTACACCAATTTTAGTAACATCACCAGCGAAGCTACCATCAACTACCTTACCATAAGAATAAGTATAAGCAACAGCAACATCTTTTTGCAAGCTAACTACTACTGTATCTGGAGCTGCTTCAAACTGGTCTGTATTGGCACCAATTGCCATAATTCCCTTAGTTTTAGCACCTTCAATAATTCCTAAGCCTGCTTGATTAGCTAAACCACCAACTATATCAGCACCTTGATCAGCCATAGACATTGCTACTTCTTTAGCTTTTGCTACGTCATCAAATGAACCTGTCATAGCTGTTAGAACTTTAATTTTTGTGCCCATTCTTGTTGCAGTCTCTTCTGCACCTTGTTTGAATCCAACAACACCTTTTTTAATTGGAGGTATTTCAGATCCACCAATCATGCCAACTGTTCCTGTTTTAGTAAGTAACGCAGCCACAGCACCCATTAAATAGCCTTGTTGTTCATCAGCTACCTGTACACTAGCGATGTTAGTTCCGTTGCCTTCTGAACCGTTAATAAGCACGAATTTCACATCTGGATAGCTTCCTGCAACAACCTTGATAGCATCCGTAAATTGAGAACCATGACCAATTACTACTCCATAGCCAGCTTCTGCATAGGCACGGAATGCTTCTTCCATATCAGATTGCTGTACATTTTCTTTGTAAGCAATTTCTGCGCCAAAATCTTTTTCAATAGCTTGTAAGCCTCTCAAACCAGAAGCATTCCAACCCATATCGCTTACAGGTCCGTTTAAGACTAATGCTACTTTAGGCATTACAATTTCTGGAGTAACGGCAGCATCTGTTGTTACAGCCGCATCTGTTGTTGTTTCAGCTGGCGTTTCTACTGCTGCCTTTGCGCAACCTACAAAACTCATTGCTAATAATGCTAATACCAATAATAAACTAATCGTCTTTTTCATATAACCACTCCTAATGTTTTTTTTGCTACTAATCTAAATTCTAATCTTAAATTACATCACAATAAAAACTCCCGGCCTCCCTTAACTCAAATATTTAGATTTCTTCTTCTATGCTGAAAAGCGCTTTACTAATTTTACCGACAATTTAATGGCTTTATTGACTTTTTTTCCAGCCATCATTGCTAGTAACATCCGTGTCGCTTCTAAAGCCAACTGACCTACATTTTGGTTTACTGAAGTAAGTGTTGGTGTAACCATTTCTCCCAAACTAGTATCCCCACCACCAACTACCGCTAAATCCTCTGGAATCTTGATACCTAATTTTTTCGCAGCTCGATATGCCCCTATTGCCATGGCATCAGAGATAGCATAAATTGCCTCCACACCTTTACCTATCAGTTCTTGCGCTACCCGTTCCGCTTCTACCATATTGTAGCGTGCTTCTACAATCAACTCTTGATCATAGCTTATTCCATGAATGGCTAGAGCATCTTTATATCCTCTTAAATTTTCCTCTGATTGTGGTTGTCCGCAGAGTCCAATAATTATGCCAATCTTTGTACAGCCTTTTGCCGCCAATAAGTATTCCATTGCTAATACGCTTCCTTGATACGCATCACAATATGCTATTGGATATTCACATTCTTCATAAATTCTATTCACAAAGACAAATGGTATTTTGCTATCTTGCAGTTTTTTCAAGTGTGCATCATCACCCTCATAGCCTACTGGCTGAGTTATAAGTAGCACCCCATCAACTTGATTAATAATCAAACGGTCAATAATACGTTTTTCGCTTTCTATTTCATTATTGGTGGTATATAAGGATAAATAGTAATCATATTTTATAATTTCATTATTCACTGCATCTGCCATTTCTGAAAAAATATCGAAAGATAGTGCGGGTACAATCATCGCAATATTATATGTTTTTTTTGTTTTAAGTGAACGAGCAATCGGATTTGCGTGATAACCCATGCTTTTAACTGCATCATCAATATGCTTTCCTGTTTCCTGTTTAATCTTGATTTTGCCATTAAGGTATCTAGAGACGGTACAAGCGCTTACATTAGCTGCTTTTGCAATATCCTTAATTGTTGTCATGTTTGCTTTCACCGCCTTAAATTTGTCTATTTTAACTATGCTATAAAATTTATAATCCTAGGTTAATCGGTTTAGTTAATCGATTAACCTAGGATTATTTTAACATTGATTAACTTTTACTGCAATAGTTAAATTGTACTTTTTTTGTGAACATTTTCTCAATCGAAAATACTAGCAATCTGACGAAAGTTCTCTTGCCATGTAAAATTGCGGATGAAAGCGATGTCAACCTTATCTTCACAGCGTGAAAGTTGCCTCTTAATTGCTAATAATAATTCTTCTTCAAAAGTAGGTAAATCTTCTAATAAGGGTTGATCACTATGCTTAAGTCTTGGTAGATTAACTAATTCTACCACCCCACTCTTTAGTAAATCCTCTCCTAGAAAAGAACGCAAGCCAGGCAAGTCACTACAAACTACCCGACAACCACAGGCTAAAGCTTCTATAATCACCAAAGGCAAGCCTTCATAATAGGATGGCAAGACAAAAACCTTATGTTTTTGCATTTCGCTAGCTAACTCTTTTTGTGAGAGCATACCTAAATAGGTAAACTTTTCAGGATTTTCTGCTACTTTTCGTAAAATATACTTACTCTCTTCACTTGATCCTGAGCCCGCAATTGTGAGCTCAACTCCGCTAATTTTTTTCGCTACTTTCAAGAGTTGCATTAGGCCCTTAGCAAGTGATAGTTTACCTGCAAACAGCAAGTCTTTGCTCCGTATTGCATTCTTGGGTAAACAAAAAATATCCTCATTATAGCCACCAGGTATAATTGCCACCTGATGTTCATCAACTTGACAACGTTCCATTATCAAGAATTGTTGATACTCATTAAGCGCTAGAAAATGCTCTGCTGTTGCACAGGTTTGACAAACCTCAGTTGCCAAGTGAGGCAACTTTTCCTGTTGTCTTAAATCCGAACCATGACAAACTATAATTAGTTTAGTCCTAGGTAAATATGTACGCACCATACTAGACAAAAGCCAAATATGGTGAGAAATAGTTATTTCTGGCTTAAACTGCTCAGCCGCTAGTAAAACATTCTGAAAAGCTTTTTTCCACATTGTCAATTTTTCGCCTACAAGCTCTTCATATTTTGTACTAATATATGGCATGACATCACTCATCCCAACTATATGAAAAGGAAGTTCTTCTGAAGAAAAATATACGGGATAGACTTTTACCTGACACTCTTCAAACCAATCTGGAAACTTAAATCCCTGTTCTACGCCAATAATAACTGCTTGATCATGCCCAGCCTTCCATGCTTCATAGATTAAAGCTCTTAAATATATTCCACTTCCTGTTTGCTCAGGCATTTGAGCTAGTACGTGTAAAATTTTCTTTGCCATCTCTAACCCTCAATTTCTAGTTTAGTACTTGTCGTAGTAATATCTTAAATCGAGCTTTAATAATCCTTCATCGTAGTTTACAAAGCCTTCATCTATCATTGACCCAACCAGTGCTAAATCAGACCAGTTAACTACTTCCGTTGGAATGTCGCTATAGTAGTCATCATATTCTTCACGGTAACCTACATTAAGTAAACGTTCCAAACAGCTGATATCTTCTGGGCTAAGTTGGATATAATCAGTTTTAAAAATCATCGACATTAGCGTATCGGTATGTCGTAAATTCATACTTATATCATTTGCCCCATTTTGCAAAAGATAATTCATCATGACATTGGCAACTTTGCTTGTTTTAGAAATATCTCCATTTGTTAATTTCATTAAATATCTCTCCTATCTTTATTAAAGCTACGGAAAATTGGAACCAACACAGCTGCCACGAGCCCACCAGCTAGTCCATTATTATGCAGTGCGACTCCTGCATGCAAATACCCTACATTCATTACTACAGCCGAATGCACAAAACCTGCAATTATACCTGGCAAAATACCAAATGCTCCTGCAATCGGCGCTAATGTTGTACCAAAAAGACCTGCCATAACTTGTGTAGTGGCATCATGATCCCAGATATTTAATAAATTTGCTAAAGCAACCCCAATAAAAATCGGAATGGTGTTTTTGGGCTGTTTACCGAAAGCTGAAAAGCCAACTACAGCTAATACCCCACCCATAACAGGACCATTTAATCTTCCTCCTACAAGGTGTACATAAACCAAGCTGATTAGTCCCATTAACCCCATATTGATATAGGTGATGCCAAATCCTACTAGCATGGTAAAATCCGTTACAAGACGACCAGGAAAAGCAAAAATGCTACTGTATTTGTTGCCAGAATTGTAATTTATATATAATCCTAATAATAAAAGAAAAATAAAAAAGATGGCAAATACTAGTAAAAGAATTCCATCGTACTGATTAGCTACATTGTTAGAAGCTTCTACTATATTTATGTTAAATGCCCTCAAAATAGAAACAGCAATTAATGCCAAAATACTGCCACTAAAGCCAACGTTATATAAGTTGTATCCATCATGAGCACGGAGCAGACTTGAGGCTATGGTTGGCAAAACAAAGCCTATTGCTATGCCTACAAGATAAGAGAGCGGAAAACTAATTAGTAATGGAAGTTCAAAATAGAATGCCACAATAGAAATAAAAGGACTGAGTCCGGTACCCATCATTAAACTTAGAATAATTGAACGATAATGCACATGATGATATCTTGCATGTAGTACTCCACCTAAGTAAATAGCCCAAATATTAAAAATATTTTCACCGAAAAAAGCAAATCCCATGATGGTAAAAAAAGCTGCAATCACGCCACCATTGATATGAGTTTTGGTTTTTTTTAAGATATAGATATTTATAAAACTTATTAAAGCAACATTTATAAAAGTTGCCCCTAATCCTCCAATGGAAATAAAATCCGTTATTAATACCGCTGGAGAAAGGACAATTTTTATTAACCCCTGCCAAATTTCTTTGGGTGTCCCTACGATAAAGGCAAGGAGGAAGAGCATCACAGGTAAGACTAGCAGTAAGTGTAAATCACCAATTCCCTGATAGATTGATTTTTTCTCGCTTATGTATAATTTATCCATTCTACCACCTCTTTTTTAATGTTTATTCTAACATGTAAATAATAAAAACACAGTAAAATTATTTTAATCCAATAATTTCATTGCGATATATCAGTTTTTAGTCTAAAATAAATTAGATAGCTAATACATTAAAGGAGGAATTATGTTTAATCATTTATTTGCAAATCGAACAGATGATATTGCTATTGTTTCCGGCTTTGAAATAGCACAAAAATGCAAAAAATTAGAGGCAACTGGCAAGCATGTGGTTCATTTAGAAATTGGAGAACCAGATTTTGATACTCCTGCAAATATTTCCGAGGCTGGTATTGTTGCAATTCGCCAAGGTAAAACTCATTATACTCCAACTTCGGGCATTCCAGCTTTAAGAGCAGCCATAGCTAATTATGCTAACAAATACAAGCAACTCGAGGTAAATTCTGATAATATAGTGGTCGCTTCTGGTGCAAAACCTATGCTGTTTTTTCCACTCTTAGCCCTGATTAATCCTGGTGATGAAGTTATCTATCCAGATCCAGGGTTTTCTGTTTACAAGGCTTGTATAAATCTTGTGGGTGGCGTTGCTGTTCCGCTTACTCTAATGGAAGAAAACAATTTTCGTGTGGATTTAGCAGAACTTGAGCGTAAAATTACCCCTAAAACGAAACTCTTAATTATAAACTCCCCACAAAATCCAACTGGCTCCATCTTTACTGCTTCAGATATTCAAGCAATTGCAGAGCTTTGTTTACGCCATAAAATCTATGTACTCTCAGATGAAATTTATGACCGGATGATCTACACTGCAGAAAAGTGTCTTTCCATTGCAACTATTCCTGGGATGGAAGAGCAAACTATTATCCTAGATGGGTTTTCCAAGACCTATGCTATGACTGGCTGGCGGATCGGATATGGTATTATGCCTGAACTATTGGCTAAAAAAGTTACTCAACTCACAGTTATTTCTAATTCTTGCACTGCAGAATTTACTCAGCACGCAGCTTTAGAGGCCTTGCAAGGTCAACAAATCTCAGTAGATAGTATGATTGCAGAGTTTAAGAAAAGGAGAGATTTTTTTATAGCTGGCTTAAACTCTATCACAGGCATGCACTGCAATATTCCTGCTGGAGCGTTTTATGCTTTTCCAAATATTTCTCGCTTTGGCAAGTCAAGCCAAGAGGTTGCCGAACATTTACTAAATGATGGCCTAGTTGCTGGTCTTGCGGGCTCTAATTTTGGTGCTGCTGGAGAAGGCTTTATTCGTTTTTCTTATGCAACTAGCATAGAAAACTTGCAATTAGCCCTTGAGCGCATTGAAGCATCTCTTAAAAAATTATAGAAATACTGCAAACAACAATTGACTAAACTTATATAACAGTTTAGTCAATTGTTGTTTATTATTCAGCCATAAGTATTTTGTTTTTTTCTTGAAATTTACCAATCAATGATAAAACAAGCTCTTTATCTAACGTTCCCTTCATTGAAGGAGTTTCAAAGTAACGTTGAGGTAATTGCACATTTTCCAGTACAAAATTAAGTTTCGCTTTAATTCTAAGTTTCGTTTTATAAATCTCCCTGCTAATTCTTGTAAGTTCTTCGTTCGTGATTTCTGATCTTCCTATGACATTTAATGCCAATAAAATAGTTTCTCTATCATACACCTTTCTGGCAAAGAGACAGATAATTAGAGAATTCAAGAGACAGCGTTCTACTTCTTCATTCCAAAGTGTATCTACCATTTTTTCAGCATCGAAGTCTTTCATACTTTGATCTAGCGCATATCCTCCATTACATAAATGCGAGTGACGAGCGCCAACCAAAGTTCCGACCAAGGCGCCATATCCAGTATGATAACCAGACATCTCATTACCTGCAATAGCCATTGCAAAATCCTCTCCACCATAAATCTTTGACGCCTTAGCAACACCTTTGCCCAAATCTGTATAGAATTCATTTTTTCTATCGGCAATATATTCTATAGCTTTAAGATAGTTTTCCGCATTGCCAAATTCAAGTTTTACAAGCGTTTGTTCTTCTGTAAGCATCTCTTTTTTTTGGGCTTCTGTTGCCCAGCCTAAGACAACACCAGTGGACATTGCATCCATACCTTCATCTTCTACCTTATCGATCAAGCTGAGAATCTCATCTCTTTTTTCAATCCCTAAAAAGCTACCTAAAGCATAAAGCAATTCATAATCATAACCTACACTAATTGACTCGTATTCGTGACCTTTATCAAATTCGCGGCGAAATTGTCCAACATGAATACAACCAACCGGACAACCAGCACATGCCATCTTGCGTACTAAATTTTCCTCTGCAAAACGTTCACCGGAAATTTCTTCCGCTGCAGCAAAGCTCCCAGATTGCATATTATTTGTTGGTAATGCACCCATTTCGCTTAAAGGTTCTAAGTTCACTGCCGTGCCAATATCATGGTACTTCTGCATATGATTAGTTTCCGTGGATTTATCGAACAGCAATCTATAGGCTTTTAAGTATTCTATTGGCTTCGCAATAGGCATGACCCTATCTCCCATAATAGAAATAGCCTTGAGATTTTTGCTGCCAATAATTGCGCCTAGCCCCAACCTTCCGAAGTGTCGATAAGTATCCACACATACGCTAGCATAAGCAACACCATTTTCGCCAGCTGGTCCAATCCTTAAAATACTACGCTTACCGGAACCAGCTTCCTTATCCCTAATATAGCGACCAATTTCTTTGGCACTCATACCCTTAAAAGCCCTTGCATCTTTAAATTCCACATTATGTGTTTTGATGGATAGATAGCTTTGTCTTCGGTGTCTGCCTGTCAAAACAATAGCATCATAGCCTGCCATTAACATGGTAAGCGCCATTCTTCCGCCGGCATAGCTTTCACCTAATTCACCTGTCAAAGGAGAAATAAACATTGCTACAGTTTTTGTCACAACTGGAAAAATACTGGAAATGACTCCATTAGCAAAAACAATTACTTGCTCCGGTGCTAACGCGTCTAAATCAGCACGCATTTCTTCTTCTAGTAATTTTGAAGCTACGCCCACTCCGCCTAAGTATTCCCAAAGATCTGACCTTTCCTCTACCCTAAATTTTTCATTACTAAGATCGATATATAGAACACGGATATAATTTTTATACAACATTTTTATCCCTCCATTTCTAAACAATCGTGGGGGCAAAATTGTGTGCAAACAGAGCAGTGCTTGCAAATAATAGGGAATTTTGTCTCCTCGTCAAAAAAAACAGCACTGGCTATACAAGCCTTTTCACATCTTCTACATCCTATACATTTAGCACTGTTAAAAATAACCCCACCGCCTGATCTTGGTTGTAAAGCGCCTGATGGGCAAGCTTCAAAACAGGCAATCTGTTCCTTACAACCAAGGCATACAGTAGAATAGAACTTGCCTTGTAAGCCTCCATATGTTCTGATTTTAATTGCACTTTTATTTAGGGAATGATCTTTTTGATTAACAGCGGCACAGGCTAACATGCAACTTAAGCAGCCAATACATTTATTCATACCTGTAGCTTTTAATAATTTCGCCATTTTATTTCACCTTTTTCCTATAAACTTATCAGCGAATTATAGTACTTATGTAAAACAAATGCAACTCTTTTTGTATTCTCTTTTTTCTGCCTTCTCCTTTTGGTGAATGATAAAAAAAAAGGCCGAGTGGCCTTTTTTTTATTTTATGATTTTTCTCACCTTCGGCGCACGAAATCTTGCACTTTCCAATGCACTTGAGCCAATTAAAGGTCTAGCATACTTAAGAAATTCTTCTGTCACACCATTACCTTTTTCATTGATATATTCATCAGGCATCAATCTGGTTTTTGCAGCAATCAATTCTAGTGGTTCTAATACATAATCTACAACATAATCTCCTACTCGCTTGATGGTTACTGAGCCATCTTGCCCATTGATAGCAAACTGTACAGCTCTTTCTCCAACTTCCCTAGCTTCCCTTTGGTCTACCTCTGAAATTGAGCCAGGATAGCTACGCTGAATATAGCCTAATGTATCTGCTCTAACCCTTGATATTTTAAGCTTATCTTTGATTAAATCAGCGAGCATATTTCCTAAAGGCATTCCTGACAATTGGACATTACCATGTGCATCTCGCTCTACATTTTCAACCAGCTTTGTTGCAATAGCTACATGATTTTCATCTGCTATACCTTCCGAAACGGCAATAACACAGCGTCCATAATGCTCATAACAAGCTTTAACATCAGCCAAAAATCCATCTATATGAAAAGCTCTTTCTGGTAAATAAATCAGGTGTGGTCCATCATCAAGAAACCGCTTTGCTAAAGCTGCTGCTGCTGTTAAAAACCCTGCATGTCTACCCATAATGATGGCAATATATACACCCGGCAAGGCTCTATTATCTAAATTAGCGCCTGCAATGGCTTCAGCTACATATCTAGCGGCTGATCCATACCCTGGCGTATGATCATTTAACATCAGATCATTATCTACTGTTTTTGGTATATGTACAGCACAAAAATCATAGTCGATTTTTTTGGCATAATCGTTCATAATGCGGACTGTGTCCGAGGAATCATTCCCACCTACATAAAAGAAAAAACAGATATCATGAGCCTTAAATACTTCCATTGCCTTTTCACAAAAAGCATCATCTGGCTTTATTCTGGTAGATAAGAGCCCAGAAGATGGAGTTAGTGCCACTGCTTCTAAATTCGTTGTTGTTTCTTGGGAAAGATCAATCATATTTTCCCTCAAAATCCCTTCTACTCCATTAATTGCACCATAAATATGAGTTATTTCAGCATGTCGTTTTGCTTCTAAGACAACCCCAACTACAGATTGGTTAATTACAGCTGTTGGTCCTCCTCCTTGAGCAACCAAGGCTTTTCCTACTAGCTTCATTTAAGCACCTCTTTCTTAATGTATATTGTTTATTATATTTTATACTGTACCTTAGCACAAGAAAAATCCAATAAAAAAAGAACGGTTCATTATGAACCGTTCTAAGAATTTAACTACATCATTCCCATGCCTTGATCCATTCCTGGCATTGCAGGCTTATCTTCTTTTATTTCTGTAATTGTAGCTTCAGTTGTTAAAATCATTGCTGCTACAGATGCCGCATTTTGTAATGCAGAACGGGTAACCTTCGCTGGATCAATAATTCCAGCAGCAACCATATCCACGTACTCACCTGTCATAGCATCAAAGCCTATGCCAGCTGGTTCAGCTTTAACCCTTGCCACAACTACTGAGCCTTCACAACCTGCGTTATGCGCAATTTGACGAGTTGGTTCCTCTAAAGCTCTTCTAACAATCGCGATTCCTGTTGCAACATCACCTGTTGCAACTAATTTATCCAAAGCGGGGATTGCATCAACGAGGGTAGTTCCACCCCCAGCTACAATACCTTCTTCAACTGCTGCTCGTGTTGCTGCTAAAGCATCTTCTAGACGCAGTTTCTTTTCTTTTAATTCTGTTTCTGTTGCAGCTCCAACTTTAATAACTGCTACTCCACCAGAAAGTTTTGCTAAACGCTCATTAAGCTTTTCTTTATCAAAATCAGAAGTAGAATCCTCTATCATTGTTCGGATAGATTTAATGCGAGCTTCCACATTTTCTTTTGCACCTACACCATCAACAATAGTAGTATTTTCTTTTGTTACAATTACTTGGCGAGCTCTACCTAACATAGTTAACTCTACACCATCTAACTTAAGACCTATCTCTTCTGTGATTACTTGTCCGCCAGTTAAGGTGGCAATATCCTCTAGCATAGCCTTTCTTCTGTCGCCAAACCCTGGAGCTTTTACCGCTACGCAATTAAAAGTTCCACGAATTTTATTCACAAGTAAGGTAGCTAATGCTTCAGCTTCTACATCTTCAGCAATTAACAAAAGAGATTTTCCAGTTTGAACTACTTTTTCTAGTACCGGTAAAAGCTCAGCAATCGCTGATATTTTTTTGTCAGTTATTAGAATAAGTGGGTCACTCAAAACAGAAACCATTTTTTCAGCATCTGTTACCATATAAGGGGAAAGATAACCACGATCAAATTGCATACCTTCAACAATATCTAAACTCGTTCCAAAACCTTGTGATTCTTCCACGGTAATAACACCATCATTGCCAACTTTTTCCATCGCATCGGCAATTAAGTTACCTATTTCTTCATCATTTGCAGAAATAGAAGCTACTTGTGCAATAGACTTTTTACTTTCAATTGGACGAGATAGTCTTTTAAGTTCAGCTACTGCTTCTCTAGTCGCCATTTCAATACCTTTTTTCAAAATCATTGGATTCGCACCAGCTGCAACATTTTTCAAACCTTCACGAACAATTGCTGCTGCTAAAACAGTAGCAGTCGTAGTTCCGTCACCAGCTACATCATTAGTTTTTGTTGCCACTTCTTTTACCAATTGGGCACCTAAGTTTTCAATTGGATCAGCTAATTCTACTTCACGAGCAATAGTTACTCCATCATTTGTAATCATCGGACTACCAAATTTTTTCTCCAAAATTACATTTCGTCCTTTAGGTCCTAGCGTTACCTTAACAACTTCTGCCAGTGCATTTACGCCTCGCTCTAGAGCACGTCTTGCATTTTCATCAAAATGTATAGCTTTTGCCATTATATTTTCTCTCCTTCTTTAATTAGCTTAAGATAGCGTAGATATCACGCTCTGCTAAAATAATCAATTCTTCACCATGTACTTTAACTTCAGTTCCTGCATATTTAGAGAAAATGACTCTATCTCCAACCTTAACTTCTACAGGAATTTTTGTGCCATTATCTAAGGTTCTTCCCTCACCAATGGCTACTACCTCGCCCTGTTGCGGTTTTTCTTTTGCTGTGTCCGGCAATACAATCCCGCTTGCTGTTTTTGTTTCAGCATCTACAGCTTTCAATACAACTCTGTCTGCTAATGGTTTTATCATGGTACTTGCCTCCATATTTCTCAATTGTTAGCACTCACTTGATTCGAGTGCTAATTACATTACTAATAATAATTTGATGGTCAGTAAAAATCAAATTGCAATATTTTCAAAAATGGCTAATTATAGACCATATTCTCTTGTATTCTCTATTTATCTTACTTATTCTAAGTATTTCTATATATTTCATTTTTTTGAAAAAAAACACTGCAAATTTTATTTTGCAGTGCCTGCTGAAGCTTATTTAATTAAGGTTGAGCCGTTTATTTAGGATGTAGGTAGTTAGTGCAAATAAGCAAAAACTCCATATAACAATTGCTATGATAAAAACAATACCTGTTCCATAAGCAATGGTAGGAATACTTAGAGATTTAAGGTACAAGCCAAAGTTTAATGGCTCAAGTATCGCAACTATCATGCTGGCAATAGCTTGAATTACAACAATTATTCCCATGTATGCTCCAAAACTTGCTAATACTTGTTTTTGTTGAAATAAGTGTCCAATAGCAATAGCAGTGTAAATCAATAAAATATTACTTGTCATATTTAAGAATAGTAAGAATACCCCCTCAATTCCTAATAGATATAGGTTCACACCCTGCATACTAGCTTGCTGAACAACTTCTCGCCAAATTGAAAAAAATGATTGATACATCTCAGGTCTTGCATTGATAATCAAAATTGAACTCATTACCACAATACCGCTACCTATAACCCAAATCATTGCTGTAAATAATCTACTTATTACAAGTTGCCAGGTTTTTACTGGCAGGGTAAACATTAAATATCCTTCTTCAGTAAGTAAGGTTTTATAAAAGCGTTGAATGTTAACAATTATTGTTAGAACTGCAATAGCTACCATCAATCCAAAGTATATCGTAATGGCTATTCCTTGCAGAGCTCCAAAAGAAAAGTTAAATAAAAGCCTATTCACCAGCGCAAAAAGTAATAAAACACCATAAAGTGGCAAAAATGTTTTAGCTGATGCTTGTAGTTCATATTTCATTAATTTACCTAGCATTTGAATTCCTCCCTAAATAAAGCATCAACGCTCATGTTTTTCTCTTCTCTTATAGCATCCACAGTACTGTGAAGTGTTATTTTCCCGTTTTTAATAAAAATTACTTCATCTAAAATTTGCTCAACATCCGCAATTAAATGTGTGGAAATAATCACGGAAGCTTCTGGATTGTAATTTGTTAAAATTGTGTTTAAGATGTAATCTCTGGCAGCAGGATCTACTCCTGCTATAGGCTCATCTAACAGATATAGCTCAGCCTTTCTACTCATTACCAGAATCAATTGTACTTTTTCTTTTGTTCCCTTAGAAAGTGCTTTCAAACTTGAATTTTTATCTATTTGAAGATTATCTAACATTTCCTCTGCTGCAGTTATTTGAAAGTCTAAATAAAAATCAGCGAAAAATTTAACTAAATCGGCTACCTTCATCCAATCATTGAGATAATTTTTATCAGGCAAGTATGCTACAACTCGCTTTGATTCTATTCCTGGTTGTTTACCTGCAACAAGTATTTCTCCCTTTGTAGGAGTTAATAAACCATTTGCTAGTTTTATTAGTGTTGTTTTACCGCTACCGTTTGGTCCTAGCAACCCCACTATTTTACCGCTTTCTATTTGTAAATCTATACCTGCTAGAGCTAATGTTTTCCCAAATTTTTTTTCTAAGCCTTTTGTTTCTAGCAAAATACTCATGCGCCCAACTCCTCCATTTGTTTATTGAATATTTCTTGTATCTCTTTTTTGCCGTATCCCAAACTATGCATGTTTTTCAAAAGCTGAGCGATATATTTAACTGCTTTTTCTGCTCGAATCTGCTGCACAAGCTCTTGATCATCTGTGATGAATTTACCATTAGTGCGATTGGTCAGGAGAAGTCCCTTCTTTTCTAGTTCCGTCAATGCTTTTTGCATAGTGTTAGGGTTAACTCCTGCTTCTGTCGCCATGTCTCGTACCGAAAGTAGTCTATCTCCTAAAACATATTGCCCTGAAATAATCATCAACTCTACCTGATCAATTATTTGAGCAAAAATCGGTTTATCATTTGAAAATTTCCAACCCATAATCAAACCTCCTTTGTATTGGTGTATTAAGTAGATAATACAATAGTACGGATGCTTTGTCAACAAATTTTCCGGCAATTTTTTATTTTTTTTACCATCACTACTAGCCCTCTAATATGATACAAAATCTATTGAATAACTATTTGCATCATATCTACATAAAAATAACCACAGGTTATAGCTCTTCCCGTGGTTATTTTTGCTTATACTATGATATTAAATACTATAGCCCTAGCTCGATTAGTTTTTCTGCTGTTGGAACACCCTTTTCGTTCCATCCGCGATCTTTATAATATTTTGGAAGCATTTCACTTAATAAGCTTACTTTACCTGCACTTGGACCAGTCGGAATCGCTTCTTCTAGAAGTCGTTTGGGTAGGGTATCATCTTCTGCTGTTAACCCAGCTTGAATGTTATAAAGCTTTTCAAGATTATATATTCTATCCCCTGCAAGTAAAACATCTTCCGCCGTAATACTCCAACCAGTAACCCCATTTAGGAGATCCGCATAATCTTGTGCACCTAGTGCAAATGAAGTAAAGAGACAAAGTCCACTAGAATCGATGAAGGCTGTTAAATCTTGGAAGATTTTTGTCCAAACATCTTTACCATCTGTAGCAAATCTGTCTAATAGCTCTGGTAATCCTAATACCTCTGGAGAAATCATATAACCTCTTACATGACAACCTCCACGGTTAGATGTAGCATAGTTTAAGCCAATTCCTTGGATGCCTCGTGGGTCATAGGCTGGCATTTCTTGTTTTTTAACCGACATAGAAAGCTCAGGTACACCATATTTCTCACATAACCTATATGATCCATTGGACATAAGATTACCTAGTCCAATGCGTTTCCCCATGCGCTCTGTCCAGGCAACTATTGATGAAGCATCTCCAAATTTTAGTGTAAGGCCATCTAAATCGTTATCTTTAAGCAATCCTTTTTGATAAAGTTCCATTGCTGCAGCTATGGTAGCACCGGCGGAAATAGTGTCCAAGCCCATTTCATTACACATGCGATTTACTTTCATTATTTCCTTAAAATCGCTTATTCCACAATCAGCTCCAAAGCACCAAATAGTTTCATATTCAGGTCCACCACATATTTCTTCATCTATTTTAACTACTCTTCCGCAACCAATTGGACAGCGAAAACAAGCGTGCTTACTTACTAAATATTTTTCCGCCATTAGTTCCCCACTAATCTCTTCCGCCCCAGCAAACTGAGCAGTTTGGAAATTATTCGTAGGTAATGATCCAATTTCGTTTAAGATATTAACCAAAACTGCAGTTCCATATGCTGGAAGACCGGTTCCTGTTACACCATTTTCTTTTAATTTACCAATTTTTTCTGTTGTTATAGCCTTCAGGCTTTCTAAATCAGGAATTTCAGGCTTTTTTGAACCTTTTACTACGATAGCTTTTAAATTTTTCGATCCCATCACTGCTCCAACGCCACTTCTACCTGCCGCTCTATCCTTATCACACATAATTGACGAGATAAGAGAGAGCTTTTCTCCGGCTGGACCTATAATTGCAATTCTTGCTTTTTCTGGCGCTTCAGCAGCCAAAATATCTGTTGCTTCACTAACTTTTTTACCCCATACGTGGCTAGCATCCTCTAGAGTAACTACATCATCTACGATTTTAAGATAAACTGGTTTTGCTGATTTACCCTCCAAAATAATTACATCATAACCTGCAAATTTAAGTTCTGCCCCCCAGAAACCGCCAGAATTAGAGCTAGCAATTGTACTAGTTAAAGGTGACTTTGTTACAACCATGTAACGGCCGCCTGTAGGAGTAGCTGTGCCAGTAAGCGGTCCTGTAACAAATAACAATTTATTTTCAGGACTTAGTGGATCTATCTCTGCTGCAACTTCATCCATATAAAGCTTTGTTCCAAGACCTCGCCCACCAATGAACTTTTTAACTAAATCCTCTCTTAAAACCTCTGTAGTAATGCTACCAGTTGATAAATTAACCCGTAATATTTTACCCCAATACGCAAACATAAGTATTCCTCCTCTTAGTGTTGTGCAATTTGATGTAAATATTTATATCCTTAGCTGAATTCTAACTCAATTGCCTTAGAAAAGAAATACCCACCGTTTTCTATTTTAAGATAACGATATTATTAGACAAGCTGAAATAATTTGTTCTTTTCTTAAGAGCAAAAAAGCTGAACAGATATTATCTGTCCAGCTAACTACGAATCTATTTATTCACTTTTCACTCTAACCCTATAGCTATAGTAATCTCCACGGCAAATACCTTCTGCATATTCAATAATTCTATGCTTAGTATCAAAGGTTATATAGTGGAGTTGCATACCTGCATCACCTTTATGCGCACCTAACAGTAACGCTACTTCTTTATTCATATTTACTGCTTGAATTATTCTATCACTATAGGAAGGTTTTAGGCCGTATTTACTATAAATGGCAAAGACTGATTCAGAAAAATCTTCCGTTATAGGTATGCCATACTTACTTGGAATATATACAGTAAAAATCTCTAAAACTTCACCATCAATCTTGCGCAAACGCCTTATTTTCATAACTTGTTCACCAATTCTAATATCTAAATTTTTACTAATAGCTTCATCAGCCTGAATCTCTTCTACTGATAAAACCTCTGTACTCACCTTTTTACCTAAAGCCTCCATTTTTTCTGTGAAGCCCTTCAAAACAGAAGTATCATCTTCTAAAAGTTTGCGTGTAACAACTGTTCCCTTGCCTTGCTTCTTAGTGAGTAATCCTTCATGTGCTAATTCTTCAATGGCCTTGCGCACAGTAATCCTGCTTACACCATAATTAATTTCTAGCACTTTTTCTGTTGGAATCATCTCGCCGGCCTTATATATACCAGCTTTAATATTATGTCTAAGTTCTTCCTGTAACTGATAATATAAGGGCATTGCTGAGGCTGCATCTAATTTCCCCATCTCTATTCACCCTTTCGAATTTTTAGCTTACTACAAATATACTCTATCTATTTTAATTATTATTCCTGCTTATAGTATTTTTTAAATAGCTGCCGTTAGTATTTCGCGGCATTTATCTAAGTCTACCAGTCCAGTTTCCGAGAGCTTATTCATCCCGTGAGTTTTTAGCTGTTGTAGGATAGACTCTATTTCCGCTATACCATAGCCATATTCACTTAGTCTTACTGGCACTTCTAAACTACGGAAAAAGTCTTCGGTTTTAAGAATAGCAAAATCAATAGACTGCTCTTCATCCGCTTCCATAATATGCCAAACTCTTCTAGCATATTGTAAAAGTTTAGCTCTTTTTTGCTCGCGCAAGACCTTCAGTACTGCCGGAAAGACAATTGCTAGAGTTCTGCCGTGATCCATCCCAGTAAGTGCAGTTAATTCATGACCAAGCATATGAGATGTCCAGTCTTGAGGTACTCCTGCCCCTATTAACCCATTTAATCCTAAGGTAGCAAGCCACATCAGATTTGCCATTGTGTCATATTCTTTCGGTTCCTCAACTGCTTTTGATGATAATTCTGTCAAGCTTTTTAGCATTCCTTCTGCGGTACGATCCTGAAACATAGCATGAGCTGGATAGGTAAAATATTGTTCTCCCACATGTACAAATGTATCAATAATCCCATTCGCAATTTGTCGTTTTGGTAGCGTAAATGTAAGTTCTGGGTCTAATAGTGAAAAATGAGGAAAGACCACATCTTGAGCAAAATGGTATTTACCATCACCAAAACTTATCACTCCGCCGTTGTTCATTTCTGAGCCAGTAGCTGACAATGTGACAATAGTACCAAAAGGAAGCGCCGATGTAAATACTTGTTTTCTACTTTTAGCAAAAAGTATATCCTTAGCGTCCCCTTCATAACAAGCTGCAAGTGCAACAAACTTAGTACCATCCATTACTGATCCGCCACCTACTGCTAGCAAATAGTCTATTTTTTTTGTTCTAGCGATTTCTACCGCCCGCATTAATGTTTCATACTGTGGATTTGGCTCAATTCCACCAAACTCTAGGCTGATGCTCTCACCTAATACTTTTCTAATTTTTGTTAATGTACCGAATTTTTCTACACTACCTCCACCGTAAAGCAACATCACCTTGGCATTTAACGGTATCAAATTACGCAACTCAGCTAGCCGCTCTTTTCCAAAAATAATTTTAGTTGGATTATAATAATCGAAATTAAACAATTTTCATCTACTCCTTATTTAAGACATTTTCGCATAAATTTACCATCGCTTGCATGGCTTGCTCTGCAAAATCTCCCTCTATTTGAATTTTCACCATACTACCCTTGATAACTCCTAGGCTTAAAACACTCATGATACTTTTGGCATTAACTATCTTTTCACCAAATACAACTTTCACAGTACAGCCTGAAAATTTTGCTGCCTCTGCTACAAATAAGCTTGCCGGTCTTGCATGAAGACCGTCTTTACTATTAATCATTAGCTCTTGCTCTAGCATCTTTTGCTTTCAACTCCTTAAGCTTTTCCATTACTTCTTCCGAGCTAGCACTTGCCAAAATATCTGCTACCTGTTGTCTCCAATATTTAGAATTCAGCTCTGTTAAAAGAGCTCTCACCTCTAAAACACTACTTGGCGTCACGCTAAATTCATCTACTCCCATGCCTAACCAAAGTGGAACTAAACTACTTTCTCCAGCAGCAGCACCACACATGCCTACCCAAATTCCTGCTTGATGAGCATTTTGCACAACTTGATATATGAGTCTAAGTACTGCTGGATGGTAAGCAGAATAGAGTCTTGCTACCTTACTATTCATTCTATCAACTGCAATTGTATATTGTATCAGATCATTAGTACCAATACTAAAGAAATCTACTTCTTTTGCTAAAATATCCGAGATAATAGCTGCTGCAGGTACCTCTATCATAATTCCAAATTTTATGTCTGCAGCAAATGGAATACTTTTGGCTTGCATTTCCTTTTTCAGCTCTAGCAAAATAGCCTTAACGTTTCTTACTTCTTCTACTCCTGAAATCATTGGTATCATTATCAGTAGTTGCCCGTAGATACTAGCTCTAAGCAATGCCCTTAGCTGCGTTTTGAATATTTCCGGGTGTTCTAGGCAATACCTTATAGCACGATAGCCAAGAAAAGGATTTTCCTCAGTAGTAATTTTTAAATAATCGAGGGCTTTATCTCCGCCTACATCTAATGTGCGAATAATCACTTTTTTCCCTTGCATATCCTTTAAGACCTTGGCATAAGCAGAAAACTGCTCTTCTTCTGTAGGAGGTGCTAATCTATTCATATATAAGAATTCACTTCGATATAATCCTATTGCTTCACCATCATTCTGCTTAACTATTGCCACATCTTCTGGTTCTCCAATGTTGCAAGCAATTTCTACTTTAATTCCATCTTTGCTATGGGAAGCCTGACCTACAAAACTCCGTAATGCTTTTTTATGAGCAATTAAAACTGCCATTTTTTCTCTAAATTCAGTATTTACTTTTTTTTCAGGATTGACAAAAAACTCACCTGTGTCTCCATTTACTAAAACTTCATCACCGTTATGTATATTGCTCAAACTGCCAGCTCTGATAATCGTTGGAATTTCAAATAGATTAGCCAAAATAATCGTATGGGAAGTTAGTCCCCCTTCTTCCATTATTATTCCTTGTATTTTATCTTTCGGTATAGAAGCCATTATGGAAGGTGTTAATTCCTTCACAATAAGGATACTCTCAGCAGCTATTCCGTTATAGTCAATGCTAGGTTTTCCTAATATATTACGAATAATTCTTTCTGCCACATCCTTTAAGTCCACAACTCGTTCTTGCATATAAGTGTTACCCATAGCAGAAAAAATCTCCATATAATCACCGAAAACTGCTTTAACTGCCCATTCTGCAGTTACCTGCTCCACTAAAATTTTCTCTTTGATTTTTTCCAATAAATCTGGATCTGAAAAAAACATTTTATGCGCTACGAATATATCCGCTTCGCCTCTTGGGTCTGCTTTTTGGGTTGCAATCAAATTGTCAAGTTGTTGTTCTGATGTCTGTAATGCTTGTTCCAATTTGCCAACTTCCATTGCCGGATCAAGGCATTTTCTAGCAATAATTTCCGGTATTTCATATTGAATGACAGCTTTTCCTATGGCCATTCCCTTAGCTGCACCTACACCTGTCATATTCTTCTCCTCCTATGAAAAATAGGAGTATAACAAAATTTTCATTGTTATACTCCTTATTTGCTTTGCTAGCTCACTTAGATAATTCCTAAGTAACCACCAACAAAAGCGATTACGATTAAGCCAATCATAATTTGTGTTGCAGTTGCTTTTTTATTCTTGAGCAAAGCGTATACCCCTAATGTAACTGCTAGAGGTAATAATCCAGGCATAATTTTATTGAATAACTGCTCTTGGATATTAAACTCGCTTTTACCAATATTGAATACAAAAATTGTTTGGAGTTGTACAAAACTGAAAACTAATCCGCCCATAACTGTACATCCTAAAATTCCTGCTGCACCAATAATTCTTTGCATTTTACCTTCAGAAAGCAAGCTAGTAACTGCACTGCTACCTAAATAATATCCACGCATCCATGAATTATACGCTATTGCGATTAAGGCTGCAGGTATTCCTACCATAACTAGAATTGGGCCAAATAAATTACCTGTAGTTCCTAAACTTATACCCAAAGCTACAATAATTGGAATAATTACACCTTGTACAAGCGCATCCCCAACTCCAGCTAAAGGACCCATTAAACCAACTTTGATATTATTAATAGCTTCATCTGAAATATCTGCTCCATTGGCTCTTTCTTCTTCCATCGCGATAACAACACCGTGAATAACTGCGCCTACATCAGGTTCAGTATTGAAGAAAGTTAAATGACGTTTTAGACCAGCTGCAATATCTTCTTTTGTTTTATAGAGTTTTTCAATAATTGGTGCCATACACATTGCAAATGCTGTGCCTTGCATACGCTCATAGTTATAGTTTGCATGTGAGAAAAATTGCCATAGCCAATAAGATTTCTGTACATCTTTTTTTGTCAATCGTACTCCTTGATTATCTGTATTGTTAAGAGCCATTAGAATTCTTCCCCCTTCTTGGTTTGGAAATAATAAACCATAGCTATTGCTAGGCCAAATAAACCAACTGCAATAATATCAAGTTTGAAATATGCTGCCAAGAGAAATCCTGCTAAGAAGAAAGGAGCTGTCTCTTTTTTCAAAATGGCTCTCAAATTTAAGCCAATACCAAGTGCTGGTAATAAACCACCAACTACTGACAATGCATGAATAAAACTAGGTGACCCTACTGTATCAAGAAAAGTCTGTACAGCTGCACCGCCATAATATGCTGCTAAGAAAACAATAGGTACCTTAAATGCAAACATCATAACTTGTGCAGGTAACCAGTTCATGCTCATTACACCTTTTACATTGCCTTTTTCCGCAAAGCTATCTGCCCAATGCGCAAAGATAGATGAAATGCTCATTCTACCAAACCAAGTAATAGTTCCTAAAATACCAAGGGGAACCGCAATTGCCAAAGCTGTTTGCGGGTCAATATTATTAGCACTTAAAGCAATACCTGTTCCCAAATATCCTGCCAATGCCATATCTGAAGGCATTGATCCACCAATATTTAAGTGACCTAAATATACTAAGTTAATTGTTGCACCAATAATTGTGCCTTCTACAGGTTTGCCCATTACTAAGCCTACTAAAAATCCGGCTACGATTGGACGTTGCAACATGTAATAGCCTTCACCAAGAGGCCAAGGGCTATCAGAAAAATAATAAAGTACTCCTATTAATAATGCTTGCCACCAAATCATTTGAACTCCTCCTCACATTTGTTTTACAGCACTAGATTTTTTCTAATTCCAAACATTTGTCATCTGGAACGATCTGGAAAAAAACACGTATCTTTTTTGCAGCAATCTTCTTTAAAATCTCAATTTCTTCTGGTGAGATTTGAATGTTGCGTAAGACGTTTTTTCTACCAGGCTTTGTGCCCATACCTCCTACATTTAGCTCTTTCATAGGGATACCTGCTTCCACTAGTGCAAGCATGTTTTCTGGCCCTTTGGTTAAAACAATCGTTCGATTACTTTCAGGATCATTTTTTAACTTTTCAATGCCATCCACCAAATTTAATGTGCAAATGGACATTTCCCTAGGTACCGCCATTTTCATGATTTGACAGATAAAGGTATCCTTAGCTACTCCATCATCTACAATACAAATGTTATTTGCATTACAAACTTTAGCCCAGCTAGTCATTACTTGACCATGAATTAGTCGGTCATCAATACGAAAGAACACAATGCTCATCTTTTATCCTCCCTTCTAGTTTTCTATTCTTGCCAACTCTTCCGTAAGATTTCGCAAGCTTTCCCTGCCTAACTCAATTGCACTAGCAGTCAATTCTTGCATGGATAAAAACTTTCTTCCACTGAGAACCTCTAGTACTAGTGGTAAGTTGCAACCTGCTAAACATGTTACACCTTTTTTTAATGATAGCAAGGCTCCCATATTAGCCGGTGTTCCTCCTGGTAAATCAGCCAAAATTAGTGTGTTTTCTGCATCACCCCAAGAGATGATTATTTTATCTAGCTTTTCGGCATAATCTTCTGATGTGTTGCCTGGATATAGTCCTACTGCTTCTAGCAGTTCTTGTGGTCCTAAAATCATTTCAGCTGCCTCTAGCATTCCTTTAGCAAAGCCTCCATGACTAGCCAGAATTACCTTTATCATTAAGCTATCACCTTACTTCCATAGATCAATTAATACACGATAGGTTTCTCCAGATAATGCTCTTTCAAAAGCTGTTTTAGCTTCCGCCATGGAATAACGCTCAGAGATAAATGGAGCTACATTGATAAGACGATAACTTAATAATCTGCTTGCTGTATAAAAAGCTTTGATGGTTGGGCTATAAGAGCCTGTAATCAATTTTTCGCTATAGTGAATGTGATTTGGATCAATTGCAATCTCACCAACTGGATGGAATGAACCATAGTAGATTATTCTTCCCATTTTGCTAAGCGCCGCAATATAATCCTCAGCTAACTTTGTCATGGTCACTGTCAAAAAAATAACATGAGCGCCTCTGCCATTTGTAAGTACTTTGATTTTTTCAAATGGATCTTCTGCTAAAGGATTGATAATTTCATCTGCTCCCATTTCCTTGGCTAGGGCTGCTCTTTTTTCATCAATTTCTACTAATATAGTTCTTGCCCCTTGTTTTTTCGCAAGTATATTATGTAGTTGCCCCATAATACCACCGCCAACAATTACTACATCTTCTCCTATTTGAATTTTCGCATGCTCCAAGCTGCGCAAACAACAAGCTACAGGCTCAGCAAAAGCAGCTTCTTCTAAATCAACCGCGCGGTTTGGTAATGCAAATACTCTAGTCACATCCAAGGCAATATACTGTGCAAGTCCTCCGGTACCAGGAATTCCATCATAATATCGTTTTTTTGTACTTCCTGTACAGAGATTATCATTGCCTGTGTAACAAAATTCACAGTGTCCGCAATTATCTAGCGTTTTAACAACTACTGGATCTCCAACCTTAAATGATGTGATCGTATCAGTAGGAACCACTGCTACTGTTCCTGAAACTTCATGACCTGGGATAAACGGCATTTTCATGCCCCCACCATTGCTATATACTCGTTGCTCCCAGGTGCATAATAGACATTTCTCTAATTTAACTAGAATTTCTCCTGCTGCTGGTTCTGGCGTGCTTACCTCTCTTAATTCTACCGCTTTATCTCCGACTATTACTAAAGCTTTCATTTTTTCTGGAATCATTTTACACGCTCTCTTCTAAAGACCTTTAATATCAATAGCCTTTTTATTATTATGTACCAAATCCACCAATGCTCTAGTTACCGCTTCTGGATTATCATGCTTCCAAACATTTCTTCCAATAGCCACGCCTGCTGCACCTACAGATATCGCTTTTTCAATACAATCAAACAGGGAAGGCAAATCGCTAGTTGCTTCACCGCCCAAGATAACTACCGGTTGATATGACGCTTCAATAACTTTTTTGAATTCCGCTGGTGTTCCTGTATATGTCGTTTTAATAATACTTGCTCCATATTCGCAGCCAGTACGAGCCACTAATCTTACATTTTCTGGCGTGCTAGGAGGTTCTGGTGAAAACCCTCCTGGCAACATTTCTGCCATTACTGGTACACCCCAAGACATTCCCTCTTTAACAAGAGCTGCTAAATTTTGCATGTTATCATGTTCATAAGGGGCACCTGGGAAACCCATACAAGCAACTGCGTCTGCACCGATTCTCAAAGCATCCTCTACAGTATAAAGTAATCTAGGGCAATTATTTCCGCTTGTTAGCATTGAACCTCCACCATCAGCACGAACTATCACGCCTACATCTTGCAGAATATCTGCGTATTTTACCGCAATTCCGTAGCTAACCAGTACTGCATCAGCTCCTCCAGCTACGATTGCTTTTAAGATTTCGCCTGTATGGTCAAGAGCTGGGTTTACAGATAACCCCATGCCATGATCCATAGCTATAATAACTACCTTGCCATCTGCTTGAAATATTCTTCTTAATCTTTTCATATACACCCTTCATTTCTAAATGTTTTTTTCTTTTTCTTATGTGGTCATTATATCATAACGTAATGACCTTTGAAAGGGTAATATGAAAATATTTACGTATTTTTTTAATTGTTTTATCTAAAGCATATCTTATCATCGTGATCTCTTAAACGTTTAAAATTAAAATAAAGATAAATCTTGGCAGTAAAAAATCCTACTGCAAAAATTTATCTCTATAGGTGTTATTTTACAGCCTTAAGCAAAGGAGTTTTTGCTAAAGCTAAAGCTAAAAGATTAGCGACAATAATTCCTACCGTTCCTTGTAGTGTATTCCAAGGAATACTCAGTAGCGCGGTAGGAAGATCCCCATAAATCAGTCCACCCGCAATGAAATATCCTATGAGCATCACTACTACTCCTGCTATCATAGCAAGAATACGACGCAACTTATACTTGCTCTCTCCCAACACTATTCCCATGACTATTGCCATTAGCGCTTTGATTACTAGCGTCCAAGGAGCCCAAACTGCATATCCTACGAGGATATCAGCCATAGCAGAACCTACTCCACTTGCCACTGCGCCGCGCTTCCATCCTAAAAGCAAAACACTCAAAAAAATCATGCTGTCCCCTAAATGAATATAGCCATTCAAAACTGGGAATGCTAGCATGGTTGTTACCACAATAGCTGCCATCATTAAAGCTGTTTTCACCAAAGACACTGCAGTTGTTTTTTTATCCATTTGTATCCTCCGCTTGACTGTTTTTTTGTATAGGCTTATAATATCTATAATGTGTAGTTTATTAAATATACAATTTTAAGTATTTATTTATATACAATTTAATTAATGATGCATTTTTCTATAATATCATCATCGCTATAAAACCTTTAATATAAGGGTTTATAGTTAAAAGGAGTCTTTAAGTTGAAAATAATTGTACCTGTAATTAATCATAGTAGCAATGTTTCATTGTATATACAGATTTATGATTTTATCCGCAAAGAAATTCTTGCTGGCTTTATTAAACCTAATGAAAAATTACCATCTCTTCGTCTTTTAGCTAAAGAGATGGCACTAAGTATTACTACTATTGAACTTGCTTACCAACAGCTTATGGTTGAAGGCTATATTTATGCCAAACCACAATCTGGCTACTTTGTTAGTCATATTGCTACTCAACAGCCAAAACCTGAACGAATTTTACAAGAGCAAGCTTTTGCCAAGTTTGCTCAATTACAATTTAGTTTAAGTTCAAGTATAGACAAAACCATCATGATGGATACCACTAGCTTTGATTTCTATAAATGGAAAAAATGTACTGCAAAAATTTTAACAGATTATTCTCATTTACTGCTTGATGAAGGCGCTCCGCAAGGCGAAGATGTTCTACGCTATCAAATAGCAAAATATGTTTATGAATCTCGCAGTGTTCGCTGTGATTATGAGCAAGTAGTTATTGCTGCTGGTACTCAGCAAATAACTAATTTTCTTTGCATGATTTTAGCGAATATAGATATTAGTCATGCTGTAGTTGAACAACCTGGCTACAAACCTGTGCAAAATATTTTTTCTGACCGTGGTTTCAAACTTTTGCCCATTCCTGTTCTACAAGATGGCATAGACTTAAATATTTTGCCAGTAAACATTCGTTCTGTTGCTTATGTTACTCCCTCCAACCAATTCCCTACAGGTTCTATTATGCCTATTGGCAAGCGTTATAAATTTTTAGAGTGGGCAAAAAAAAATAACAGTTATATTATCGAAGATGATTACGATAGTGAACTGCGTTATTTTGGTAGGCCAATTCCTTCCTTACAAGGGTTAGATCAAGAGGAAAGGGTTATCTATTTGGGTTCCTTCTCTTCCACTCTCTTTCCTGCAATTAAAATCAGCTATATGATTCTCCCCCATGTTTTTGTGCCCATTTTTCAAAAGATTGCAAAAAACTATACTCAAACCTGCTCAAAAACTGAACAGCTTACTTTAGCTCTTTATATGGAGCAAGGACTTTTTCAAACACATATTAAAAAACTTCGCAAGGCAAATGCGCAGAAGTTGCGCCTTACTATCTCTTGTTTACAAAAAATTTTTAATAGCACTGTATCCCCTTTGGATAATCAATCCGGCTTACAATTACAAGTAAAGATTAAAACTCAACAGAGTGCAGACTATCTTTGCCAAACTGCTCGAAGTGTAGGTATTGACATGAAATATTTATCTTCTAAAAAGCACAATGAAGTTATTCTCGTTTTCTATTATGCAAAAATCCCTTTAGATAATATTGACGCTGCTATTAAAGTATTAGCACAACAATGGAATCTTTAATAAAGGTCTAGCAACTTTAATGGTTTGATCAAACAATATAAATTTGGTATTTGTACTAGCTCATTTGCTCCCCACTTGGCTAGAGCAAAATCTACTTCTGCTGCTGCTGCGCACTGACTGTCATAAATTGAGTCGCCAACAAATAATGTTTGTTCTTTTTGTGCACCCATTTTTTCTATAGCTAAAAGTAATGGTTCCGGTAAGGGCTTGTGAAGTTCTGTATCCTCAGCACATACATATACTCCAAAAAATTCAGTTAACTGGAACTTATCTAAATCTCTCATAATTGAGGTTCTCTTTCTAGACGTTGCCAGTCCCATTATCACCCCCATAGCTTTCAAACTTTGTAGCAGTTCTTTAATTTGCGGAAAGAGCTTGGTATATTCCCCTTCATATTCTCGATTATAAAGTTGCCATTTGTTGCCAGCATTTTCTTTACAGGGCACTAGAAAATTATCTAGTACTTCTTTAGCAGGCAAACCAAAAAAGCTATCGATAAAATCTTCCGAGTGCCTAATACCTGTTTCTTCCTCAAGCAAGCGCTGTAAAGACAACCGATTGGTTATGCAAGTATCCAAAAGTGTCCCATCTACATCAAAGATGATGAATTTATACATTATCATCCCTCCTTCCACTTTCTAGTATGCCATACCGTAGTATAAATAAAAAGTAAAATAATCATCATGTAAAGAAAAAACGGAGTAGCTAGGATTCTCCCTGCTACTCCGTTTTCATATTATGGATACCAGCTAATTAAAATTTTGTCAATCTTTCGTAGCTTTGATAGCGCTCTTTGGCATCTTCTTCCGCTTTGCCATACATTGCCTCAGCTTTATCTGGATTCGCTTTAATTAAGGAAGTATAGCGCACCTCTCCGTTCAAGAATTCTCTGAAGGAGGCTATTGGAGGTTTAGAATCTAAGCTGAACGGATTATTTCCTGCTGCTTTTTCTAATGGATTAAATCGGAATAAATGCCAATACCCTGCTTCTACTGCTTGCTTTTCTCGCTCTTGTGTTTTTCCCATACCAATTTTAATACCATGATTAACACAAGGAGCATAGGCAATAATAAGAGACGGTCCTGGATAGCTTTCTGCTTCTTGAATAGCTTTCATAAATTGCGCTTTATTTGCACCCATTGCTACCTGAGCTACATATACATAGCCATATGACATTGCCATCATACCAAGATCTTTCTTTTTCACTTTTTTACCTGAGGCTGCAAATTTTGCTATAGCAGCAGCTGGTGTTGCTTTTGATGACTGTCCGCCTGTATTAGAATAAACTTCCGTATCTAAAACAAGAATATTAACATCTTCACCAGATGCAATAACATGATCTAGACCACCGTAACCTATATCATATGCCCAACCATCGCCACCAATAATCCATTGTGATTTTTTTACCAATTGATCCTTATCCTCTAAAATTGCGGCTACTTCTTTATCCGCGCCTGCTGCATTACTAGCAGCTAATAAGAAATCAGCGCTAGCTTCTTTTGACAAAGCTGCTTCTTCGCGTCCTGTAATCCAAGCTTCAGCTGCTCTTTTTAACTCTTCATTAGTTGTTTTATCTACTACCAATCCCATAAGATCAGAAATTTTATTGCGTTTTTGCGTGGTTGCTAGTGCCATACCTAAACCAAACTCAGCATTATCCTCAAAGAGAGAATTTGCCCAAGCTGGACCACAACCATTACTATTAGTGCAATATGGGAAAGATGGTGCAGAAGCACCCCAAATCGAGCTACATCCTGTAGCATTTGCTACCATCATGCGATCTCCATAAAGCTGGGTAATAACTTTTACATAAGGTGTTTCTCCACAACCCGCACAAGCTCCTGAAAACTCAAGGAGTGGTTGAGCAAATTGACTGCCCTTTACGGTAGACGTATTAGTTAAATTCGCTTTTACGCTTACTTTATTCACTGCATAATCCCAGTTTGGAATTTCTTTTACTGCTTGTTCTGGTTGATGTTTCAATTCTAAAGCTTGCTTTGGACAATCATTTACACAGTTTCCACAACCTGTACAGTCCATTGTAGAAACTTGAATGCGGTAATTAAGCTTTTCAAACTCTTTACCTTTAGCTGCAATTGAGATGAAATCACTAGGTGCGGCAGCAACTTCATCCGCATCTAAAAGAAATGGTCGAATAGCTGCATGTGGACAGACAAATGAACACTGATTGCATTGAATACACTTTTCACTTATCCAACTTGGTACATTAGTAGCAATTCCACGTTTTTCTAATGTTGATGTTCCCACAGGAAAATGTCCATCTTCATACCCATCTACAAAAGCACTAACTGGTAAAGAGTCACCTTCTTGACGGTTAATCACTCTTACTAATGTTTCAATACGAGTTTCTTTGGCTAATTTAACATTTGTTTCTTGTGCATTTGCCCAATTTGTTGGGATATTTATTTCTACTAGAGCATCAATGCCCTTATCTACTGCAGCATTATTCATTGCAACTACTTGCTCACCTTTTTTACCATAGGCTTTTTGAATAGAGTCCTTCAAATAATTAATTGCAAGATCTAGTTCAATAACTTGGGAGAGCTTAAAAAATGCTGCTTGCATAATCATATTGGTTCTGTTGCCTAATCCAATTTCACTGGCGATACTTGTTGCATCTATGGTAAAAAATTTAACTTTTTTTTCAGAAATTGCTTTTTTCATAGAAGCTGGTAATTGTTTTTCTAGTTCTTCTGCCTTCCACTCTGTATTCAAGAGGAATGTACCACCATCTTTGATGCCTGCTAGCAAATCATATTGATGTACATACGCTTGTGTTGAGCAGGAAATAAAATTTGCTCTTTGAACTAAATAAGGTGATCGAATTGGAGCTTTGCCGAAGCGCAGGTGTGAAATAGTAACACCACCAGATTTTTTACTGTCATAAGAAAAATAGCCTTGTGCATACAAGTCAGTATTGTCGCCAATAATCTTAATCGCACTTTTATTAGCTCCTACAGTCCCATCTGACCCTAATCCCCAGAATTTACAACTGATTGTATCCACACTATTAGTTCCAACCGCTGGGCCTAATTCTAAGGATGAATTGGTTACATCATCAACAATACCCATGGTAAAGTTATCCTTTGGAGTTTCTTTTTTCAAATTTTCATACACTGCAATGATTTGATTTGGAGTTGTATCTTTTGAGCCTAACCCGTAGCGACCGCCAACAATTGTTGGTGGATTTTTTTTGCCAAAAAATTGCTCGCAAACATCTAAAAACAAAGGATCTCTCGCTCCTGGCTCTTTTGTTCTATCTAAAACAGCAATCGTTTTAACACTTGACGGTACAACCTTCATGAAGTGTTTTGCAGAGAAAGGTCGGTAAAGATGAACTTTGATTAAGCCCACTTTTTCACCTTTTTCAGTTAAATAATCTACTACTTCTTCAGCGGTTTCTGTTACTGAACCCATGGCAACAATTAATCTTTCCGCTTCAGGGTGTCCATAATAATTGAATGGTTGATAATTTCTGCCTGTTATTTTGTTAATTTCTTCCATGTAGCCTTCAACAATTGTTGGAATACGATCATAAATCATATTTGATGCTTCTTTCGCTTGAAAGAAAATATCTGGGTTTTGTGCTGTGCCCATTACCTTAGGATGCTCTGGGTTTAAGGCACGGGACTTAAAGGTTGCTAAGGCCTTTTGATCTATAAGCTTGGCAATATCTTCATAAGACAATACTTCAATTTTTTGGATTTCGTGAGATGTTCTAAATCCATCAAAGAAGTGTAAGAATGGCATACTTGCACTAATTGCGCTTAAATGCGTTACCGCAGCTAAATCCATTGCTTCCTGTACACTTCCAGATGCAAGCATTGCAAATCCCGTCTGACGGCATGCCATAACATCGGAATGATCGCCAAATATTGAAAGTGCATGCCCAGCAATCGCACGAGCTGTAACATGAAAAACGCCTGGGAGTTGTTCCCCGGCAATTTTGTACATATTGGGAATCATCAATAGCAAACCCTGTGATGCCGTAAATGTTGTGGTCAAAGATCCTGCTACTAATGCACCATGCAATGCACCTGCAGCGCCTGCTTCTGATTGTAATTCTGCTACTAAAACCGCTTGTCCAAAAATGTTTTTCTTGCCAGCAGAAGCCATTTCATCGACTTGTTCTGCCATTGGGGATGATGGTGTAATGGGAAAAATCGCTGTTACATCCGTGAATGCATAGGCCACGTGAGCAGCGGCGGAATTTCCATCCATCGTTTTCATTACCTTAGCCATTATCTAACCTCCTAGAATATATCCACAAGTATCATACTTGTTTTTGATTTCATAACAATTACTATTTTAGACTTTTTTTTCTCTATAGTCAATGCGAATTAGGCATTTTCCTTATATAATATGTAATAATCATTTAATATGTCGCCCATAAATGCATTTTTAATCTTACTGTAATTCTTTACGACCTGCAAAGGCATAAGATAAAGTTAGTTCATCGGCGTATTCAATTTCTCCACCCATCGGTAGCCCTTGTGCTAACCTTGTAACTCTTGTTCCAAGTGGTGAAATTAGTTTTCCTAAATACATGGCTGTTGTTTCGCCTTCTAAATTAGCATTGGTAGCAATAATAACTTCCTCAATTGCTTCTTTTTTCAAGCGTTCTAAAAGCTCAGCAATGCGTAATTCTTCTGGTCCGATTTGCCTCAAAGGTGAAATTGCACCATGTAGTACATGATAAACTCCATGAAATGCTCTCAATCTTTCCATGGATATGATATCTTTCGCTTCTTCAACCACACAAATCAATTGATGGTTTCTAGTTTCATCCATACAAATACTGCAAGGGCTATTTTCTGTCAAGTTGAAGCACACCTCACATTGATGTACGCTCTTTTTCATTTCTATAAGACTTTCTGCCAATTTTTCCACTTCAATATTTGGCATATACAAAAGATGATATGCCAGTCTTTGAGCAGACTTCGGCCCAATTCCTGGCAACTTGCTCAAGCGGTTAATAAGATTGGCTAGTGGTTCAGCATAAGAATACATTTATTCTCCTAGAATAAGCCGGGTATTTTCATACCGCCGGTTACTTTACTCATTTCTTGAGCTACTTCCTCTTTTGATTGATTAATTGCATCCTGAATGGCAGCTAAAACTAAATCCTCTAGCATCTCGACATCATTAGGGTCTACACATTCAGGATTTATTTTTAGTGACAAAACATCCTGCTTACCATTTACTCTTACAGTTACCATGCCTCCGCCGCTGCTTACCTCGAATTCCTTATTTTCCAGTTCTCCTTGCAAGCGTGCCATGTCCGCTTGCATTTTTTGCGCTTGCTTCATTAACTTGTTCATATTCATTCCCATACTCATCTGCTCCTTTTAGTCATCTATAATATTTACTATATTTTCACCAAAAATCTCTTTTGCTCTTTTCACCATTGGATCTTCCTCTTGCATTTCCTTGGTATCCTTTGGTATTTGTAAGCAGCAATGCAGCTTAAGCTCTTTTGCTGAGATTTGATTTAGCACTAATTCCACTTGAGCTTTAGCATCTTGCTTATTACCTCGGTTAAAATGAAAAGATTTATTTACGGGAAATTCAATTGTTAGTGTGTTATCGAGAAGATTTGTTACAAAAGCCTCACGATAAAAGGGCTCTAGCATACGATTTGTGTCTTTCAACTTATCCAAAACACTTTGCCAGAGTAATACTAAGTCTTGTTCCACTTCAACGAGCCCTTGCTTTTCTCCTCTTGCTTGCATTGGAGTTTGTTTTTTTAGTGCTATGGGTTCTTTAACCTCTACTTTTTTTTCTATAGCTGAAGGAGCACTTTTCCCCTTTTCAGAAACAGCTTGCTGTTGCATTAAGCTTGTAGGAGCAGCCATCTCTCCGCTCAATTCTCCAGTTAATCTAAGCAAAGCAACTTCCAATAAGATAAAGGCATTACTAGTGTTTCTAAGTTCCTTTTCTAGAGCACCTAAACGTTCTAGCATGAGCATTAGATTATTTTTACCAATACGCTTGCTAAGTTTTTCTAAACGACTAAAGCTTTCCTCGCTAACCGCAACTAATGATTTTGCATCATTACCCATAGATGCTAGTAAAATATTTCGTAAATACATTAGCAAATTACTTAAAATACCATGAACTTCTTTTCCCGCAGATAATCCTAAATATATTTGATTTAAGATTGTCTTTTTATCTGTCTCTACAAGAGCTATAACCATTAATTCTAACCAATCTTCGCTTACAATCCCTGCAACTTCCTCAACTAATTTAGCTGTTAAACATTCTGTTCCAGTGGAAATACATTGATCCAAAAGGCTTAATGCGTCTCTCATCCCACCTAAAGCCAGCCTTGCAATGAGAAAAAGAGCTTCATCCTCGTAGGCTACTTTATTTTCTACTAAAATTAAATCCATTCGCTTACGTATTTTTTCATCAGATATCCTGCGAAAATCAAAGCGTTGACAGCGTGAAAGTATAGTCGCAGGTAATTTTTGTGGTTCTGTGGTTGCCAAAATGAAGATTACATGATTTGGTGGTTCTTCTAACGTTTTTAGAAAAGCATTAAAAGCCTCCCCGGTTAACATGTGAACTTCATCAATAATATATACTTTATAGCGCCCCTGGATTGGACTTAAACCTATGCGTTCTCGCAAGCTTCGAATTTCATCAATACCGCGATTGGAGGCTGCATCGATTTCAATTACATCCATAGCTGAGCCGCTTTCAATAGCTAGACAAGAACTACACTTATTACATGGTTCACCTACATCTGGTTCTAAACAATTAACTGCTCTAGCAAGAATACGTGCTGAACTTGTTTTTCCAGTGCCACGAGAACCACAAAAAAGATAGGCATGACTTACTCTATGCTCTGCAACTGCATGTTGTAAAATACGCACAGTGGCATCTTGTCCTACCACATCAGCAAACCTGATGGGACGATATTTTCTGTATAATGCTAAATAAGCCATTGCCACATCCCTTTCTTCACCTAGAAATCTGCTTAATTATATCATATACCTACGATTTAGTGAATTTTTTCATAAAAAATACTAGCCTCTAAGGGCTAGTATCGTAGGGCTAGATTAACCTGCGGCACACCCGAAGATTCACTTACTGCTGCTTCCTTCCGGATCTGACAGGGTTCATGATTTCGTGTTGCGCAGAACCAAACTCCACAATACCAGCTCTTAGAGGCTAGCTCTTAACAATATTTAATTATATAAGAAAAGATTAAAAAATGCAAGTTTTCTAGTCTAGGCTTTCTTTAGGATTAAGAGTTCTTTCCACATAAAAATGAAATAAACCAAGATTCCCAGTACAATCGACAAGATCAACCTAATCCATTCAATCATAAAACCCGAGGTGAGATATATTGCAAAAAATTTATAATAACTTAGGTAAACCATTACACCCATTACTCCTGCAGCTCCAAAGCTTTGTACGACCGTTTTGAAAATCCGCTTCCCTTGCAGAGGTCCTATTTTTTTGCGTAACGCAACTAATAATAATATAGCCGTAGTAATAGATGTAATAGATGTCGCTAAGGCAAGTCCGGCATGAGCCATAGGGCGTACCAGAATAAGATTGAGTGTGATATTCATCACCACTGCTAGCAAACCATTTTTTAGGGGTGTTTTGGTATCACGCAAAGCATAAAAGGCCGAAACTAAAAGCCCATTCACACCCATACCGACAATACCAAGATTATAAAAAACAAATGCTTGATAAGTCATTGTTGTAGCTTTAGCATCGAAGGCACCCCTAGCAAATACTACCTCAGTAACTGGTTTCCCAAGAATAATTGCACCGATAGTGATAGGAATTAAGAGCACTAACAAAAATTGCAAGCCACTACTTAAATAAGACTTAAATCCTTCCATGTCGTTCTTTACTGCCCGCTCTGTTATTGCCGGATAGATCAGTTTTGCAGCAATAGCTGCAATAATTCCAAAAGCAAACCCATTCAAGGTAGCACCGTAGCTTAACGCAGCAATACTTCCTTCAGGTAGCCCAGAAGCAATGGAACGGTCTACAAAAAGGTTAACTGCTCCTGCTGTTTGTCCTACGAAGACCGGTAATGCCAAGAGCACAGTCTCACGCAATTCCTTGCCTTTTAAGTTTAACTGCAGTTTATGATGATGACCAATTTTACGCATAACTACAAGTTGAATTAATAGATTTATTGCTTGGGCTAAAACATAACCCCAAATTAAGATGGTTGGCTCAAAATAGAAAGCTAAAATTACCATGCTTACAATTACAAAATTATTTGCTAGAGTGCTTAAATCACTAATAATAAAGCGGCCATGAATTTGTAAATAACTAGTCGCGATTGAGTTTATTGAGGTAATAATAATACTAAAGAAACTTACTTTTACAAAGCTCACGGTTAGGGCAAATACAGGTCCTGCAAAGCCACTAGCGAAAACTGATACCACTTCTTTAGCAAAATAAAATCCTAGAATACTGCATAAGATACCAAGTAGGGCTAGAGCATTGATTAAATTCGAAGTATACACTTCTTCACTGCCATTTTTCTTCACTTTAAGCTTTGTGTACATTGGAATAAATGTGGTTGCCATAGCTCCTAAAATAGCTCCAAAAATTGTACCAGGAATACCGATGGACATTTGGTAAGCATCTACAACATAGCTAGCTCCAAAAAAGTTAGCGATTGTAATTTCTCTAATAAAGCCCAGACCTTTGGAAACTAGTTGAATAACTAATAGCCAAAATGCCATTCGTCCTAAACGTCCCACCTTAATTCCACCTTTCAAAAAGACAGGAACGGAATTTTCCTTTCCTGTCTTTAATTTATGCTACTTCTTCTTTTGTTAATTTATTCATTGCACAACCTAATCCAAAGATTACCCAAAAAACTGGTGCCACCGATACGATAGAATCATTGAACATACCAGCAACTAAATATGCGAGAATTCCTCCACCGAAAGCAATATTATATTTAACCCATTTATGCTTCCAGCCAAATCGCAAGTATTTCTTCAGGGATACTACGTAATAAACCACAAACATTGCAAGGAATGCCAAGAGTGCAATTACCCCTTCATTAATTCCTATCTGTAAATACATATTATGAGGCTTATCAACAATAATATAGGTATTAGCTAACCCTTGTAGTTTTCCGCGATAATCATCTTGTGGAAAATATATTGCAAATGTGTCAGGTCCATAACCAACTAGTGCCGTATCTTTCAGCATTGGTATGGAACGTCCAAAGATAAAGCCACGCCCTGAACCAAGTAATTCCCTACCTCTTAATGGTTCAAAAACAGGTACATCATTTCTTAGTTCTACAGGCTGCCCAGCACTATTTAGAAATTTCCAACCTTCAGCTGTCAAACTAAAATTCAGTGTATTACCTCCACTGACTGCTTGAAAGAAATTCTCTCCAACAAGAATACTGAAGTTTTGCAAATCTGTCTTATCCGGCATATATCCCCCATTAGCTGCTGCTGTGACACCTACGGGATTGCCATTTTCATCAAGGAAGTTAATTTGTCCTTCTCCACCAGTTACAATTACTTTTTTCCCACCGCTGACTAAATATAATTTTTCTTTTTCAATATAAAAATCAGTAAAGCCCGGTCCCATTGGCACTGAAACGGTTTCTGTCAAAGGTTTTCCATCAGCACTTGCAAAGACCATCCCATTGCTAGTCAAGAGAATATTTACTGGTTCAGCAACATTTGGGATGGTATAGGTTAGCATCGATCCATTAGACTTAATAATAATTTTGGCAAAACGCGGATCATTTACTTGATATTGTCCATCTTGAATAACTAATGCTACTTCTTTATCTTGATTATCAAAGAAAGTAACTTTATCTCCTTTTAAGACACTCTTTAACTGACTTTCACTGCCTTCTTTTTGTAAAATAAAGCTGTTCTTTTCTGTCCTGATAATGTACCCGTCTCTACTCATATCATTTTTATCTGAGGCTGTTTCTACTTTGGGAACTTCTACAGCTTCTGTTGATGTCCCCTTAATTCCACTTAAACTAATTCTTTTCAAGATGCTTCCCCCGGATGATAGATCAAGGCCTACAAAAACTACCGCTAGACATAATCCTATAACCAAGGTTGATTTCCAATTTTCTCTTATGCGTCTCCAAGAAAGAATGCACACTAAAATAAATCCTGCAAGTGCACCTACGTAACCAGCTCTTGAATTGCAACCAATTGTATTAAAAAAAGCCAAGAGAGTGAAAATTCCTAAACCCCATTTTGCTTTTTTATCTTTTGCTAGAAAAAATAAGCCAAGGGCAACTACAAAAACCATGCTCATAAAGCTACCCACATTATTAGTATTATACATTGTTGAATAAATAGTTTTAGCTCCAAAGGTAAAATTCAAGTTATCGGCCACATTATGATACGCTTTTGGTAAAATCATTAATTTACCAAAATTACTACGAAAGAAATCTAGTCCGATAAATTGGAATACGCCAATAGTCCCTGCCACGATGGTGGAAAAACCAATTGCCGCTAAAACCAGCTGAACTTGATTTTCTTTTTTGACTAAGAGGTACGTTGCTAAGAAAAATACCACATATGCTAAGAGAACAAACATGCCCTCCTGCCTGTCTGGAAACCCCCACAATGCAACACTTTTATATGAACTTAATAATGCTGAAAAAAGCACAAAAAAAGTATAAACAATTAATGGTATCGCAACTGGATCTCTACCTAATTTTTTCCAGTCCATAAGCATGACTTTAGGTGAAGAGATTACTCCTAAAAGCGCAAAAAGTCCTAAGATCATAATCCAAATTGCTTTTGTAGCAGAGAAAAAATCAGAGTTACTTGTGCCGCTTTTCCAAAATACTTGTACGCTTGCATCTACTGGTACTACTGTCAAATAAACAATCAAAGGTACAAATGCTACTGCAATCAAAATTGGGAGCAAAAATACATTTTCTTTCCAAGCTATCTTTTCTGCACGTTTCACTAAATCAATCCTCCTGCAAATATTTCATTTTTTTCTAATAGTTCTTCTACAATGAACTGTAAACTTCGCCTGCCCTGCCACTCGTTAATAGTAGGAAAGCCTATAACATCATATACCTTTTTAGCAAAAACATTGTTGATGTTAAAACATAAAAAATCACAATTTTCAGACTTAAAACGAGTATGTTTGCCTTCAGACATTAATACTATACCCTCAGCTACTATATTTTTCAACAAAAACTTTGGCTTACTAAAGCCTTGTCCAAATGGTTCTAGGAGTTGTAAATCTTCAGCTAATTTAATGTCGATTTCTTCTTGACTAAGTATTACATCTAGAAATATCTGTTTGCGAATTTTTTCTTTGGAAATACGCATAGCAGCATCCGTTTCTAAAATATTTTTAACAGTCATAATATTTTCACAACTGATACTTAATCCTGCCGCTTCTGCATGTCCTCCATATTTCAGAAGAAGCTTGGCAACCTTATCTAAGGCAGCTTTTAAGTCATAACCACAAGCAGACCGCCCAGATCCTTTGTAATTACCGTCTTTATCTAGAGTTAAGACTATTACTGGACGTGCATAACGCTCTTTTAAGCGACCAGCAAGCAGACCGATAATTCCTTCGTGTAGATCCGCCAGATAGATGATAATAAAAGCTTTGCGAACATCAACCAACATTTCTACGGTTTCTAATTGTTCTTCTAGTAGTACTTGCCTCTTTTTATTTAAGCCTACTAATCTTTGAGCAATAGCTAATGCTTCTTCTTTATCATTAGTAGTTAAAAGCTTAACCCCATCTAACGGGCTACCCTCTAACCGTCCTTCAGCATTGAGTTGAGGACCAAAAACAAATCCTAAGTGATAGGCATTTATTTCTTTTTTCAGTTGATTAACTTCTTTCATAGCAGCAAATCCGATAGCAGTTTTTTCGCCCCAATTAATTAACTTTAAGCCATTTCTAACAAATACTCTATTTTCACCTAAGAGCTTTCCACAGTCACAAACTGTTCCAAATGCTACTAAGTCCATGTTACGCAATGCCAAATTTTTACAATTTTTTTCTTCGCATAGGCAATACATCAGCTTAAAAACTACTGCAACACCAGTTAAATCCTTATATGTAGATGCACATCCCACTTGTTTAGGATCAATGATTAGACAATCAGGTAAAACAGCATTTGGTTCATGATGATCAGTAACAATAACCTCCATACCTAATTCTTTAGCTCTTGTGACAGCACTATTCCCAGCTATTCCGTTATCTACCGTTAATATAAGTTGTGTTCCCCACTTAGCTATTTCTTCTACACCTGCAGTATTAATACCAAACCCTGCTTGGAAGCGGTCATTAATATAGTAGTTCACCTCAGCGCCTAACGCACTTAAAATATTATATGCTAAAGCAGTCGCTGTAATACCATCCACATCATAGTCACCATAAATTGTAATCTTTTCTTTTTTTGTTAACGCTTTTAACAACCTTTCTTTACCCTTTTGTAAATTCAATAAAGAAAAATCCTCAATATCACTAATATTGGCTGCAAAAAACGCCTCTAAATCTTCTCCAATTCCGCGTTGCTTCAATAAGCGTTCTAGAACCGAGCCTGTTCCTAATTCTGGTTCTACAATAACTGGTGGCAAAGCCAAAAAATCCTGTCTTAACTTCGCTAGCACGCATGGACATTCGTCACCTTCAATAAATTTATTACCACAATCCTCACAGATTAATAGTGATTTCATCTGCCATCCCGCTTACCTGAAATTGCTACAGCCGCTGCCCCAACTATACCAACATCTCCTTTTAACTGCGCCTGCACTATAGGGGTATGTTTATTGCATGCAAAGGCATGTTGACTGCAATACTTTCTAATTGGGTCTAAAAGCTTTTCTCCTCTTTTGCTTACTCCACCGCCAACAATTACTAGTTCAGGATTGAAGAGATTTACGACATTTACAATGCCCATTCCTAAATATTTGTTTTGCTCTGCTACGCATGCTTGTGCTAATTCGTCACCGGCATCGGCAGCAGCAAAAACTTCAATGGCAGATATATGCTGTTTTTTATGCAAAATACTGGTCTCACCTGTAGCTAACCTTTGTTTAGCACGCAGTGCCAGTGCAGTTCCTGAAGCAAATGCTTCTAAACAACCTCTGCTTCCACAACCACATAGTGGCCCATCTGGTTGAATTATCATATGTCCGATTTCACCAGCTCCGCCATTTTTCCCTACTATTAACTTGCCACCGCTTATGAATCCGCTTCCTATACCGGTACTTACTGTAATATAACAAACATCATGAAAACCTTTGCCAGCGCCGAAATACAATTCTCCTAATGCTGCTGCATTAGCATCATTAGCAAAATATACTGGTAATAAAGGAAAGGCTTGTTGCATTATAACTCCAAGTTTTTCCTTACCCCAATCCTTAATATTAGCCGCTTGTTCAGTCTCACCCGTATGATGATTAATTATACCAGGAAATCCTACCCCTGCAGCCAATACTTTATACCTATCTATTTCTAGCATTCGCTTCATTATATCTAATATTTTCAATTTAACTTGCTTTGCACCTAGCCAGCTTTCTGTTGGCACTTCTTGTCTTTCTAGCACTTTCCCAGATAAGTCAACTAACCCTGCCGCTATCTTTGTTCCTCCCACATCAACGCCCAAATATACCTGCATATAAAGCCTCCCTTACTTTTTCAATACAAAAGTCAGACTGTGCCACATCATAGCATAGGCTTGCTTACCATTTTCGCCTAAGCCCTTATAGTAACTTTGTTCTAGCTGTGCATCGCCACCACGATATTCTAACCTTTGCAAAAACGGTATTCTACCTACTATCTTACATTTATGCTTCAACGCAAAATCTATTAACCTCATTGATTTTTCTGGATCCAAATCAAAATATTCAATTACTAAGAGCCTTTTTTCTGCAATCCACAATTCCTCATTTTTTTTATACTCCAATTTAAAGAGATCTAGACTAGACTGAGTTGGCTTTACTACCACTAGAGTAAGATCAATTTTTTCATCTGTCAAAGCTTGTTGATCATCACAAACGAATAGATAGCTTGCAGCTTTAACTAACATCGTCTCTTTTGCCTTTTCCAGCAATTTTTCAATTACTAGTCTTTGATCTATTTCTACATTCACTGCAGGTATAAACTGCAGTAAAGTTGTTTCCCCAGTTTCAATTATTTGTATTTCGCCTAACCTTTGACGCAATGAATTTTCCTTAGCTAAACTCTCACTTAACAAAGCTTCCCTTAAAACCAGTTTATTTTCTAAGCATTTAAGCACTTTCTCTTCATTTCCTAAATCCACAGCAAGCTGACCCGTTTTTGCACCCACTAACCCAGCTACAACTACTGCAGCACTTTGTTCTTCCTGTAAATGAATTAAATTTATAGTTTTCAATTAGTTGCTCTCCTTCCATTAGACTATTCTGCTCTTAGCCTCTTCAATTGCTCCAATGTATCAATATCCAAAATTATCCCCTGATCATCGCAAGAAAAGAACCATACATCTTTTGCGTAAGTCTGTAAAAGTTCTCTCGCCCCCGTATCACCTTTACATTTACTAAGTACAGAAAAGTAGTCTTTTCCCCAAACGGTTGGATGTCCCCTTTTACCTTGATATGTTGGAACTAAAATTTTTTGTTCTATCTGCCTAAATTCCTTTAAGATTAAGCTAATAGTTTCTACTTGCATCAATGGCAAATCAACCAATAAAAACATCACAGCTTCTATATCTTCAATAATATTATTCATAGCAGTAGCGATACTCGTACCCATACCTTGCTGATAATGCTCATTTACCACTATCTTAACTTTGTTTGTTAGAAGACCGCTCTCTTGTAGCAATTGGGTAATTTTTTGCTGTTCAAATCCAAGTACAATTATTATTTGCTCTGTTTCAACTGTGAGCAGCTTGCGCAAAGCTAGCAAGATAAAAGATTCTCCTTGATAAATTGCTAGTTGCTTGAGTTCACCAAATCTCTTTCCCTCTCCTGCTGCTAATAATACTGCGCATAGCTTCATGCATTTACCCCTTATCATTTTCCTGTTCCCACCAAAATCGACCTGGTTCTACTAATATACCATGATACTCAATATTGTCTTGTAATTGCTTTTTTCCACCAACTGAAAAATAATAATCCAAGACCCTTTTATCTATTATCTTGCCGTAGAATATACCAAATCCGGCTGGATTATAAACCCATTCCTCTGTTAATGGTTTCCCTAATACCCCACTACTTGCTAAAGCATAAACCTTTGTGACACATTTAGGTAATACAGGCTCGTGCGCATAAGGCCACTTGAGACCTTTACCTCTTGCACCATCTGCTTCAATTAATAGCTCTATTTCCGGAAACTCCAGATGTAGGCTTTCTATCCAACTAACATTTAAGCCAGCAACCTTATCGTTTATTGCTAAACGCTCTCTAAAAATACGCAAGTGACAACTTTCTTTTGCTAGTCCTGCGATTACCAATTTTCGTAATTCTTCATAGCAACTAGCAAACGCAATTGGTTTGTCTGATACTTCTATCTCAAGCATTTTAGTTGTTGTTGTCAGTAAGCTAGATGTTTTTTTCTTTATTGCCAATTCTTCAAAATAGAGTAGACTGGTTGTTTTTCCACCAGCTCCGATAAAAGCAATAACCTCAGCCATTATTCTAAATCCTCAAAACTAACAACTGGCAAGCGATCACTACTACCGAAAATTCGTTTGCTAATAGCTCTACCCGTTGGCGTTACCGCTAATCCACCACATGCAGTTTCCTTTAATTGTGGTGACATCATATCCCCTATCTGTTTCATAGCAAGTATTACCTCATCAATAGGTATTTTGCTTTCCACCTCAGCTAGTGCCATTTCAAAGGCAATCATAGCGTTGGCTGCGCTTGAAGCATTGCGTTTTATACAAGGTATTTCTACGAGACCTGCAACAGGGTCACAAACTAGTCCTAGCATGTTTTTAAGTGCAATAGCACCAGCATGCATAGCTTGTTCTGGTGTGCCTCCAGCTAGTTCAACTGCTGCAAAGGCTGCCATGCATGAAGCAGAGCCACACTCCGCCTGACATCCGCCTTCTGCACCTGATAAGCTAGCATTTTGTGCAATAATTAATCCTATTCCGGCTGCAGCAAAAAGTGCTTTTACAATTTTTTCTCTCGGTAAGTCTAGCTCTGCAGCAACTGAATAAAGAACTGCTGGTAAAACACCACAAGAACCCGCTGTTGGTGCCGCTACAATCCTGCCCATAGCGGCGTTAACTTCTGCCACAGCAATTGCTCTTGCCATTGCTGTGATGACAGGGCTACCCACATAGCTAATTCTATGCTTGTTTGCTTCATAGATTCTTTTTGCATCACCACCTGAAAGTCCAGTAACAGACTTTACATCCGTGTAAAGTCCTCTATCCATGGCTTCTAACATTACTTGCCAATTTTCATCCATTTGCTCCATTAATTCTTCCATGCTAATTTCCGTGTCGATTGCACGACTTTTCATTACTATCTCAGAAATTGGCTTACCTGCTTTTTTTGCAGCCTCGCAGAGGGCCGCTACAGAATTATAAAACATCTTTTTCCCTCCATATTGCATGCTATTAAACTTTAATTAAACCAAGTTATAATATTTTTTCAATAACTAAAAGCTCGCTAACCTGTTTAATGCTACGCAAAGACTCACAAGCATCCTCAGGCATTTTCTTGTCTAACCCGACCACCATCAATGCATCAGCACCCTTTTCTTCCCTCGCAACATTCATAAAGGCAATATTCAAATCATATTCTGCTATCTTAGCTGTTACTTTAGCTACAACTCCAGGCTTATCCTTGTATGAAGCCACTATAACATTTAAATTGCCTAAAATAAGAACCTCAAAATTATCAATCTTCGTTACTTGAATAGCGCCTCCACCTAGAGAACTAATCTGGACTGAACGCTCCTTACCATTTTCGCTAAACATTTTAATTAACGCTGTATTTGGATGAACTCCCCCGCCTAAATTTGTTTGGAAAAATCGAAAGTCCATACCGCGTTCTGCCGCATGTTCATAGGCATGTTCAATCCTGATATCATCAGGATACATACCCAATAACCCTGCGACTAGTGCCAATCCAGTACCATGACCTTTATATGTTCTTGCAAAAGAGCCATGGAGATGGAATTCTACTCGCATAGGTTGCTTACCAAAAATATTCCTTGCCATAAAACCCATTCTAGCTGCACCTGCTGTATGGGAACTTGATGGTCCAATCATTATTGGACCTATAATATCAAAAACTCCTAAAGTAGTGTTTCTTGCCATTTTTGCACCTCACTCAAGCTATTGATTATGAGACTTATATCATTACATTCTAAATTTAATTTTAGCACATTTTGCTCTTATTTGGCATAAAATTAAATTATTTTTATCATAAAATAGACGCAGTACAAGGACTATGTTGTCCCTACCCTGCGTCTTCCAAGAAAATATTTCATAAATATAACTTTTGCTAGCTTAAACTTCAATTACCATGTCTGCTAGTTCAAGTGGTTCATGGGTCGCTACGATTATTAAACGCTTAGTTGCTTCTTTTTTCAAGAGCACTAAAACCACTTCTGCTAATTTTTCATCCAAACCTTGCAATGGTTCATCTATAAGCACAATTTCAGACTCTACTGTTAATGCTCTTGCTAAAGCTGCTCTTTGCAACATTCCACCGCTTGCAGCACTTGGAAACTTATCTACATCTTGCGAAAGTTGCATAACTTGAAAATATGCTAAAGCTCTCTCGCTGCTACTACTTACCAATGGCAAAAGCACATTTTCCCACAAACTCAACCAAGGAAGTAAGCGCTGATCTTGAAAAGCATAACTGATTTTTTTGTCACTGAGACCAGAAATTATACCACTGTCAGGAAGTTCAAGCCCTGCCAGTAAACGCAGTATGGTTGTTTTACCTTTACCAGAAACCCCAGTTAGAGAAATTAGCCCTTTTTCAGGCAGCTCTGCGTTAAAGTTTACCAGCACTATTTGCTCACCATAGCTTTTGCAGATTTGGCAAAAATTAATTCCATATACGGTGCTTAATTTTTGCTGAGCCATTTTTTCACCATTCTTTCTAAAGCTACACTAATAATAATCAATACTAAAGTCCATACAAATAAGTCTACTGTTTCCAAATAAATTTTACCTGAGTAAAGCTCAGTTCCTATACCAAATTGAGGTAAGCTCAAAAGTTCAGCTGTAACCCCCGCTTTCCAAGCAAAGCCTACAGCAGTTATACAAGCGCTAAGAAAATAAGGTTTTACCTGTGGAGCATAGATAAAGCGCAATTTTTTCTGCCAGTTTAGCCCAAAAACCTTTGCCATTTCTCCATAAGGAATAGACATTTGTTCTAAGCCTGTTTGAACACTTAACCATATTATAGGTAAAATGCTAAAGCCTGCAATAAAGCTAGGCAAAATGCCGCTTTTCAGCCATATAAGTGCTAAGATAATAAATGAAGCTAGCGGTGTTGCTCGCATTACTTGCAGTACCGGTGTAAAAAGAATGCGTACTGAAATCCAGCGATATGTAAAAAATCCACCCAACAAACCTATGAGTAATGCACATAAAAAACCTAGACTAATCCTGCTAAAGCTAGTTATTGTTATTAGCCAAAAACTTTTTGTCCAGATAAGCTCCAATAGACGCAAAAACACCGCAGGTACCGTAGGCAAAAGTAATGGTTTTCCTAACAATAAAGCTATTATTTGCCAAACAAATAGCCAAAATAAAACTACTCCGATTTTTTTAATCTTGATAGTAGAATTCTCCATCCGGTAATTTTCCTCCAACTGCTTTTGGCTCTAATTCAGCTAAAACTTCATAGTAATGGCTTACTGCTTGCTGCATTTTTTCACCTGACCAGTAAACAAGCTTGCAGTTTGGTAGAGCTTGTGCTGCTAATTCTCCATTCGACATGATTCCATATTTCTCAATAAGTTGCCCAGTAGCTACTGGATTTGCATTAGCATACTCTACCGAAGCTTGATATTCCTGAAGAAATTTTTTTATGGTCTTTGGGTTCTCATTTGCCCAGATTTTCTGTATCACAAGACCACCCATCGGTAGATCCAAACCTTTTGTTGCTCCCTGCCAAACGACAGAAAAATCTAGCAGGCGTTTGGCCTGCTTGTTTTTTTGCAAAACAATAGTCACAAATGGTTCTGGCAACATAGCAAGCTTTATTTCCCCGCTAGCAACCAAAGCTGCCAATTCTGCATGCTCTTGCTTATAGAGTATTTTCACATCTGTGATACCTTGACTCGCCAGTAAATAGCGCAATACATATTCTGGTGTTGCCCCTTGCCCTGTAGCATAAATAGTTTTTCCAGACAAATCCTCGATATTGCTAATTTTATCTTCTCCAACTAAATAAAGCACACCTAGCGTGTTTACCGCAGCAAGTTGAACTTGTCCCTTGGTCTTTTGGTAAAGAATTGCTGCCAAATTAGTAGGCAATGCTGCAATTTTTAACTCACCATTAATGAGTTTCGCAACTACTTCTTCCGGCGTTCCTGCCACTGTGAATTCATACTTATTTTTTGTTTTACTTAAGCTGTTCTCTTCCATTAGCTTTGCCATGCCCATACCAGTAGGTCCCTGGAGCGTGCCAATTTGCACAGTCTCCTGACTCACTTGATTACAACCAAAAAGCAAAATTATACTTAAACCAAGGATTAATATTCTTTTCATTAAATCACTCTCCAAATAATTATCTTAGCTATTATAACATAATCCTCAAATATAATGTTTGGTCTGATAATATTTATCCAAACTAGCATCTTAAATAAGCAAAAAACGAACTTTCCCTCTTGAGGATAAGTTCGTTTTTTGGCTATTTGCTAATTTATACTTGAAAAATAAATATTATACTTTTACTGCTGCTTCGATTGCTTTGGTAATTGGAGTATAACCCGTACAGCGGCAGAGATTCCCCGCGATTGCTTCCCGTATTTCTTCTTTGCTTGGCTTCGGATTGTGCATGAGCAAGGCTTTTGCGCTCATTAGCATGCCAGGAGTGCAAAAACCGCATTGAATTGCACCATACTCAATAAATTTTTGTTGTAAAATATCCATTTCACCATTTTTAGCTAAACCCTCTACCGTAATAATTGTGGCATTATCTGCCTGAATCCCTAGCACGAGGCAAGAATTTACTGCCTTCCCATTCATAATAATAGTACAGGCACCACACTCGCCTTCACCACAGCCCTCTTTTACCCCTGTTAAACGTAGCTTAACCCGCAATATATCAATCAAACGCATATTTGACGGCACTTGAATTGAAATGTTCTCGCCATTTATGTTCATATCCAAAATGATTTCTGACATTTTACACTCCACCTTTTTCGTAAGCTGATATAATACAGCGTTTTGCAACACCTTCAAGCACAGGCAATTTATAAGCATAGCCAAGTTCTTTGCGATCTAAGTCTGCAGGTCGCACCATTTGAATATATTCAACAATGTAACTTCTAGCTATTTCCGCAGCCTTTGTCGCTATTTTTTCTGTCAAAGTTTTTCCAAGCAAGAAATCTTCTGCCGGCCTAGCTCTTCTCGCTGATGGTGTCATTACACCGAAGACTAGCCGAGCTTTTGTTATCTTTCCCTCTGTTTGTTCAATAACTATATTACTAGTCATAAGTGAAATCGCACCTGATTTTCTACGACCCAATTTTTCGTAAGCCATACCAGTACCAACTTTAGCTAGTTTAAGCTTAAAAAAAGTTATTACCTCATCCTTTGCTAAAGATGTTTTACGAGAACCTCTCAGTACTTCTTCAACCAACTCTTGCCTGGATCCATCGTCCTTATTAATAATTGCTACTGCATCAAGAGCAATTAAGGCAGGTACTACATCAGCACTGCGGCTCGCATTTGCTAAATTTCCACCCACTGTAGCTAGATTGCGCACCTGCAAATTGCCCATGCTTACTGCTGCTTCAGCTAACAGTGGAGCATAAGTACGCACTAAAGCAGACTCCGCTAGTTCCGTCATTGTAGTTAATGCTCCAATACAAAGCTCATCACCAATAACCGTGATGCCTTTCATTTCCTGCACTGCCGTAAGGTCAATCACCAAATCTGGCTGAATTTTATTATTTTCTAACATTAACATAAAGTCTGTTCCACCAGCTAAAAGTTTTACATCACTATCCATATATAATTTCATAAAGGTAAACAAATCTCGCAAAATTTGCGGCTTATAGATTTTGAATGACATTATGCTTTGCCTCCTTTATTTGCAGAAATTGCTGTAGCAACTTTTTCCAGGCTTGCTGGCATTTGATATATTCTCGTACCAATTGCATCTCTAATAGCGTTGAGGATGGCCGGTGCTACAATTGAAGTAGCTGGTTCTCCTAACCCTTTTGCTCCTAAAGGTCCAAATTTACTAGGTTTTTCAACAATAATCGGAATAATTTCCCCATAGTCTACGGCTGTTGGAGTAACATACCAACGAAAATTCGGGTTATCTACCCTACCATTAATCATAAGTATCTCTTCGGTTAAGGCATAGCCAATCCCCATGGATACACCTCCACAAATTTGATTCTCAACTTCCATAACATTCAAAGCGTGTCCCACATCATGAGCTGCTGCAAAGGCAAGCACTTCTGTCTTTCCAGTAACTAGATCCACCTCTACTTCAGTTGCACATGCGCCATATACATAAGAGAAATAAGGTTCACAGGAACCTCCATCTGGATCCATCCAGCTATCTGGTGCACACCACCAACCAAACCCATAAACATTTTTACCTGCATTATAGCAAGCTTGCACAGCCTTTTCAAAGCTCATCGATACTTCAGGATTGTCAGTTATAAAAATTTTTTCATTGGCAAAGCTTAAATCTTCTGGCTTTACCTTAAAATTTCCAGCTACCAAAATAGCTAATTTTTCTTTAATCTGTTCTGCTGCCCTCTGACAAGCATTACCTGCCAAAACAGTACCTCTCGAGGCAACCGTTGGACCACTATCTGGAACATAAGCGGAATCTACTCTAGCCACAGAAATCCTTTTATCACTAATTCCTAGCACCAAACAAGCAACACTTGCTAGCATGGTATGTCCACCTTGTCCGACTTCATTTAAACCAGCGTAGATTTTCACACTAGCATCTTTTTCTACATGGATATTTACTCCTGCAGTGTCTATTGCTCCTGCTCCCATTGCTTCTCCACGATACATGCAAGCCATCCCTAATCCGCGAACCTTATCACCATGTTTTTTTGATTTAGCTATACGCTCCTTACGCTCATACCAGTCGAATTTTTCTACCAATTTATCGATACACTCATCTAAGCTTACACCGGTCATCACCTGACTAGTTGCAGAAAGTGATCCTTCTTTTAAGCCGTTCAGTCTGCGCAAAAGAACTGGATCCATGCCAAGCTTTATAGCTAATTCATCCATTATTTGTTCTGAACAAGCATCAACCTGAGGTGAACCATAGCCTCTCATCGCATCATTAGAAACAGTATTTGTATATACACCGATGATATCAGTCATCACATTAGGAATTACATAAGGACCTGTAGCTTCTACACAAGAACGTGCTGTGGTTCGTTTTGTTTCTGAAGTGTATGCACCAGCGTCAACAAGTCCATAGATTTCCATCGCTGTGATTGTACCATCTTTTTTTGCTCCGATCTTATAGCGCAACTTAAAAGGATGCCTTTTAGTACACTCCACCATTGATTCTTCTCTGCTATAAATTATTTTGCAAATTCTGCCAGTATGCTTAGCAGCAATTGCAGCTCTAGCTGCAATTATGCCTGCATCAGTCCCTTTTGCTCCAAAACTACCCCCAACTACTGGTTGAATGGCTCGAACTTGATTAAGCCCAATATTCAAGGCATCTGCTACTGGCTGGCGCGCATAAAATGGAGCTTTTCCTGGGCAATAAATATTTACTCCTTGAGGTGTCGGCTCTGCTATGCAAATTTCTGTTTCCATATGTCCATGATAAACTCTTTGCGTAGTAAAATCCTGTTCCAAGACAATATCCGCTGCAGCAAAGCCTTCTGCTAGATTTCCTTTCCGTACTTTCCAATGACAAGCTTCATTGCTTGTACCATGAATAATTGGTGCACCATCTGTTAATGCTTCTTCTGTATCATATACAGCAGGCAACTCAAGATAGTTTACTTTTACTTTTTTCATCCCACGTTTGGCAGCAGCTAAACTTTCAGCAATAACTAAAGCTACCCCATCACCTATATAGCGTACTGTGTCTAAGGCCAATATTGGTCGTTCTGTAGGGTTACATAGCTTACCTTGTACATCCTTAGCTGTTAAAACTGCAACTACCCCTGGAACAGCTAGTGCTTCACTACAATCAATACTTTCAATTTCAGCATGGCTCTTACTACTCATTACAGTTTTTACATAAAGCATAGCATCAAAGAGCAAATCATCCGCATACATTGCTGCACCCGTTGCCTTTGCAAATACATCAGCCCTTATTATTGTCTTTTCAATCATTTTTGCACCTCCAAATAATATAAAAAAACCTGCCACAAAGGACAGGTTTTTGTTTCTTAATACTATATCGTGTTAAACCTGCCAATAAATACACTTTACGCGAGCAGGCAGCTCACCACTTTTAATAAATTCAATATAGCACAAATTACCAATTTATACAATATTCTTTTGTTGATATAACATAAATATTTCTTCGTATGATACACTTCTCGGAAAGCTCTGTAGCTTTGCAGTATTTAAGAACATTTCCTTTGCAAAAGCAATTACTTCAGCTTCTTCTAAGCTTGGCATTTTGATGCCACTACTCTTTAACCAGTTAGCTAAATCCTCTAAATTCTCAAAATTGCAAAGTTTTAAGAGTCTTTCTACTTTTTGCTGCCAAGGGTGCATTTTTAAGTAGGGCACTAAAAATAAAGCACAAGCAAAACCATGTGGAAGATTTTTCTTCACCGTTAGACTATAGCTTAAGCCATGTGGTAAAGATGTTCCTGTTTGAGCAATCACAAACCCTGCATAGTTTGAAAAAAACAGCAGGCTTCTCGCTTCCTGTATATCGATATCTTTTTTAACTAATATTGTTTTTACTCTTGCAAACTCTCGGAAACACTGCTCTGCCCAAGTATCAGAAAACATATTAGCTTGTACACTCAAATAGCCTTCTATCCCATGAGCAAGAGCATCCAATCCTGTACTTAAACGATAAAACTGCTCTAAACTCAGCAAATAAGTTGGATCTAAATACGCCAATGCAGGGAATATTTTTGTAGGCAAGGTTTTTTTTACTTGTTCTTCCCTATCCGTAATAACAGCATAAGGAGTAACCTCTGATCCTGTCCCTGCTGTCGTCGGAATTGCTATCAATGGTGCAACTGATTTTTGTGCACTCATTAGTAGCTTTTTCCCAAGCTCAATTGTTGAAAATGCTGTTTCTTCGTATTTTAGTAAAACCGCTACTGCTTTAGCACAATCTAATGGAGATCCACCTCCAATACCTATCACAAAATCTGCAGCAAATTCTCTTCCTTGCTTTGCTGCTTTTAACACAGTTTGGAAAGAAGGATTTTCCTCTACCTGCTTAAAATAACTAACCTTTATTTGCTCTTCTGCTAATTTAGCTTGGAGATCTAATAAAGCACCACTTTTATCTGCACTATTGGGACTAGTAATTATAATTGCCTTTCCCCCAAAAAGTTTCCATTCTTCTTTTGTAGTACGGATTACATTATCACCTGCAAAAACCTTAGTCGGCATATAATAGCAGTTTATTGGCATAAATTCAGCTCCTAATAAAAAAAATTGCCTCAAGAGAGTAGGTAATCCTACCCCCTAGGTGAATATATCTTCACCTAATGAGACAACTTAAATATATTTATAATTGTTCATAAGATACAGTTCCTTCTGCAATCTCTGATAATGCTCTCATTACTGGCTTCTCACCTTTTGCCAAAAGCACTTCATCATCACCAGAAATTTCTCTTGCTCTTTTTGCTGTTAAAACTACTAATGTATATTTACTGCTTACCTTGGTCATTAATTTTTCTACGGTAGGCTTCATTTTTCACGCTCCTTCCATTCCATTGCGAATTCTAGACGCTTTGGTCTGCATCTTTCCGCTTCAATAATACATTCAAGTTGCTCTTGTGCATGTTCAATATCTTTGTTAATTAAAAGATAGTCATATTCTTTAATGAATTTCAATTCACTTGCCACACACTGCAAGCGCTTTTTGATTACATCCATTGAATCAGTGTGTCTACCCACCAAGCGTTCTTCTAAAATTTTACGCGATGGTGGTAATACATATATCAATACTGCATCTGGAAATTTCTTTTTCACTTGAAGCGCTCCAAGCATTTCAATTTCTAGAATCAAATCTTCTCCATTACGCAAGCGATCATAAACAGCTTTTGCTGGCGTACCATAATAATTTTCATATACATAGGCCCACTCCAAAAGCTCATCATTTTCAATCATTTTTTTTACTTCATCTGTACGCATAAAATAGTAGCTTTTATTTGGAATTTCACCTATGCGCGGTGCTCTTGTTGTTACTGAAATAGATACCTGAAAGGATGGGTATTTGTTCATCAATGCTTGACAAATAGTTCCCTTTCCTGCACCAGAAGGTCCAGAAACAACCAATAAAAGTCCAGCACGATTCATAGTTAAACACCCTCAGTTTCTTTAATATCAAGCCGATGAGCAACTGTTTCTGGCTGAATAGCAGATAAGATCACATAATCAGTATCGGTAATTAGTACCGACCTTGTGCGCCTACCAAAGGTAGCATCAACTAGGCTACCCTTTTCTCTAGCATCCTGTATTAATCTTTTAATCGGTGCAGAATCCGGGCTGATGATGGCAATAATTCTATTCGCAGCTACTATGTTGCCAAAACCAATATTTATCAAACGAATATCCATATGAATCCTTTCTTCTGCTATTCTACGTTCTGAATTTGCTCTCTCAATTTTTCAATATCGCTCTTAGCATCAATCACTGCTTGATTGATTTCTAAATCATTAGACTTAGATGCCACCGTGTTTATTTCTCTATTTATTTCTTGCACTAAGAAATCCAATTTGCGTCCTATAGCACCAGATTCATCTAGAATTTCATTGAATTGAGCTAAATGACTGCCTAAACGTACTAATTCTTCATCTATACTCATACGGTCTGCCATAATTGCAACTTCTTGATAAATTCTGTTCTCATCTACAGCAACATCCTGTAGCAAATCTGAAATTCGCTTTTTTGTTTTATCAAAAAGTTCTACAGATACCACTTGAAAGCGGTTGCTAATTTTCTCTACTTTTTCAGTTAACTCGTGATCCCTAAAATTGAAATCAGTCCGCAACTTCATTCCTTCATTTGCTCGCATAATTTTCAAAGCCTTTACTGCATCATACAATGCCATTTTAATTAGTAAGCAAACACTTTCTTCCTCTAACTTGGAATCCTCCACTTTAATTACCTCTGGCATAGATAAAATTTCTTGTAGAGTTGGAGCTGCCACACCAAATTTATCACTTAAAGCTTTGAACTTATTAAAATAATCCTCAGCCAATACTTCATCTACTACAACTGATTTAGCTTGATTTGTACCATAGTCAATGTTAACACTTATTTCAAAATGACCTCTAAAAAAATCACGCTTGATTTTCGCTACCACTTTCTCTTCATAAAAAGCAAAAGCTTTAGGCATTTTTGTTTTTATCTCAAGATATCGATGATTAACCGCCTTAATTTCAACCGTAACAATGATGCCTTCACCTTTAGATTCACCGCGACCATAACCTGTCATGCTAAAAACCATTTGAATTACCCCCATCTGTTATTTATTTCCTCATAAGGATGACTGCATTTACTTTTACTCATAAATAATTTGTCTTTGTACTTGGTAATACTAACAATATTCGACTACTTTTGCAAATTTCCTGCTTAATTCCTATATTTTTTTCTGCAATACTAGAATTCTATTATTCCTAATTCTTTTTGCATTCTAGCGAGGGCTTCCTTAATGCGCTCAACACCGATGCAAAGAGAAATACGGAAATATCCTTCGCCATATTCTCCATAACCATTACCTGGGGTAATCACAACATTTGCTTTATCTAAAACTATTTCTGCAAAACTCGTAGAAGTATAGCCCTTAGGAACCCTTACCCAAATATAAAAAGTCCCTTTTGGTGCTGCAATTTTCCAACCCATAGATCGCAGCCCTGCCACTACTACATCTCTACGTTCTTTATAGATATCACAAACAGCTTTAACACAAGCTTTATCACCATTTAACGCTGCAATTCCAGCATATTGTACAGCTTGAAATGCACCAGAATCTACATTGGACTTGTAACGACCGATAGCTTCAATTACATCCTTGCGACCAGCTGCCCAACCAATTCTCCAACCAGTCATATTGAAAGGTTTAGATAAAGAGCCGAACTCAATCCCCACCTCTTTCGCTCCTGGAGTTGATAGAAAACTTGGTGCAATATATCCATCATAAGTTATTTCTGAGTAGGAAGAGTCATGACATACTATGATATCATATTTTTTGGCAAAGTCCACTACTTCTGCAAAAAAACCTTCCCTCACAATAGCACCAGTTGGATTATTTGGATAATTAATAAACATTAATTTTGCTTTTTGAGCGATTTCTGCAGGAATTGCCTTTAAGTCAGGTATATAATCATTTTCTTCTTTTAATGGCATCAGATACGACTCTCCTCCAGCTAAAAGCGTCCCAATTGAATAAACTGGATAACCAGGGTCTGGCACAAGGTTAATATCGCCAGCATCTATATAACAATAATTAACATTAGCAATGCCTTCTTTTGAGCCAATTAAAGTAACAACCTCATGTTTTGCATCTAATTCTACCTGAAACCGATTATGATAATAATCAGCAACTGCTTGACGATAGCTGAGCATTCCCACAGAACTTGGGTATTGGTGATTAGCAGGATTATGAGCCTCCTTTACTAACGCTTCAATTATATGATCTGCAGTTGGGGAGTCTGGATCTCCAATTCCTAAACTTATTACATCAATGCCTTGCTCTTTTGCCTCTGCAATTTTTTGCTCAATGCGAGCAAATAAATAAGGAGGCAATTTTTGAATCCTGATAGCTTCTTTGTTCATTTTTTCCACAGCCTTTCCCAAATATTAGGTCTAATCTACCTTACAAATTTATAATAAATAGCAAAGCTAGTCTGCTAAACTAAAACCGTACCTGTAAATGAAATTTCAGCTGAACCAGTCATATATACATGATTGCTCTGCTCATTCCAATTAATCTGTAAATCACCACCAGGTAAATGCACCAGCACTTCTCGTTCTGTCAAGCCATTTAAACAAGCAGCTATAACTGTTGCACAAGCCCCTGTACCACAAGCAAGAGTTTCGCCTGCACCTCGTTCCCAGGTCTTCATGGTTAGTTCTTTTGCATTATTCTTCTGTACAAAATGCACATTGGTTTTTCTAGGGAAAAAAGCATGGTTTTCAATAACTCTTCCATATTTCTGCAAAGGAAAGTCTTTTAGCTCTTCCACAAAAACAACAGCATGTGGGTTTCCCATTGACACCGCCGTAAACTTAAATGTTCCATCTTCAGCCTCAATTTCTTTGGAAACAATTTTATCTTCCGTAAAAATAGTAGGAATGGCTAAGCCTGATAAAATAGGTTCGCCCATATCAACTTTAACTTTAACAATCTTACCTTCTTCACACAATATCTCGGGTTTAATAATTCCAGCTAAAGTTTCCACCTGCATTTGATTTTTTTTTACTATCCCTTGCTCAAATAACAATTTAGCAAAACAACGGATGCCATTGCCACACATTTCTGCTTCTGATCCATCAGAATTAAAAATACGCATCTTAACATCTGCTATTTCAGAAGTTTCTGCAAAAATGAGACCATCAGCGCCTATACCAAAATGACGGCTACAAAGACTAACTGCAAGTGAACTCCAATCCAATGCTGACTCTTGTATTCCATAAAGTAGGACAAAATCATTGCCTATTCCTTGCATTTTAATAAATTCCAATCTCATATTAGTCTCCCTTCCGCATATCTAGTAGCGTCTATTATAGCATATTTTCTCCGTCTCATGTTTAACAAGAGTTAAAAAATACTGAAAATTAAGAGAAAGTTTCTTTCAAAGACCTAGTCTGTTATAATGAATTATATTGGTATATTTAATTATCACTCACTATGTCTTTATCTTGGAGGAACATATGGCATTTGACGGTATTGTTTTACATAGCATTACTCATGAACTGCAGGCATTACTATTAAACAATAAACTAGATAAAATTCAGCAGCCTTTAGCAAACATGCTTGTTTTTACTTTTCGTGGTAATAACGGTAGTAACCGACTTCTTATTTCTACACATGGTACTTATAGTCGTTTACACCTAACAAAAGCAAGAGTTTTTAATCCTTTACAAGCTCCTCTTTTCTGTATGGTATTGCGTAAACATTTTGAAGGAGGTCGCTTAATTTCTATAGTGCAAAATGGTTTGGATCGTATGATAACCTTTACCTTAGAAACAAATAATGAGCTAGGATTTAAGGAGCAGAAAAGTATCATTATTGAACTCATCGGCAAATATAGTAATATTATTGCCGTGAACCAGCAGAATATTATTATTGATTGTTTAACTAAAGTTAGTATTAAAGTCAACCGCTATCGAGAGCTGCTCCCTGGACTCCCCTATACTCCACCACCTTTAGCAGCAAAAATCAGCTTTGTTCTTCTCACGGAAGAAGACTTTTCCCAGCAATTGCTCTTAGCTAGTAGCGATACACCTTGCGGAAATATTTACAGGAATAGATTTCAAGGAATTTCTAGTCAACTTTCACAAAAGCTATGTGTTTTAGCAGGTTTTAGCCCCCAGGCGAGCCTAGGTGAACATTTAGGTTCAAGCGAAATCCATCAGTTTTATTTGCCATTACAACACTTAAGTACTAGCTTGCAACTAGAAAAATATCAACCCTGCCTGATTAAAGAACATGATAAAATACAAGACTACTACTGTTTAGACTTTCTCTATCCAAGTGGAAATTTAATAACCCAGTCTTCCATGAATGATGCCATTGAATATTTTTATAGTTCAATTACGCTACAACAACAATTAAACAAAGAAAAAATTTCTCTAGCACAAGTATTGCAAAATCAGCAACAAAAGAAAAAGCAAAAACTTGTTATCTATGAAGCAATTCTTCAAGATGGAACAAATATGGAACAACTTAAAAATTCTGGTGATCTGCTTCTCAGTAATTTGTACCAATTTAAAAAAGGTATGACAGAAATAATTGTAGAAGACTACTATCACACTAACGAGCCCTTAACTATTACTCTCTTACCTCATAAAAATCCGCAAGAAAATATTCAAGAGTATTATCGGCGTTACGGGAAAAAGAAAAAAGCTGTCATATATGCTAGGCAAAATTTTGATGAGTTAGAAAGAGAGATTGCACTTCTTGATGAACTTGCTGTTTACCTTGATAACTCTGATGATCTAGAAAATATTCAAGAAATAAAACAGGAATTAATAAAGCTGGGTTTAGTTAAACTTTCTTCAAAGGGAAAACAAAAGCAACAGAGTATCCCTAGCAAACCATACCAATGGGCCATCTCTGCAGATTTAACTATTTTTATTGGCAAGAACAGCAAGCAAAATGAAAATCTTACCTGTAAATATGCTAAACCTTATGACCTCTGGTTACATACAAAAAATTCCCCTGGATCTCATGTTATTATTCATAAAAATAGCGAAAAAGCCATAATAAGCGATTCAGTTCTAACAATAGCTTCTAGTCTCGCAGCCTACTACAGTAAACAAAAGAACAATAGCAAGGTGGATGTGGATTATACTGAAATCAAGAATATTAAAAAACCTCCAAATTCCCCTCTCGGTCTCGTACATTATGATAAATATCAAACAATATTTGCAGAACCAAAAAGCTTAAGCGAATTGCAAAGAGCACTTAATGATTAAAAGCAAGGTCATATAGTAGAATAATCTACTATTGACCTTGCTTTTAGTATATAATTCTACTTATTTTATTGAATATTTTCTATCTTTAACTACTAAAATTAATTGTAATTTTTGCTCTTAAAATATTTCTACCTGTATTCTGAAACCTTATATTTTTGATTTTCATGATGGATTTCTCGCACAAGCCTTACATTTTCTTTGCCTAACTCAGCAAATATTCCTTGATCAATCGCTATTAACCATTTTTCATCAATACTTTTCCATTCTTCTAAGCTATTCCAATAAATAATCGCAGTAACTTCACCTGGCACCTCTTTGCTAACCCAAATTTCTTTACCCGCAAAGCCAGCACATTTTGCAAGATTGAGTGTCCAAAGCTGATGATCGAGTTCAAACCATCGCTCTAACAAATCCGGTCTTACTTGTATCACAAGTTCTTCAACCACAAGTGGTTGCTTAAATTTTTTAAGTTTCATATTTTCACTCCTACTTTTTCATATTCTTAATTAGAACATATATCAGACTATTATTTCTAGCAATATATGCTTTGCTTTTAGTCAAATATTACTAAGCTTAAATAATAAGAAAGACCAATTGCATTATTGACTGCAATTGGTCGAAAAAACTTGTATATTAAATCGTCAAAACTGAACTTCATCTTTGATTTTTAGCAGTTTACTACCTTATACTTACTAAATTTCAAATTGCCATCATCCAGAGAAAAATCAATTGTTGCTTCACAAATAAAATCAGGTTTATCACCATTAACAAATTCTGCTAACCAACGCAGCTGGATAGTTGCTTTCATCTTAACTTCATCAATATTGATTTCATTTAAAATGTGTTGTGATTTAAGCATTCCAGCATTACTAGCAATTTGCCTTTCAGTAAATGCTTTGTATCCACTTATTGGTGCCGGAAAACAATCAAAGTAAAAATCTTCTGTCACTATACCCTTAAACACCTCAACATCAGCTTTTTCATCATAAGCCTGATACCATTTTAAAATCAAATTCTGCATTTGTTCCTTCATTGTTATCTCCTCGTTTTCATTTGTTTGTTTTAAGTGAAATTATAAAAATTTGCTTTTTCAAATTAATCATGGAAATTTTAGTAAAAGTTATTATCATAAATAATTAGGCTATTTATATTCCAACTAGACTATTTATAAAAGCCACTTAATTATAACTTGTCTATTAATAAAATACAATTGCAAGCAAGCTAATCTCATGATTTAAAAATATTTCAATACAGTAGACAAGCCCAAATAACGCAAAGAAGCCTCACTGCAAAAGCAGCAAGGCTTCATTGAATGTAAACTGGTGATGACCTACTCTCCCATACTACTCTAAACTCTAGGGCCAGCTTCAATTATAAACTATAGTTTTTCACTAATTCTTTAACTGCCTCTACAGCAACCTGATTACTTGTAAATACAGGTATCCCTAATCCTTGCTCTAGCTCCTCATAAACCTCCATGGCTCTGAAATTGGTACAAGATAAAAACAAACCATCAACTTTTTCATCTTGTTCTTTATATGTTTTTTTGACATAATCGATTATTTCTTGCGGACTTACCATTCCTATAGCGTGATTAAAATCAATATTCATTCCATCAATGAAGCTAACCATTACTCCATCTGCTTCTAAACTACTTTTTATTCTTTTATTTAGTTCTGCAATATATGGTGTCAAAACTCCAATTTTTTTTAATTTTTTTTCGGTTATTTTTTTGCGTACGCTAGCAATTACACTAACGCTAACACATGCTCCAACTTCCTCAATCTTTTTGCATAGAGTTTCATCATATGCATTACCACGCAAAGCACCCGCAGAAGTACACCCAAAAACAATAATTCTCGGTTTAACTGTCGATAAATCATATAGAGCTTTGGGAAAATGCACGTCGAGCATTTCTTCTTCCCCTTTAACGGTTGTATCTTTTAAGTACATACGCCCTACATGCAAAGTTGATTTAGGTGGTAAATTCTTATAAAAGTCTACTTCCATTACACTGTTAGAAGAAGGAACAATTAATCCTACTTTAAATCTGTCCTCCATACAGTCACCTTCTTTCCTGTAATATTGCTAATTAAACTTTTCCGATAAAGCAGCCAAAATCTTTTCAGGGGTTATTGGCAATGAATATATCCTAACACCGATTGCATCATAAACAGCGTTAGAGATAGCTATAGCAGTAGGAATTATTGCACCCTCTCCTACTCCCTTTGCGCCAAAAGGTCCTTTTAGATCATTTGATTCCACAATGTAGGAGATTATTTCCGGAGAATCTTTAGCTGTTGGAATCAGAAACTTTGTAAATGAAGGGGTAAGTGTTATGCCTTCCTGCATAATAATTTCTTCCATTATTGCATAACCCATTCCCTGTACTACGGCTCCCTCTATCTGCTGCTCTACATTTTTAGGATTAATTGCCCTACCTACGTCATGAGCTGCAGCTACCCTTACTACATTCACTTGTCCAGTCTCTGTATCTACTTCCACATCTGCTACTTGCGTTGCATATATATATGTCGCATAGGCATTTCCTTGATTAGTTTCCTTGTCAACATCTGGGGTGGTATTATCATGCCAAGCAAACCCTATAAACTGTTTGCCTCTAAAATGAGCTTCCCATGCCAGTTTTTTAAAAGGCATTTGGATTGATTCTGGACTGGATTTAGAAAAAACCGAGCCTCTTTTTATGTCTAAATCCTCTATTGGACTCTCTAATAAAATAGCTGCCAATTTTAGCAGATGTCCTTTTACATCCGCAGCTGCTTTTCTAACTGCCTCACCAGAAACATATGTTTGTCGGCTAGCTGAACTTGCTAAAGCATCTGGAGTAAAGAAAGTATCTGCACTTATTATTCTTACATCTTCATATGCTACTCCCAATTCTTCTGCAGCTATCTGACAAAAAATGGTATCAGATCCTTGTCCCATATCACATGCTCCACTTAAAACAGTTACACTTCCGTCATCTGCAACTTCAATTGTTGCTGCTGAATGATCTGCACGATTAAATCCATATCCTACTCCATAAAGGTTGCATCCTATTCCTCTTCCTCGCTTAATCAAGTTTATTCACAACCTTTCCATGGATGGGTTTCCATATATTCCTGAGCTTTAAGTAAAGTGTCATAAAAACCTATGCTGTCATTAAATATTTGCCCAGTAGCATTTGATAGACCTGGTCTTAAGGCATTTTTTATTCTAATTTCCAAAGGACTAATTCCTAATTTCTCTGCTAAAATATCCATTTGTGAATCGTGAGCAAAGGATGCCTGCAAGATGCCAAACCCTCTATATGGACCACATACAGTATTATTTGTATATACAGAAAAGGTATCTACCTTTATGTTAGGTATATAATATGGTCCAGATAGATGCAACCCTGCCTTTTTTGTAATGAAATTTCCTATTGAACAATACGCACCTTTATCACTATAGACAATTCCTTCCATTGCTGTTAGAAAACCATCCTTTGATATTCCATTCTTTATCCAAATCTTCATAGGGTGCCTTTTAGTAGAACATACCATAGATTCCTTTCTACTCCACGTTACCCTAACAGGTCTGCCAGTTTTGTATGCTAGCAGACTTGCTTGAATTTCTGTAGTAATGTCATCTTTTCCTCCAAATCCGCCTCCCGTAACCATTTGAACTACTCGCACCTGATTATATGGCATTTTCATTACTGGTGCTATTTGTCGTCTATCTCTAAATGGATACTGGGTTGAAGTCATGACATTTAGCGTATGCAACTCGTCAAAATAAGCAAGTGATGTCTCAGGCTCTATGTAAGCATGGTCTACTCTCTGAGTATTATAAGTATTTTCCACCACTAAGTAACTTTCAGCAAAAGCTTTTTCTACATCACCCTTTAATAACTTGGTATGTTGCATAATATTGCCTTCTGCTAACCCTGCATGAACAATCGGTGCCCCTTCCTTTATGGCATCTTCAATAGTGTATACTCCTGGAAGTTCTTCATAGCTAACCTTAATTTTGCTTAGCGCCTCTTCTGCCAATTCTTCTGTTTCTGCTGCAACTAAGGCTACTGGATCTCCCATCATCCTTACTTTATCCCACGCTAATACTGGTTGATCCTGAATTGATAATCCAAAAATATTTATTCCAGGAATATCTTTAGCAGTCATTACTGCATAGACTCCCTTCATGTTTTCCGCTTCGCTTGTATCTATGTTTAATATTTTCGCATGTGGATACTCGCTCCTTAAAGCTTTGCCTATTAGCATGTCCTTCATTTCTAAATCTCCAGCGTATTTTGCTATGCCTAAAACCTTACTCATAGTATCTTTTCTTTCTACGGATTTCCCAACTACATTTAATTCATGTTCCATATTTATCTACCCACCACCTTGCTGGCTAGTTGAATTGCTTGCACTATTTTTGTATACCCTGTACATCTGCACATATTACCAGATATTCCAGTCCTAATTTCTTCTTCAGTTGGATTAGAATTTTTGTCTAAGATAGCTTTAGCAGTTAGTACCATACCAGGCGTACAAAAGCCGCATTGTACCGCTCCCGCATCAACAAAAGCCTGCTGTATAGGATGTATTTTATCTCTGTTACCAAGCCCCTCTATAGTTGTAATGCTACTTCCAGCCACCTGTCCAACAAGCATCAAGCAAGAATCTATTGGTTCTCCATCAACAAGAACAGTACAAGCACCACATTCACCTTCACCACAACCTTCTTTTGTTCCCTTGAGGCCAACTATATCCCTAATAAAATCCAAAAGTCTCATAGAAAGAGAAGCTTCTGCCGTAAATTCCTGCCCATTTATGGTCATTATAATTTTACTCATTGCCTTCCCTTCCTTCCAAATCAAAAATCTTCCATAAAGCTTTGCTTAATACAGCTGAAGCTATTTCACTCTTATATGCTGCTGTACTTCTTTTTCCCAAATTACTCTTCACCAGTTGTTTAATTATTAATTTAGCTTGATCTATAGTCTCTTGACTTAAACACTTTCCCGTTAAAAATTCTTCCACTTGTGTTACTCGATATGCTGTTGTTCCCACTGCACCCAATGCTAATCTTGCTTTTTTGATTTTTTTCTCTCCGTCTAATTCGAATACAACCGCGATGTTAATTCTTGATATAGCCAAAGCTTTTCTGCGACCGAGTTTTATAAAAGCCATCTTCTTATTTGATTTAATTGGTATTTCTATAGAGCAGAGAATTTCTCCCGCTTGTATCGCTGTCTCGTTTAATCCAGTTATAAATCCCTCTGCAGAGACTACTCTTTCATTTTCTTTACTATGAAGCCTCAGCTCTGCCCCCAATGCTATTAAAGCCGGTATACTATCTGCAGCTGTAGCACCGTTGACTATATTGCCTCCTAGAGTAGCCATGTTCCTTATCTGTGGAGAACCTACGGATTCTGCCGCTTCTGCAAGTATTGGAAAATATTTTTTTATCAACTCATTTTCTGCTACTGACGTAAAGTTTGACATCGCTCCGATACAAAGAATATCACTTTTTATAGTTATCTCTTTCATTTCTTTAATTTGACTTAAATCTATCAGTGCTTTTGGATTAATTTTTTTCTCTCTGATTTGGATGATTAAATCCGTTCCACCACCCAAGATTTTCGCCTTGCCTTCGGCTAACATCTCTGTTGCCTCCGTCAAGTCTTTAGGTGTCTTGTATTGAATTTGCGATAACAAGATACGCACCTCCGATTTTTTTCTAACCTAATCGTTATTTTATTACTAAATTACATATAAATTTATACACTGCCAATCGTAAAACATCTTCAATAATTTATCTTTTCACATTACTTCATAGCGAAAAGACAAACTATTGAAGACAAGATATTTTGTAATTGGATACTAAATGATCTTATTAAGAATATCTCTTAACCACCTAAATACGCTTTTTTAATTCGATTGTCTGATTTAACATCTTCCGTTTTTCCTTCAAGTGCAACATGACCTGTCTCTAATACATAAACACGATCAGCCAATTTTAAGCCAAGGTTAACATTTTGTTCAGACAAAAGAATCATAACTCCCGTTTGTTTTATTTCACCAAGTGCATCAGAAATTTGGTCAATCAATATAGGTGCAAGTCCTAATGATGGTTCGTCAAACATCAAAAGTCTAGGCTTGGACATTAAGGCCCTCCCAATTGCTAACATCTGCTGTTGACCTCCACTAAGTTGACCTGCTGGTTGTTTTCTTTTTTCTTGCAGAACTTTAAAGAGATGGAATACATATGACATTTGGGTATCAATAGTATTTTTGTCTTTTGTTATGAATGCTCCAACCTCTAAATTTTCTTGTACTGTCATATTTTTGAATATTGCTTTAGTTTCAATTGTACGTCGTATGCCCTGCCGAACCAAACTATCAGCGGACATTCCCTTAATAGATTTTCCAAAAAATTCTATTTCCCCAGATATTACCGGTAAAACACCTGAAATCACTCTCTGAGTTGTTGATTTACCTGCTCCATTTGCACCTAATAGAGTAACCATTTCACCAGGATGCACCTCTAAACTCACATCAAAAAGTACTTGAACTTTACCATAACAAGCATTAATATTAGTTAGCTTAAGCACTTGCGCTATCCCTCCCTAAATAAGCTTCAATAACTATTGGATCATTTTGAATTTCATAAGGTGTGCCTTCAGCAATTTTCTCTCCATCGTTTAAGACTGTAATTTTCTCACATATTTTCATAACTAAATCCATATGGTGTTCTACAATTAATATAGTAACTCCTTGATTTTTCAAATTTTTTAGTGTTTCCATTAAGTTTACAATTTCAACAGTATTTAATCCGCTTGCTGGCTCGTCAAGCAGAAGCAACTTGGCTTCAGTAGCTACAGCAATAGCCATTTCTAGTGCCATTTGTTCGCCATGAGGCAAATTCTTGCATTTTTCATTGGCTCGTTGTTCTAGTCCAACTAACTTTAAGGCTTTTAAGCTGTTCTCTTTTCTTTCTTCTTTCCACATTTCAACTTTTTTGGGTTTAAATATGCTATCAAACAAATTTACTCTATTCATGTAAATTTGAGCAACAGAAACAGCATCTACTACATTCATTTCTGGAAAACTTTTAGCAAGTTGGAAAGTTCTAGCAATCTTCAAATTTGCAAGATCATGCGCAGGAAATCCAGTAATGTTTTGTCCATCATAAATTATTTCTCCTACCGTTGGCTTATAAAGCCCTGATATGAGATTTAGGACAGTTGTTTTTCCTGCTCCATTTGGCCCAATAATTGCCGTTATTGATAATGGCTCAACTGTCATACTAACATCACGTACAGCATGTACGCCTCCAAAATATTTCGTTAAATGATTTATCTCTAATAATGGCAATTTAGTTTACCTCCTTCTTACTTCTAACCCAACTAGAAAAAACTCCTTTGTTTTTTATAGTGCTCCATAATTGCATAATCCCACCTGGCAAGAAAATAACCATTAGAAATAGAATTAGTCCATAGACACTCATGCGCCAGTTTCCCATCCAACGCAAATATTCTGGCAAAAGTGTAATAAGTACTGCTCCAATTACTGGTCCAGCTATGGTACCTCTTCCACCAATAACTACCATTAGCATCATGCTAACAATTAGGTTGTAGCTCATATTATCTGGAGATACAACACCAATATAATGAGCAATTAGCCAACCACCAATTCCGGCAAAAACTCCAGCAAAAACAAATGCTATTCTTGTATATTTTGCTCGATTAATTCCTACCGCCGCTGCTAAATTCTCATTTTCTCTTACGGCTACCCAAGTTTCGCCAATTGGCGATTTTACCAAACGTCTACACGCAACAACAACTATAATAGCAATAATTACACTCAAAAAATAAAAACTCGTCTTACTCTCAAATACAAATCCTCCTATTGCTACTTTAGGAATATTCAAGAGACCCATCGGACCTCTGGTTACTGATAGCCAATTTGAGGCTAAATAGAATAGCGCCATTTGAAAAGCAGAACTTGTAATAACAAAGTATGCACCTCTCAACCTTAAAACAATTTTTCCAAAAAAATAAGATACAGCTAGCGTCACTAATATTCCAGCTATGAGCCCAAGCCAAGCTGAACCTCCATTCAACGATATTAAAGCCGTTGTATATGCAGCCAGACCAGCAAAGGCTGCATGTCCTAGACTCAATTCTCCAACATATCCACTAATAAGATTGAGGCTAGAAGCATAAATAACATTAATTGCTATCAGAATTAGTAAGTGCATGATATATTGACTGCTAATAGCTAACGGAAGGATTGCTAAGAGTGCAATTCCAATTAAAAATACCCAATTTTTTTTCAATTAATTCCCTCCCTATTTAGTTTACTCCCTATTTAGTTTACTCCCTATTTAATTTACTCAATAATTTCTATTTAGATATTTTATTGAATAAACCAGAAGGCTTAAACATTAATACTAAGATTATCAAGATAAAACTTACGGCATCTTTATAACCAACATTTAGATACCCTGCGGTTATGCTTTCAATAACGCCCAGCATTATACCTCCAAGCACTGCTCCACCAAAACTTCCGAGCCCTCCAAGAATAACAACTGCAAACGCCTTAAGATTTGCTGTAATTCCCATAAAAGGATAGATATTAAACATTGAACCTACTAGGATACCACCGATGCTAACCAAGAATGAACCAATGGCAAATGTAACCATGTTGATTGTGCTTACTTTAATCCCAACAGAAGCTGCTGCTTCTTTATTTTCAAAGGTAGCTCTCATAGCTTTTCCATATCTGGAATATTTTAAGAATAGTCCGAAAATAGCACTTATTGAAAAAGCCATAACGATTACTAGTATCTTAAACTGCGTCACAATAATTGGACCAACCATTATTGGATCCGTGGCAATACCTGAAATTATTTGGTGCTGAGAAGGTCCAGCTACTACATTCACCGTGTTTGCTATAATCATCGAAAGACCAACCGTTGCTAAAATAGTATAGTAAACATACTCGGTTTCTCCCCTATCCCCAAAGTGGTCAAGTATTCGTTCTACTATTATTCCAATTAGACCAACTAGTACAGAGGCCATTAACAATCCTGCAAAAAAATTTAAGTTCAAAACATTAATTAAAACATATGCCAAGTAAGCACCTAGCATATAGAATTCTCCATGGGCAAAATTGACGATATTCATAACACCGAAAATAATCGTTAGTCCCCCAGCCATCAAAATATATACAGAGCCTATTACAAGTCCATTAAATATTTGTTGACTTAATTCTACCATACATCCAACCCCTTTCTTTGATTATGGCTATAAGAATCTTCTTCTTATAGCCATAGTCATATGATTAAATTCTATACTCCTGTAAAAGGTATTGTTTTTATAATAGCAATATTGCCATTTTTAAATTGTGATATTTTGCAGTCGAAACCACCGCGACCATTTGCATCAAATTTAATATGACCACGGGTAATATCCATATCGGTCTTCAAAATAGCTTCACGTAAAGCTTGCGGTTCCATGGTGCCAGCTCTCTTAATAGCATCAAACAACACCAACATGCTATCATAATCACCGGCAACGGAATCATCAGGATATTTTCCCGTTCTTGCTTTGAAGTCTTCGGCAAACTTTTTGTTAACAGGTGTGTCTTGAGTAAGAACATATCTAGCGGCAAAGTACATGCCATCAATTTCTTTTGTAGCCTCATCAGCCCATTGTTGATATAAATCACTTGCTACTAGCTTACCCTTATAGCCACTCTGATATAGCTGTTTTAAAAAGTTAACCCCTTCATTGGAGCCCATATTAATGAATAATGTATCTGGTGCTTCTTCTTTAATTTTTGTTAGGATAGAAGAGAAATCCTGTGTGCCTTCTGGGAAAGAATTTTGAGATACTTCTACGCCTAGTGCAGATAGTCCTTTGGCATATACATCACTATATTCTATTTCAGCATCACTATTGATTACTACAGTAGCTGCTTTCTTAATATTAAGTGATTTAACCAGTTCTGGTATAGCCATTTTTGCGATTGTAGAATTCATTAAAGTAAAACTAAAATACCATTTATTTCCTTGAAGTGCGAGTTTTTCATCTTGAGAGACACCATTAACTAAAGGAATTTCATATTTTGCCACAATTGGAAGTAATCCCGCAGTTGCAGTACTAGCATATGCACCAATTAAAGCTTGCACTTTATCCTTAGTTACAAGTTTCTCTGCTGCACTAGCTGATTCAGCTGTCTTTGCAGCACCGTCCTCAATTTTTAGCTCAATTTGCTTGCCAAGTAATCCCCCATCTGCATTCACTTGTTCAGTAATCATTTTAACCGCTTCAAGCATACGTAGACCATCATAGGACTCTGGTCCAGAAAGTGGCTCGATAACACCAATTAGAATCTTATCGCTTGCATCTGCTGTTCCATTAGAAGGTCCACACCCATACAATGTCACAAACATAAAGCAAACTAGCAATAAATAAGCAATCGATTTCTTTTTCATCAACAATCCTCCTCATAATAAATTCTTTTGTATAGCAAATTCGTTTTTTTGATTTCTAAAGATTTACAAGTAGTTGCTTTCAATCTTCCCCCTTCAAAAGCAAAAGTATTAACAATAATGTGCCTTATGCTTACTTACATATAATATAGATACTTTTTAATGTACCTATAACTGATCCTAAAATAAAAACAGCATTATAGTTCATTCTTATTAGATCAAATTTTTTAGCTTTCCACCAAAATCCTTGGATTATCTATCATTATGGTTTTCAGCAGCTCTTCCTTGACACCGCATTCATATAAACATTGCGCAAATACTCGTAAACTCTCATGAGGCATTGGATTATGTCTTTGACCAGCATCACTGATGATAATACAGTTACTTGCGCCTATTTCAATTATAGCTTTAGCTACTTGCTGCACTGTCGCATAATGCCACATTGGCGATACAGTACAATAACCAAACTCTGCTTTAGCCCCTAAAGCAACTAGCTCTTTTATTTCAGGAACTTCAAAGTTGGGAACCTTAAAAAACGGATGTGTTATGAGTATTTTTTCAACTCCTAGCTTTTTCGCTTCCTTTACCAAGTCAAAAATCTCACTCTTTCCTAAATGACAAGTACCTAATATAACATTGTATTCCGCTATCATTTTAAGAATCTCTTTCACTTCAACTTTGATATCACCAGTTTCATTATAAATACTTATGCCCTCTATATTAGCGCCGCTATCCTTACGTCCATCCTGCACATCATATTTGCCTTTTGAACCATGAGCCTGTGCATGGTTTTTTGCATCAATTGTTGGCATCCATACTTCTTTAGCTCCCATTCTAAGCGCAGCATCTACTGCATATGGGTTCATTCCTCCCACATAATCATTGAGCACTATTCCACCATATACTTTGATTTTTTCAAAGTTTTTCTGCACAGCTTCTGCTCTACTAACAGTACTTTCGTGATGACATTTCAGCATTATTCCTGCTAATCCAGCCTTTTCTGCCGCTTCTACAACCTCAAAATCGTTACCTATTCTAGGAAATAGGCATGGATGAGTGTGTACATGCAGATCATAAGCCCCCTCCACACTAATCATTTTATTCATCAATTTGCCTCCATTTCTATTCCAAAATTATTGCTCCCGTAGGACACATCTGTGGACATAATCCACATCCGTCACAATCTGATTTATTAACCAAATAACTATTTTCTCCTTCTGATATTGCACGATACATACATATCTTTTTGCATATTCCACAGGATGTGCACTTTTCTGGATCTATGTATGCCTGTTTAGCTGTTAACTTTGCTAGTTCTTCAACTGATGTTATGTGCGGTAGAGCAATTCCTCTAATTTCATCAAAGGATTTATGCCCTTTGGCATCCATCCAATCATCTAAATCCTTAAGAATCTTTGTTATAATTTGATAACCATTCCACATGACTGCTGTGCAACTCTGCACAGTTGTCGCTCCTAACATGATATATTCAATTATTTCCTTGTAGCTCATGATGCCCCCAACCGCTGATATTGGGATATCTACAGCCCTAGCTACCTCTGATAAATGCCTCATAATAATTGGCTTAATTGCTGGTCCAGTGTAACCACCATAGCCTCTTAACAATGGTAATCCCGTTCCTATGTCCACTCCAGCAAAAGACTTTATAGAGTTACTTATTGTCACTCCGTCTCCCCCAGCTTCCTTCACCGCTTGAGCAATTTCCACCAAACTAGTTACGTTTGGAGTCAGTTTAACAGTAAACGGAACCTTTGAAACCGACTTCGCCGCTTTAACTTGTTTATAAGTCAAATCAGGGTTTATTCCTATATGCATGCCCACGGTCGAAGCTGGCATTGGACATGAAACATTTAGCTCAAGAAGATCTACTAATCCTGTAGCTTGCATTTCCTCAACAAGTCTTGCCGTATCATCAGGATCTGGCATTGCCAATATGCTGATGTGCATAACTGCTCCACCTTTTTTTGCTAACGCTAATTCTTTTTCAATCCATTCATCCCTAGTTATAGTAGTGAAAAGCTCAAGGTTAACCATTCCTATGGGTTTATTATTATATCTATGTAGGTAAAGCCTTCCGTTACGGGGATGAGCTGCCCAGTCCTGTCTAGGTCCTATTGTTTTAGGTATTACCCCCCCTATCCCAGCAACTCCTGCCAACCTCATTCCTTCTCCATCTTGGCCAGGAGTAGCTGAAGCTAAAATTAATGGATTTTTATAATCCACTCCACAATAATTTACTTTCAAATTTGCCACATTTTATACCACCCTTCAATATTTGAACATATTGGTAGTATTCGCGTTTTTTCATCGTTTTCCTTTAGACTTTTATAACAATAATAGCAATTTTATTTGTTATTTAAAACTAAAACCCCAAGTATAACAAGCCTGTCATACTTGGGGTTTTAGTTTTATTATGCTTAAATAAAATTCTTCAGTTTCAAGCAAAGTTGCAGATTAAAACCTGCCTCATAATCATCTAGTCTTATATCTAATATTTTTTCAATTTTTTTCAACCTATAGATTACTGAATTTTTATGCACGTAGAGTTTTTCAGCTGTCAATCGAACGTTTTCCTTGCAATTATAATAACATTCAAGTGTCTTAACCAAATCGCCTTCTGTGTCATTTGACATAAGTGCTTGCATAACCTCTGTATAATATTCTTTTAATACTCCAACATCCTTTAAGTCACCAAAGTACCTTAGAATCCCAATATCTTCAACAAAAACAATATTTCCTAATTTTTCTAGTCTTCGTCCACAGTTTAGTGCCAATATAGCCTCTTGATAAGTTTTTACAACATTTTTCACCCCTTCATAACTTTTTCCTATACCTACTGTAAATGTTAAATTAGGGGAAATCTTATGTAGTTTTTTCAAAATAAAATCAATTCGTTTTCTTATATCTTCTTTGATAAATATTTTACTAAATGATATCAGAGCAATCACTTTATCACTTTTATTTAGTAATATCGCTTCACCAAAGTAGCTATTTACATCTCTACGTATTGTTTCCTGCATTTCTCTTTTTACCTTTTGTACTTGCTTCTCCGATTTAAAAAGTTCTTTTGCTCCTACTTTTTCTGCAAAATCATCAATATCAAAAACAGCTATATAAAATGGTAAGCTCAAATTAAATCTTAAATATTCACTTCTTCTTTTAACCATTTCTTCCGAAATTTTATCATTATTCAATAATTCTTCCAATAGCTCCCCACTTATTTGCTGCTCTTTTTGCCAAACCGCCTTTTCTTTCAGCAACTCTAAGGTAACCAACATCCCTGCATGTTCTAGTGTAACTCTATCTGTTTCCTCAATTTTTTTTTGATATTCATCTATCACTACATAAGCGCAAACAGCTTCTTCTATATATAAAGGTACATACAACAAGAGTTTTCCTTGTTCTGTTAGCCTCAGTTCATTTCCTCTATGTGGTATGAATTTTTCTAATTCTCCTTGTTCTGATAATTTTTTAAACAAGACTGTCATAGAATTAAAATAGCTTTGACTAAAATTTCCCAAGACTGATGATGACATAATAGTACCATCTATAGCTAAAACAAATATAGGATTTTTTGTTAGCACACTAATTGTACTACACAAGCTTTCCATACCTTTTCCATCCAACATAGCCTTCAAAAGGCTTATATGAACATTATCAATATTTTTAAGTAAGGTTAGTTGCTTATTAATTACCCTCTCAAATATAGGTAATATATAATCCATATAAGGCAAATTTTCTGGCAATTGTAGTAAAGGAAATTGTAATTTTTCTGCACAATCTATCATTTCCTGTGGAATCTTTTCCAAATGCTTACCTGGCTTAATTGCAAAAGCTACAACTCCTCTTGCTGCTAAATCTTTAATAATTTGGCAACCTAAATCCGTATCTCCATGAAAAGCATACCCTGACGAAAAGAGTATTTCTCCTCCTTTCATCCAGTTTACAACTTCTGGCACCTCCATAATATTTGCAAAACTAATTTTTTTTTGTATCCCTGCTGCTCCTGCAACCAACTTAGCCAAGGTTAATGGATACATTTCCATTGCTTCTACTAAACTCAAACTCATATGATTCATCTTCTCTCTGAATTTCAAGTAGTAATATCAAATTTTCTAAAGTCTTTACTAAAGTATTAATTATTCTTTCTTTAAGTCAGCTATCTTTTATTGCAAGTATATTCTCTTACCAGAATATTATATAAAAAACTAGATTATCAAAACAAAAGTCAAATTTTATTTATAGTATTTCTAGAAAATTATATCATATATTTTTCAATTAGTGCAATTTTAAAGGCAAAGAAGCCTCACTGCAAAAGCAGCAAGGCTTCATTGAATGTAAACTGGCGA
>JBAXCZ010000008.1:0-91382 GCA_037141195.1 Clostridia bacterium
AAGACACCGCCCTTTCACGGCGGCTACAGGGGTTCAAATCCCCTACGGGTCACCATTCGGGCGATTAGCTCAGCTGGGAGAGCGCCTGCCTTACAAGCAGGATGTCGGCGGTTCGATCCCGTCATCGCCCACCATGTGGTGTAAAAGTACGTTTACAGAGCGTGCTTTTTTTTTGCACAAATTTAGACTACTGATGATATAATAAAACATAAAACAAATTGTGGTGAGATAATTGGAATTAAGTAAAAGAATGCAAAAGGTAGCTGATTATGTACTTTTAGGTTCAGTGGTTGCTGATATTGGGACAGACCATGCCTACCTTCCGATAGCTTTAGTGCAAATGGGAAAGATTAAGAGAGCTATTGCCATAGATGTTAAACAGGGACCTTATGAAAATGCTTGTAATCAAGTTGCAAAATTTGGGGTAGACAAGTTTGTGCAGGTGCGCTTAGGTGATGGATTAAAACCGCTAGAGCTAGGAGAAGCAGATACAGCAGTTCTAGCAGGTATGGGCGGAGCCCTAATGATTGAAATTTTATCCGCCAGCCAAGAAGTAGTAGCGAATCTTAAGCATATTGTCATGCAGCCACAGAATGGGTTTGGAAGAATTAGGAAGTATTTAATAGAGCATCATTGGAAAATAGTTGAAGAATGCTTGTTAGAGGATGAGGATATCTATACAGTTTTACATTGGGAACAGGGCAGCATGCAAGAACTTTCCTGGTTAGAATTAGAGCTAGGTCCAATGATTATTGCACAAAAAGGAGCTTTGTTTCAGCCATATGTAAACAAGAAAATAGAAGATTTAAGTAAAGTTCAACTTGAACTCAAAAAAGCAAAAAATTCCATAGTGGAAGAGAAAATGTTAGTTGTAACTTCACAAATAGCCGAATTAAGAGAGGTGCTGAAATAACTATGAACATTGGATCATTCATTAAAGAAATTGAAATAGCAATACCTTTAGAGCTAGCAGAAAGCTGGGATAACAGTGGATTTCAAATTGGGGATAGAAAATCTGAACTGAAAAACATCTTATTTTGCTTAGATGTAACCACCGAAGTGGTAAGGGAAGCTAAAGAACAGGATGCAAATCTAATAATTAGTCATCATCCACTGATTTTTCAGCCCTATGATAATTTAGATTTTACAAATGGTACCAAGCAAATTCTAGCAGAATTGATAAAAAATAATCTAGCAGTATACTCTTGTCATACAAATTATGATATTATTAAAGGCGGCGTTAATAGCCAGTTTGCCAGTAGATTTAATTGCAGAACAATTAGCTGTTTAGATGGCAAGTTAGTGGGTTTAGGTGTCTTTATGGAGTTAGAAAGCTCTATGAGTTTAGAAAGCATTACCCAAAGGTTGAGACAAATATTTAATACCAATGAGTTGCGCATGACAACAAATGATTTACAAAAAAAAGTTAAGCGCATCGCTTTTTGTGGCGGAGCTGGCAAGAGTCTTGTAGCTCAAGCAATTAAACTAGGAGCAGAGTTGTATATCTCTTCTGAGTTAGGGCATCATGCAGCTTTAGAGGCTAAGCATAATGGACTTATTTTGTTAGAAGCGGATCATTTTGCAACTGAACATTTTGCTTTAACAGGGCTAGCAAAAATTGTCAAACAGCAAGTGGGAACATCTAATGTTAAACTATTTATAAGCGAACAGAAAGCACTGTGGCAACATCTATAGAAAATATCTTAATTGATGGAGGTAAGCAATGAAAAATATTTTCTTTTTTTTATTACCTAAAAGTGAAGTAGTATATCTTAAACCTAACGCTACAATCAGACAGGCTTTAGAGAAAATGGAACATCATCGTTATTCTGCAATTCCTTTAATTGATGATGAAGGCAAATATGTTGGAATACTAACGGAAGGTGATTTGTTGTGGACCATCAAAAACACACCAGAGCTTGATTTCCAAAATTCAAATAAGTTCTTGATTCAGATGATTGAAAAGCGTTTTTCCTATGAGCCAGTTAGTGTAAATGCAGATACCAAAGAACTCTTAACACTTTCAGTTAGACAAAACTTTGTTCCAGTAGTTGATGATACAGGAGTATTTATTGGAATTGTTAAACGACAAGAAGTAATTAATTATTGCTACAAGGCATTATTTGAACAAGGGGTGATTGTGTAAGATGGGATACGAAGAAGCATCAGTTGCACTGCATCTTGCAGCACGGGGTAAGCTGGAAATGGTTAGTCGAGTTCCCTTAGCAACCCAAGAGGATCTAAGCTTAGCTTATACACCAGGTGTGGCTGAACCTTGCCGTTTAATCCAGCAGGATGTAAATCTAGCCTACGATTTAACTAGAAAATGGAATACCGTAGCTATAATTAGTGATGGAACAGCTGTTTTAGGATTAGGGGATATTGGACCAGAAGCGGCACTTCCTGTCATGGAGGGCAAAGCAATTTTATTTAAGGGCTTTGGTGGTGTTGATGCTTTTCCAATTTGCTTAAACACCAAAGATCCAGCAGAGATAATTCGGATTGTCCATGCAATGGAGCCAAGTATAGGCGGGGTCAATTTGGAAGATATAGCTTCACCAAACTGTTTTATAATTGAAAGAAAACTAAAGGAACTCTGTAATATTCCGATTTTTCATGATGATCAACATGGTACAGCAATAGTTACAGCAGCAGCCTTAATTAATGCTTTAAAGTTGGTGAAAAAATCTTTAAGCGAAATTAAACTTGTCTTAAATGGTGCAGGTGCAGCAGGTATTGCAATTACCAAACTTTTAAGTGATTTAGGTGTAAAGCATATTATTGCCTGTGATCGCAGTGGAGCACTCTACGCAGGAAGAGCAGAAAATATGAATGCAGAGAAAAATATGCTAGCGGCAATAACCAACGATAGTAAGCTTAGTGGTAGTCTAGCAACTGTAATGATAGGTGCTGATGTTTTTGTGGGAGTTTCAGCAGCTAATTGTGTAACTCCAGCAATGGTCGCAAGTATGAATGAGCATCCTATTATTCTTGCTATGGCTAATCCTGATCCAGAAATTATGCCAGATTTGGCAAAAAGCGCCGGGGCACGAGTAGTTTGTACTGGTCGTTCAGATTTTCCAAATCAAGTCAATAATGTTTTGGCATTTCCAGGGGTTTTTAGGGGCGCACTAGATGTGCGAGCAAAGGATATTAACGAAGAAATGAAAAAGGCAGCAGCATATGCTTTAGCAGGACTAATTGCTGAAAATGAGCTATCCGAGGATTATGTAATTCCGAGCCCTTTTGATCCAAGAGTATGTACGGCAGTAGCAAGCGCAGTAGCGGCAGCAGCTAGAAAAAGTGGAGTAGCAAGAATTTAAGGAGTGAAAGACATGGATTATCCAGGAGTCACTGAATATTTAGTAAAATGGTTGCAGGATAAGGCTATTTCAGCTGGAGCTAAAGGTTATTGTGTTGGTATTTCAGGGGGGATAGATTCAGCCGTAAGTGCAGCACTTTGCAAAAGAGCATTTCCCCACGCTACGCTGGGTTTATTACTTCCCTGCAACGGAAGCCAAGAAGATTTAGAGGACGGACTACTGCTAGCAAACAGCTTAGAACTTAAATATAAAATTATTGACCTAAATATTACCTATGAAAGTTTCTTACAAGCCTTTCAGACAAGTTGTGATAAAAGTGAAGAATGTCGTATGGCATATGCAAATGTCAAACCAAGGTTAAGAATGGCGGCCCTCTATTTTGCTGCTGGTCAGCGTAATTATTTAGTAGTAGGAACTGGTAATAAGGCAGAAATAGAAATTGGTTATTACACAAAGTTCGGTGATGGCGGAGTAGACTTAGAACCAATTGGAGATTTGACTAAGACCGAAGTTTGGGAGCTTGCAAGCTTTTTAGGTATCCCAAATAAGCTAATTTCTAAAGTACCTACAGCTGGACTTTGGGAAGCACAGACAGATGAGCAGGAAATGGGTTTTAGCTATCGCACCTTAGATGCTTATTTAACAGGAGCAGAAATTGATCAGGTGAGTAAAGCAAAAATAGAGTTGCTACATCAGTATAGTGAGCATAAGCGTAATCTGCCAGAAGTACCGATTTTAGCAAAATTTAGAGCGTAAAAAGGTATTTCTTGAAGTAAAAGTAACCCTATGATAAAATATTAGAGGATTATTGATTAAAGGGAGTTGTTAAATTGTGTCTGGACATAATAAGTGGTCAACAATTAAAAATAAAAAAGCCAAGACAGATGCCCAAAAGGGTAAAATATTTACAAAAATAGGGCGAGAACTAACCGTTGCAGTAAAATCAGGAGGTGCAGATCCAGAGGCAAATGCCAACCTGAAAAATCTTATTGTGAAAGCTCGCGAAAACAATATGCCCAATGAGAACATTAAGCGGGTAATTGATAAAGCAAGTGGTACAGGAGATAATGTTAATTATGAAGAATTCGTCTATGAAGGCTACGGTCCAGCGGGTGTTGCTGTGATTTTAGATATCATGACTGATAATAAAAACCGAACAGCTGGAGAGATTAGACATATTTTCGCTAAAACAGGTGGGAATCTGGGAGAAACAGGTTGTGTTGGTTGGATGTTTGATACAAAAGGCGTACTGACCATCGAAGTAGGAAAAAACACAAATTTGGAAGAGATAGAATTAGCTGCGATTGAAGCAGGAGCAGATGACGTGCAAGCGGAGGATGATATTATTGAAGTTGCCTGTCCTTTAGAAATATTTGAAGAAGTAAAAAAATATTTCAAGGAAAATGGGATTAATTATCAGCATGCAGAAATTGATAAAGTACCACAAACCAATGTGGAAATTACTGACCTGGATGTAGCTAAACAAGTAATGAGAATGATGGATCTCTTAGAGGATCATGATGACGTGCAAAATGTCTATGCAAACTTTGATATACCTTCTGAGCTTGCAGAACAGTTATAAAGTGTTGACGTTTTTGCCATAAAAACTCTTTCTTATGTGTAAAAACGCATGGGAAGGAGTTTTCTTATTATGAGAATTATCGGGATAGATCCAGGTACTGCTATCGTTGGTTATGGGGTTTTAGATTACATTGGTAATCAATTTAAGGTAGTTGCATATGGTGCTATTACAACACCTGCTACGAGTCCCATGTCAGCTAGGCTGAAAACAATCTACCAAGAGTTACAAGCGGTGATTGAGCTTTATCAACCAGCACATATTGCAGTAGAAGAACTTTTCTACAACACAAATGCTAAAACAGTTATTTCCGTTGGACAGGCGAGAGGTGTTATTCTCTTAGCAGGAGCAGAGGCAAATTTAGAGGTTGCCGAATATACACCACTACAGGTTAAGCAAGCTGTAGTGGGTTATGGAAGAGCAGAAAAGAAGCAAGTGCAAGAGATGATAAAGATTTTATTAAAATTAGAAAAGGTACCCAAACCAGATGATGTAGCAGATGCCTTAGCAATAGCTATCTGCCATGCACATTCATACAAATTGGGTAGATTGTAGGTGAAGCATGATAGCGTTTCTAGCTGGAACAGTTGATCTAATTTTAGAGGACAGTGCAATACTCGATGTACAGGGAGTAGGTTATCAAGTATTTATGACCGAACAGGAGCTCCTTAGCCTAACCTTTGGTGATAAAATAAAGGTCTACACTCATCATCATCAACGAGAAGATATAGTGGCACTTTTTGGCTTTTTAAGTCGTGAGACACTAAATTTATTTCAAATTCTTATTGGCGTTAATGGTATAGGACCGAAGATGGCACAAGGAATTTTCGCCAGAACAAGCAGTCAAGAGTTGACTAGCGCAATCCAAAGAGAAGATGTCGTAAGTTTAATGAAGCTTCCAGGCATAGGTAAAAAAACAGCTCAGCGTTTAGTCTTAGAACTGAAGGATAAGCTGATAGAATTCGGCTTAGTAGATGCATCACCAAAGATAAGAGAAGATGAGTTAATTAGCTATTACGATTATTTCCAAGATGCCAAAGCGGCATTAATTGGACTTGGCTATCAAACCCAAGAAATAGAAAAAGCCTTAAAAGCAATCGTTGTAAATAGTAAAACGGAACAAACAACAGAAAGCCTAATTCGAGGATTTTTACAAAACGCAGGAAAAAATCGCTAAACAGGTGGTGGAAAAATGGAAGAACGATTAATGGATTTAGAAGCCAACTGGGACGAGAGCGAAATTGAACTTAGCTTACGACCAAAAACTTTGCGAGAATACATTGGACAGAATAAAACAAAAGAAAATTTAAGCGTCTTTATGGAAGCCGCTAAACTGCGCAATGAATCATTGGACCATTTACTTTTATATGGGCCTCCCGGCTTAGGTAAGACAACACTTGCGGGCATAGTAGCAAATGAAATGTCAGTACAGTTAAAAATCACCTCAGGTCCAGCAATTGAACGGGCAGGTGATCTTGCAGCAATTCTCACTAATCTTAGTCCCGGAGATGTACTTTTTATTGATGAAATTCATCGTCTGAATCGTAGTGTAGAAGAAGTCTTATACCCAGCAATGGAAGATTTTGCTCTAGATATTATGATAGGTAAGGGGCCTAGTGCCCGTTCCATTCGTATTGATATCCCCAAATTCACCCTTGTGGGTGCAACTACCAGAATAGGTATGCTAACAGCACCCCTGAGAGATCGCTTTGGCGTAGTTTGCCGTTTGGATTATTACACTCAAGAAGAGCTAGAATATATAGTTACCAGAAATGCTGGCTTATTAGCAGTGCCAATAGCCAAGGATGGTGCTGCAGAAATGGCCAAGCGTTCTCGTGGAACCCCCAGAATAGTTAATCGCTTGCTAAAAAGAGTACGAGATATCGCCCAAATTAAGGGAGATGGTTGTATTACAGCTGAGCTGGCAGATTTAGCGCTGAATATGCTAGAAATTGATCATTTAGGCTTAGATATTACGGACAGGCGTTTATTAGAAGCGATGATTGATAAATTTGCTGGTGGACCGGTAGGATTAGATACCATAGCAGCAATGATTAGCGAGGATTCACTAACAGTAGAGGATGTATACGAGCCATATCTAATGCAGATTGGTTTTCTAGCTCGCACACCTCGCGGAAGAATAGTTACTAAGGCAGCCTATGAGCACCTAAATAGGCCTTTTACAGATAGCCTATGGTAGCAGTCAATGGCATTCTTCTAGCAGGTGGAAAAAGCAAGCGGATGGGACAGGATAAATTATCCATGCCGTTAGCAAATAAACCTTTGATAGAGCATGCAATAGAGCGTATTCGTCCTCATGTAGCTAAGCTCTATGTTATTTGTAATGATGTACCGAAATATAAATATTTAGCAAGCACCTATCAAGTAGAACTTATTAAGGATATTTTCCCAGGTAGTGGACCCTTAGGCGGTATCTATACAGGTCTTGATTATTCTGATTTGCTTTGTAATTTTGTAGCTGCAGCAGATATGCCATTTATGGATTGGCAACCTGTAGAGTTACTCTTGCAGCATGTTTCAGATTGTGATGGCGTAGTTCCCTTAGACGAGTTGGGATTTTACGAGCCACTTTTTGCCATCTATCAAAAAAGCTGTTTAACGGCTATCAAATCCCAGTTAGACACAGGAGATTATAAAATTTCTCGCTTTTATCCGCAAGTGAAAATTTGCTTTTTGCAGGATGTGCATTTTAGGCACAACGACAAGATTTTTTTTAATGTTAATACACAAGCAGATTATCTACAGCTACAAGCTATTGTTAAGGAGCACAAGCATGAACACTAAGGATTTCGACTATTTTTTACCAGAAGAGCTGATTGCCCAGCATCCCCTAGCAAAGAGGGATAGCTCAAAACTCTTAATAGTTCCCAAAGTTGGCGAATTTCAGCACGAAACCTTCTCAAATATTGGTAAATACTTACAAGCCGGTGATGTGCTAGTGCTCAATAGAACGAGAGTTATGCCAGCACGCATCTTTGGTATAAAAGCAGAAACGGGAGCGAAAATTGAGTTCCTCCTCCTCAAGCGTGAACAACTTAACCGCTGGGAAGTAATCGCAAAGCACGCAAAAAAGCTGCCAGTTGGTACAAAAGTAAGTTTTGGAGATGGAATCTTACAAGCTGAGATAGTCGCCAGTCTTGAGGATGGTGGTAAGATAGTAGAATTTAGCTATGATGGTGTATTTGAACATATTCTAGAGCAGATAGGACAGATGCCACTGCCACCCTATATTAAAGAAGCGCTAGAGGACAAAGAGCGCTATCAGACAGTATACTCAAAAGAAAATGGATCAGCAGCGGCACCCACAGCTGGGCTACACTTTACACCGGAACTTTTAACTAAGCTTAAAGCAGAAGGTGTGATCGTCTGTGAGGTATTACTCCATGTAGGCTTAGGAACCTTTAGACCTGTTCAAGTTGATAATGTGGAAAAACATAAAATGCATAGTGAATACTATGAAATTAGCGAAGAAACAGCCGAAATAATTAATCAGGCCAAGTCTGAAAATCGCAGAATAATAGCTGTTGGTACTACTAGCGTACGCACCTTAGAAACAGTTGCCAGCATCGAGGGTAAAGTGCAAGCTAGTAAAGGGTGGACAGAAATATTTATCTATCCAGGATACAAGTTTAAGGTGATTGACGGCTTAATAACCAATTTTCATTTACCAAAGTCCACCTTGCTGATGCTGATTAGTGCATTTACCAGTAGAGAAAAAATGCTTAAAGCATACGAAACAGCAGTAGCGGAAAAGTATAGATTTTTTAGTTTTGGAGATTCGATGTTTATCTATTAGAAGGGAGCAGTGCTTTGGGAATTTCTTTTGATTTACTGAAAAAAAGTGAAAAATCTTGGGCTCGTAGAGGCGTGGTACATACAGCTCATGGAGATATAGCTACACCTATTTTTATGCCAGTAGGCACACAAGCCACAGTTAAAGCCATGTCACCACTAGAACTAGAAGAGCTAGGCGCCCAGATAATACTGAGCAATACCTATCATCTTTATTTGCGACCAGGAGATGAGTTAATTAAGCGTGCAGGAGGCTTACACAAATTTATGAATTGGCAACATCCAATTCTTACAGACAGTGGTGGCTTTCAGGTTTTTAGCCTTTCAAAACTCAATAAAATTACCCAAGATGGAGTGGAATTCCGCTCCCATATTGATGGTTCTAAACATTTCTTCACTCCAGAAAAATCCATCCAGATTCAAATGAATCTAGGCTCAGATATTGCCATGGCATTTGATGAATGTGTACCCTATCCCTCAGACTATGCCTACACTAAAAAATCACTTAGTCTAACCTCCGCATGGGCAAAGCGCTGCAAAGATTTTCACGAGCATCCATATCAAAGCGTTTTTGGTATAGTGCAGGGTGGGATGTATGCAGACTTGCGCAGAGAAAGTACCAAGCAGCTTGCTGAAATGGACTTTCCAGGCTATGGAATTGGTGGTTTAAGCGTAGGCGAACCCAAAGAAATAATGTACGAAGTGATGGAAGGTTTTATGGACGAGATGCCAGCTCACAAACCACGTTACTTAATGGGAGTTGGTTCACCTGATTATTTAATTGAAGGAGTATTAAGAGGAGTAGATATGTTTGACTGTGTTTTACCAACCAGGATTGCAAGAAATGGGACAGCCATGACGGATTTGGGTAATTTGACTATTCGTAACGCTACCTTTGCTGAGGATTTTAAGCCAATAGATGAAAATTGCTCATGTTATGCTTGTCGCAACTTTTCTAGGGCATATATTCGCCACTTAGTAAAGACCAATGAAATTTTGGGAGCAAGGCTTCTAACACTCCATAATTTGCATTATTTAGTAAATTTAATGACAAAAGTGAGAGCAGAAATAGAACAAGATACCTTTGAAATATTCGCAAAAAATTTCTTGGAAAAATATTATTCAAATACTAGAAATTAGTGTATAATACGAGAGTGAGAAATTTCGAAAGGTGGTGAAAATATGGAATTATTATCAGGTTGGGGCGGTACAGTATTGTACCTTGCTTTTTTCTTTGTACTCATCTATTTCTTAATGATTCGTCCACAAAAAAAACAACAGCAACAGCATAAATCCTTAGTAGAGTCTTTACAAACAGGGGATGAAGTTGTAACTGCCGGTGGTATTCACGGCTTGGTTGTGAAAAAGAAAGAAAAAACAGTTGTTATTTCTGTAGACAGAGATGTAAACTTAGAGTTGGAATTAACTGCAGTTGCCCGTATCATTAAAGCAACTACAGCGATTGAAGAAGCAAAGACTGTTGAAAAAGAAGCAGAATAGTCAGCGTGATTAAACAGAGAGGCTGTCTCAGCGCATTGTTTGAGATAGCCTTTTTTATGAGTAAGAGTCTAGCGGTAATATGTCAAGTACCGATTTCGAATAAATTGATCAGAAAAGCTTAAAAAAGCAAAAAAAATCTTACACCTAAATAAGCCTTTGAAAAACTGCAAATTTTCACAGGCGTTTATGGCACCTACCTCGTAGGTGGAATATATAAGCGATTGGTGTCGAGCATGGCATACACCAATCGAACTAGCTTTCTTGCAGTCAATGCGAGAGCACGTTTATGTTGATGCTTCGGTACTTCCTTAAACTTGGATTGATAAAAGCGTCTGAATTCGGTATCGTGCATGCGTACCTTATTCGCAGCTTCCAAGAAATAGTACTTTAAGTACTTGTTGCCCGAAAGAATCAACTTTGTATTGGAGGCTTCAAAGCTACCAGACTGGTATCTAGACCAAGTGATGCCTGCATATTTAGCAAGGGCAGCATGGTTGTTAAAGCGATGGATATCAGCAATTTCAGCAAGGATACCGGCACTGTATACAGGACCGAATCCAGGGATACTCGATAGAATATCAGGAAATAATTGCATGTAAGAACTGATGGCTTTGTCTAAGTCTTTAATCTGTTTTTGCAACGATTTTATACCAACTAGCCTAACGGCAAGTAGTTGATTAAGGGAGTCGTTGACAGTTTGAGAAAGACGATAAGAGCTTCTAGCAGCAGCTTTGAGTTCTGTGGCAATCTTCTGTGGATCAGTAAAACTGTTTTTGCTCTTTTGAGCAACAAAGTCAGCAAGATTTTCTAAAGGCATGTCATTTATATCATCAACAGAAAAGAATTCTGAAATGACAGCAATAGAAGTAGCTCCAAAGGTATCTGAAAAAATTTTGGAGGAATCCAAGGCAGAAAACTTATAGAATAATGTCTCTAAGAACCTTGTTTTTTCTCTACTAAGATTTTGAGCTACTTGAAATCTTGCTCTTGTAAGATTGCGAAGAGCAATGTACTTTTCATCCAGATTTACTTCTTTAGCAATGCGACCAAAGCGAAGATAATCAGCAATGATGAGGGTGTCGATGTTATCGTTCTTGGGCAATTCAGGATAGGAGTCCTTAAATTTACTAACCTGTTTTGCATTCAGGATATGAACATTAGCATTCCACTTTTTCAAGAAATCATCATTACGAAGAAAAACAGCCAGATGATCAGCATAAATGGAAGTGGATTCCATACCGATGGTAACAGAGCTGAAGTCTGTATGTATAATAGTATCTTTTAGCTTTTCAAGAATTTTAACCGCTCCATCATGATTGTTAGGAGCATTGAAAAGAGATAAAGTGTCACCGGTTGAATCAGTAAATCGGATGACGTTTGATTTTTTGCTAACGTCAATACCGACAAAGAGAGTGTTCGTCATAATATCACCTCACTTTCCGAATGATTTAAGAAACCAATAATACAATGCCCATGGACCTGACGCAACGACACCCTCGCATATATGAATAAGCTCCTGTGGAACATGCACGAACCCTCCCTGCAAAAAAGGGATTCCATTTTCAAGAGAAAACAGCTAGCGGTTAGAAGCAAACAATCAGGTATGGGGAACTGACTTTAGTAGAATATACCCTAGGGTAAAACAAGGAGGAGCAGAACATTCCTTAATGGTTTCTACCATAATTAAACCATAGACATTGTTATTGGTATAGCAAAGAAACAATAAAAAAGGATAACAGATTGCAAGGATATTATCCTTTTTTTAGCTATATAATTTCCTTGCTAAAAACTATTATACGAGGAGGAGACAAATGAAAAAGTTAGATGGCATCAAGCTTGCCATAGCTTTAATTTTAATTGTAGCACTTGGTTTTGTGGCATTTCAGCCTTTAATCCAAAGGATTAGCCTCGGATTAGACTTACAAGGCGGAGTACATGTAGTGTTAAAAGCTTCAGCCACAGAGACTGCCAAAGTAAACACTGAAACTATGAAACAATTACAAGAGGTTATGCGAACTCGCGTGGATCAGTTAGGTGTAAGTGAACCACTAATTCAGATTGAAGGTACAGATCGTTTAATTGTAGAATTAGCAGGAGTTCAGGATCCAGAAAAGGCTGTGGAAGTTATCGGTAAAACAGCCAAGCTCACTTTCGTGGATAGTACTGGTAAGGTAATCTTGTCAGGCACAAATCTGGCAGATGCTGCCGCCCGTATTGAGTCCAATGGCACTAATGTTGTAACCTTAAAATTTGACAAAGTGGGAACGGCCGCCTTCGCAGCAGCAACTGCCACCGCAGCAGCAGCAACAAAAGGCAGTCCTGAAAATAAAATTGCTATTATGTTGGATGATAAGGTTATCACTAATCCTCAAGTAAATACATCGATTCCAAATGGTGAAGCAGTAATTTCTGGTGGCTTTGCAACCTTTGATGAAGCAGCTAGTTTAGCAGCTTTACTTCGTGCAGGAGCATTGCCATTAAATACAGAAATTATTGAAAAAAGAACAGTAGGACCTACCTTAGGGTCAGATTCATTGACTAAGAGCTTATTTGCAACAGAACTTGCACTGCTTTTAATTGCAATTTTCATGATAATCATGTATCGCTTACCGGGTATTATAGCTGTCTTCTCCCTAGTAGTATTTGGTGTAATTGTCCTAGGTATTTTAGTAGGCATTGGAGCAGTACTAACTTTACCAAGTATAGCTGGGATGCTGCTTACCGTAGGGATGGCAGCAGATGCCAATATTATTATTTATGAGCGGATTAAAGATGAGCTAAAAGCAGGAAAATCAGTTCAGGCTTCCGTAAAAAGTGGTTTCAAAAGAGCATTTACCACGGTTTTCGATTCAAACTTAACAACAGTTATTGCAGGAGTAGTACTTTTCTATTTAGGGTCAGGTAGTATTAAAGGTTTTGCCTTAACCTTAATGATTGGTATTGCTATCAATATGATTACAGCTCTTCTAATAACGCGCTATCTTTTGTATTTATCAGTACAGATACCGGCACTAAGAAAAGCATCCTTCTTTGGCGTAAAAGGAGGTAAAGCATAATGTTCATTCAATTTACAAAACACCGCAAGCTTTGGTATGTCATATCTTCTATTGTGATTATTGCAGGAATTATTTCCATGCTGATTCCAGGTAGAGGTTTGAACCTAGGAATTGATTTTAAGGGTGGTACATTAATTAATTTAGAATTCGCACAAACAGTAAAGATAGCAGATGTGCGAACTGTTTTAGATTCAGCTAAAATCTCCGCACAACTCAACGAAGCCGGTGCCAAGGGCATGTTGATTCGTGTTCCGGTGATGACAGAAGCTGAAAATACTGCACTAATAAGTAAGCTTGGAACTGAATTAGGTGACTTTACAGTCAAGAGCAATGAAAATGTTAGTGCCATAGTTGGTAAAGAATTGACAAATAAGGCGATTTTAGCAGTTATCATCGCTTCACTTTTAATGGCGATTTATATTACCTTCCGTTTTGAATTTCTTTTTGGTATCTCGGCAGTACTTTCACTTTTGCATGATGTACTGATAATGATAGGTCTTTTTTCTATCTTCCAGTGGGAAGTTAACAGCACTTTTATTGCGGCAATGCTCACTATTATTGGTTATTCCATCAATGATACAATTGTAAACTTTGATCGTATTCGTGAAAATAGGGGCTATCAGAAAAAAGAAAGTGATGCCGAAGTTGTGGATAAAAGTATCAATCAATGTTTGGTGCGGTCCATAACTACTGCAGCAACAGTATGGATAGCTTTAGTTTGTTTACTAGCCTTTGGTGGAGAATCCATTAAAATGTTTACCTTGGCTATGCTGATTGGAACAGTGGCAGGAGCATATTCATCAATCTTCGTAGCGGCTCCTTTATGGTTAGATTTTGAACAGCTTTGGGGAAATAAGCTGCATAAAAGCAGAAAAAGAAAATAAATAAAAATAAATATGGTAAAATAGCAGCTAAGTACTTAACACTTAGCTGTTTTTTTTATATAATTAAAAAGTTAAATGTTATTTATTCTTAATGTCACTATGACTGAGCAAAAAAGAGGATGAGAGCAGATGTTAGAAAACTTATTAGCAACGGTAAAGCGCTATAACCCAGATGCAGATTTAGGGTTGATAGAAAGAGCATTTGCCTTAGCAGAAAAATCTCATAAAGGACAATTGCGCAAGTCTGGAGAAAAATATATTACGCACCCTTTGGCTGTAGCAGAAATACTAGCAGAAATTGAGCTGGATGCTACCACCGTTGCTAGTGCGCTTTTGCATGATGTGGTGGAGGATACTGAAGTTACCTTAGCAGAAGTGTCCAAACTTTTTGGTGAAGATGTTGCGAAGCTTGTAGATGGTGTGACAAAGCTCGAAAAAATTGATTTCATTAATCGTGAAGACCAACAAGTTGAAACTATCCGAAAAATGCTTTTAGCAATGGCAAAGGATGTACGGGTAATTCTTATTAAATTAGCCGACCGCTTGCATAATATGCGGACATTAAAACATATGCGGCCAGAAAAACAATATCAAATTGCTAAAGAAACCTTAGAAATCTATGCTCCACTGGCCCATCGTTTAGGCATATTTAAGATTAAATGGGAGTTAGAGGATTTATCCTTACGCTATATTGATCCAGAAAAATACTATGAGTTAGTTGCTAAAATAGATAAAAAACTTCAAGAGCGTGAAGCATATATTGAAGATGTAATAGGTGTGTTAGAGCCTGAATTAAGGGCTTTTGAGATATATGCAGATATTCAAGGTCGGCCCAAACATTTTTATAGTATATATAACAAAATGATTAAACAGGGCAAAGAAATTAGTGAGATTTTTGATTTGATGGCAGTGCGTATTATTGTGGATTCAGTCAAAGATTGCTATGCTGCTTTAGGGATAGTGCATACACTTTGGAAACCTATTCCTGGTCGCTTCAAAGATTATATTGCTATGCCAAAAACAAATCTTTATCAGTCACTGCACACAAGTGTCATGGGGCCAGATGGAGAGCCTTTTGAGATTCAAATAAGAACTTGGGAAATGCATAGGATTTCTGAGTATGGAATTGCAGCTCACTGGCGTTATAAAGAGGGTAGTATTAGTAAAGATGACAATATCGATGAAAAATTTACCTGGATGCGTCAAATTCTTGATTTGCAAAGAGAAACAAGAGATGCTAAGGAATATGTAGATACAATTAAAACTGATTTATTCTCCGATAGAGTATATATCTTTACACCTAAGGGAGAAGTTTTAGAATTAGGCGTCGGAGCAACAACTATTGATTTTGCCTACCGAATTCATACAGACATTGGGCACCGCTGCATTGGTGGCAAAGTGAATGGGAAGATTGAACCACTAGATTACGAATTGAAAAACGGAGATATAGTAGAAATTGTCACTTCAAAAATCGCTCATCCCAAACAGGATTGGCTAAATATTGTTAAAACATCTCATGCTAAAAGCTGTATTAAAGCCTGGTATAAAAAAGAAGCTAGAGCAGACAATCTTAAAAATGGCAAAGAGATGCTAGAGAAAGAAATTAAGAAACAGCATATGCAACTTGCAGGTAGTGAAAAAGAGCTTTTAGAAAAATGCCTGCCTTTACTCAAATTCCAACAATTAGATGAACTGTATGTAGCTATTGGTGATAGCCGTGTTTCTAGCCTGCAGGTAATTTCTAAGCTGAATGAGCTACTAGAACCAAAAAAAGAAGTTAAACTAGAGCAGGCATTTGAAAATAAATGGGAAGAATTCGGCAAGCCTTGTCAAGGAGTCAGAGTGAAGGGAATTGATAATATTCTAATCAGACTATCCCAATGCTGTACACCTATCCCAGGCGATGAGATTGTGGGGTATATTACTAGAAATAGAGGAGTTTCAGTTCACCGTAAGGATTGTAGCAATATAGTTAGCTTAAGCTCCGAAGAAAAAATGCGGCTAATAGAAGTAGCATGGGATATGAATACAAAAGCAAAATATTTCATTGAGCTGGTAGTAGAAGCAATAGATCGTCAAGGATTAGCAGCAGAAATCTTCACGGCTATATCCGAAACTCACGCCAATATCTATTCCTTAAATCTGGGACAACCCAAAAGCGGGAAAGTGATTTTTACCATGAAAGTAGAAATTTCCGATGAAATTCATTACAATCAAATCATTAATCGCGTGCTGAAAGTACGAGATGTCTTAGAAGTGTATCGTGGTACACCGAAGGTTAAGGGAGAACAGGATGAGAGCAGTAGTACAAAGAGTTAAAAGTGCTAGCGTAGCAGTAGCAGATGAACAGCTAAGCAGAATACAACAGGGCCTATTAGTACTAGTTGGTATCGGAATAGAGGATACCAAACAAGATGCAGACTATATCTTGCAAAAAATTCTTAACTTGCGGATATTTGAAGATGAAGCGGCTAAGTTGAATCTCTCTTTGCAAGATATAAAGGGAGAGCTAATGCTCATTTCTCAGTTTACACTTTATGGAGATTGTCGTAATGGCAGAAGACCAAGTTTTATCAGTGCAGCTAGGCCAGAAGTAGCAGAAGAGCTCTATGAATACCTGCTAGAGCAAGCATCCCAACTTGGAATATCAGTTGCCAAAGGTAAATTCCAAGCAAATATGCAAGTGAGTTTAATCAATGATGGACCAGTAACAATTTTAATAGATAGTAAGAAAAGTTTTTGATAAAGGATGGGAAAATAGATGAAATTCAAGTGTATAAAAACAGGGGAAATCATGGCGAATTGTTATATTTTGGGCTGCGAAACAACTGGAGAAGCAATTATTATAGATCCTGGTTTTGGTTCAGAGGAAATTGAGCGTTTTATCGCAGAAGAAGAGCTAAAGCCAATTTGCCTGTTAAACACCCATGGACATGTAGATCACATGGTAGCTAATGAGTATTACAAGGATAAATATAAAATTCCTTTAACAATTCATCAAGGTGATGAAGATTTTTTAACTGATCCAGCTAAAAATCTTTCTATCCATTTTGGTGAAGGGGTAGTAAGTCCACCAGCAGACCATTTTTTGCAGGATGGGGACGAAATGAAAATTGGTACTATCAAGCTCAGAGTATTGCATACTCCTGGGCATACACCAGGCTGTGTTTGTTTAGTTGGAGATACCTTTGTACTTACAGGTGATACCTTGTTTCCTGGCTCTGTGGGTCGCACAGATTTTCCGGCAAGCTCAAATGAAGCAATGCAAAATTCCTTACGCAAACTGTTACAGTTAGAGGATAGTCTGATTGTTTACCCAGGACATGGTAATGCTACCACCATTGGGAGAGAGCGAGTTCATAACCCTTTCTTGAAAAAATTGACATAAAAGAGGGTATTAGGTACAATAGCTGGGGTAAGCTACAAGAAATGTAGCAAAGGAGTGTGAAAAATTGTTAACAACCAAGCCGCGAGGCACGAATGATATTTTACCAAGCAAGATTGAAAAATGGCATTTTATCGAGCAAACAATCCAAGAACTATGTGCATTATACCTCTACCAAGAGATTAGGACGCCTATTTTCGAACATACAGAGCTTTTTTTACGGGGTGTAGGTAAGACTACAGATATAGTAGATAAAGAAATGTATACCTTTCTTGATAAGGGTGAACGCAGCCTGAGCCTAAGACCAGAGGGAACAGCAGCAGTAGTTAGAGCATATATTGAAAATAAAATGCAAGCTAATCCACAACCGACGAAGCTTTATTACCTAGGGCCAATGTTTCGCTATAGTAGACCTGCAGCAGGCAGGTATCGACAGTTTCATCAGTTCGGAGTTGAGGTTTTTGGCTCACAGGAGCCAGCAATGGATGCAGATGTAATTGCCTTCTGTATGAATATTTTCAAAAAACTAGGCTTGAAGAACTTGGCATTACACATTAATAGTGTAGGTTGTGAAAAATGCAGACCAGTACATAAAGAAAAACTCATATCCTACCTTGAGAAAAATTTTGCAGAATTATGCACAACCTGCCAAGAGCGATTTGCAACTAACCCACTGCGAATTTTTGACTGTAAAAATGAGCACTGTCAGGAACTAATTGAAAATGCTCCAACAATTACTCAGTGTCTTTGTGAGGAGTGTGACAATCATCTCCAGCAGGTAGAAAAATATTTACGCGCCATTGGTTTAGAATATATCTTAGATGAACACTTAGTAAGAGGCTTAGATTATTATACTAAGACAGCTTTCGAAATTATAGTAGAGGGTATCGGAGCTGGCAGCTCAATTGGCGGAGGAGGTCGTTATGACCGTTTAGTAGAAGAATGCGGTGGCACAGACACCCCCGGTATTGGTTTTGCTATAGGTTTAGAACGAGTGATCTTAGCGCTAGAAGAGCAAAATATTAGTATTCCTAGTAAGAAAACAAGCAAGGTCTTTGTCATAAATATGGGAGATGAACAAGCAGAAATAGCTTTTCTCTTACTTGCTAAGTTGCGAGCAGCAGGTATTGTAGCAGATAAAGATTTTCTTGCACGTAGCTTTAAAAATCAAATGAAGTATGCTAATAAGCACGAATTTACCTATGTTATTATCATCGGTGAAACAGAAATAGAAACTGGTAACGTACCAATAAAAAATATGATTACAGGTACACAAACTATAGTTGCCATAATAGATGTGGTAGAATACCTCACAAGGTTAGAAGGAGAATAAAAGCAGATGGAATATTTGGAAAGTATGGAAGGAATGCAGCGAACTAATCGTTGTGCAGAGTTATCATTAGCAGATACAGGAAAAACCGTTACCCTCATGGGCTGGGTAAATAAAAGGCGGGACCATGGTAGCTTAATTTTTATCGATTTGCGAGATCGTACAGGTATAGTTCAAGTAGTTATGGATATTGATGCAAACAAAGATTTTTTTCATAAAGCAGAGCAAGTACGTAGTGAATATGTAATTGCTATAACAGGCATAGTAGCAGCAAGAGCTGAGGCTGCAGTTAACCCTAATATTTTGACTGGTCAAATTGAAATTAATACGAGCGAATTTAGAATTCTCAGTAGAGCTAAAACGCCTCCCTTTATCATCTCAGATGAGAGTGATGTAGATGAAAATGTGCGCTTAAAATATCGCTATCTAGATTTGCGTAGACCAGCAATGCAAAGATCGTTGATGCTTCGTAGTCAAGTTACCAAAGCAATGCGTGATTTCTTAGCAGAAAATGGTTTTCTCGAAATAGAAACACCAATACTTACCAAGAGTTCGCCGGAAGGTGCGAGAGATTATCTCGTGCCTAGTCGTGTTCATCCTGGTGAGTTTTATGCACTTCCACAATCACCCCAAATTTTCAAACAAATATTGATGGTTGCTGGAATGGATCGCTATTATCAAATTGCTCGCTGCTTCCGTGATGAAGATTTACGAGCAGATCGCCAACCAGAATTTACCCAGCTAGATATGGAATTATCCTTTGTTACACAAGAAGAAATTATTTTGTTAATGGAAGATATGATGCGTTATCTTTTTCAAACAACTTTAGCGAAAACATTACCAGCTAAATTTAAACGCATAACCTATGCAGAATCTATGGAAAAATATGGCAACGACCATCCTGATTTGCGCTTCGGATTAGAAATGGTAAATATTGAGCCATGCCTCAAGTCTTGCGAGTTTAAGGTGTTTGCAAATGTTTTAGCAAGTGGAGGGCAAATTAAGGCTATCAATGCTAAAGGCTGTCTGAGCTTTACTCGTCGTGAAATAGATGAACTAACTGCTTTTGTAGCTAATTTTGGCGCCAAAGGCTTAGCATATATCCAAGTGACAGCCGAAGGCTTGAAATCTCCAATCGCCAAGTTTCTAAAGCCTGAGGAGCTACAAGCAATAGCAACAAGTCTTCAAGCAGAAACTGGAGATTTACTCTTCTTTGTAGCAGACAAGCCAAGCATTGTAGCAGATGCCTTAGGGCGCTTAAGGATAGAAATAGCTAAACGTCAAGGTCTAATAGATGCAAACGAGCTTAATTTTGTCTGGATAACCGAGTTTCCATTATTTGAATATGATGCAGTGGAAAAACGCTATGTAGCAATTCACCATATGTTTACAGCACCAATGGATGAAGATTTAGCGCTTTTAGAAAAGGATCCACTCTTAGTTCGGGCAAAAGCTTATGACCTAGTCTTAAACGGAACAGAATTGGGTGGAGGAAGTATCCGTATACACCAACAACCAATGCAAAAGAAAATCTTTGATTTAATTGGTTTTTCTGATGAAGAGGCAAAAGAAAAATTTGGTTATATGTTAGAAGCCTTTGAGTTTGGAGCACCACCTCACGGTGGGCTAGCTTTTGGACTAGACCGTATAATCATGTTGATGACAGGAGCCGAGAGTATTCGTGATGTTATCGCCTTTCCTAAAACACAAAGTGCCAGCTGCTTAATGACAGATGCTCCTTCTCCAGTAATCGAGAAGCAATTAAATGAACTATTTATCAAAACTAACCTACCAGTAAAGAACAATAAATAAGATGAACAACAAAGCATTGTGGACTGATCGCACTGAACTATTAGTGGGTAAGAGTGGGTTGGAAAAATTGCAAGAGGCAACAGTGGCAATTTTTGGTATTGGCGGCGTAGGCTCCTATGTAGCAGAAGCCCTTTGTCGGAGCGGTGTTGGAAAATTTGTGCTAGTTGATTTTGATATTATTTCACTAACCAATATCAATAGACAGCTTCATGCTTTGCATTCTACAGTAGGAGCAGCAAAGGTAGATGTGATGCGAGCTAGGATGTTAGATATTAATCCAGCAGTAGAGATACAAGCTATCTCAGCAAGGTATGAAGCACTAAACAGCGCTGAATTTTTTGCTGAAGATTATAGCTATATAGCAGATTGTATCGATATTATCAGCAGTAAAGTGCATCTAATAATCACAGCAAAACAGAAAAACATACCCATTATTTCAGCTATGGGAGCTGGAAATCAGTTAGACCCAACAAGCTTTCAAATTGCAGATATCAGTAAAACATTTGGCTGCCCGTTGGCAAGAGTAGTTCGCAAGGAGCTAAAAGCAGCAGGAATTAGCAAGGGTGTTGAGGTAGTTTTTTCAGGCAAAGAACGAAATAATGTGACAACTATCACCGATGACTCTGCTCCGGGTAGGAATATGCCTGGAAGCATAGCCTTTGTGCCAGCAGTAGTAGGACTTTACATGGCTGGATTTATTGCAAATCAGATCTTGAAAGCATAGGGAAATAAGATGGAATATGGTAAGACAGTAATCGTAGATATTGTTCAGCATCAGCAACTAGCAAGTAGATTAGCAGAGTTAGGATTAGATTCAGCATTTTTTGATGAAATATTCTGGCTTGCAGGTCAAAGCGCAGCCTGGCAAAAAAAATGGCGGGAAAGCATCTGTCTGCCGAGCTTTATCCCTAGCTTTTCCTTACAGGAGGGAGAACTGTATGCTTTAGGTCTGGTAAAAAAATCTATTTTTGCCAAAGATTCTGAGCTCTTCTTTTTGGTTGGATTAGAGCAGACAATTATTGTCATGCATAATAAAAAATCAGAGCTTTTACACCTGCCTGTTTTAGCTGAGCTTGCCAGTTATGCTTTTGCGGGAGGCAAAGCAAGTGATCCTTGTGCTGGAGCAGTCAGTGCTATAAAGAAAACTCTCTTTAAGGAAGAAATATCTCAATCTCAACTAACACAGATTTACCAGAATGGTTTAATAGCAGAAAATTTACAACAAAAATTAAACTTTTTTGGAAAAATAATCACAGAATATACAGAGATGAACCTTGTAGCAGCAAGTATTAAAGATATTAAAGGCTTTAGCTTAGCTCTGAATAAAAGAGCAGATGGACAGTGCTTTGCCATGCTTTTTGCCAAGGATAACCAAAATGCTTGACTAATAACTATCTTTAGCTGATTACGCTAAACTATAGCAAGAAAAACTTGTTTTTTACCTAAATATGTTTTTGAAGAAGATTACCAAAATATATTTTTAAATACTATTGACGAATTTTTATAGATATGAGATAATCTAAACAAATAAATATAAGTATGTGAAATATTAAGACAAAGGCAAACTTGTTGAAAAGCAAGGACGCAAAGCCAAGGATCTAAGGTTGCAAAACTATGATAGCCGGCTACCGAAACTGTTTCATTATGTAAGTAATGAGAAGCTCTCTTTGGTAGCCAAAGTGGTGCTTCTTTTTGGTTTTTAATCAGGATTAAGTGCTTATGGAAACAAATATGAGTACACTGGTACTGATTTCTTGAAAAACAGATATATATCTTGGGAAATCCGTTGACATTGCAAATAAAAGAGCATAGAATAACGAATCATAAGCTATTGTTATAAAGAAAAATTAATCATAATAGTAGTGATTCACAATTTGCTAAATAGAAAAACATTGGCGATTTTGCAAATTTAAGCCAATTAAGTTTTAAGTTGAATTATGGGGATAAATCAGATATTCACTTTTTATGTGGTCTGAAGAAGCTATGTTGTTTGATATTAATCGATACATGCACTAAATCCATTGAAAGTAGTGTTATCAAGTGCTATAATTTAAAAAGGGAAAAAAATTAAACAAAAATTTTGGAGGTGCAGATACCTTAGACGTCAATTTGGACGCTTAGTCTATGGAGGAGCCAGTAGCGTAACCGGCCATCCATGGTTAGGTGCGCTTTTTTAGCATTTAAAATCAGCAGTTAGTACCACATTAAGCAACGGATGCTTAAAGTATCTTAATAATTCATTAGCAAATTGGAGCATAAAGGCGGAATAGACATGGCAAAAGCGCGTGAGAAACTTGGTAATATTCTGCTTGCTGCAGGAAAAATAACCGAATTAGAGTTGAATCAAGCAGTTAAAATTCAAAATGAAACTCACCAGCAACTTGGGGATGTCTTAAAAATCATGGGAGCAGTTTCCGAAAATGAAATTATTGATGTGCTAGCCGAACAGCTAGGCGTGGAAAGAGTTTTTTTAACAAAAATATACATCGATCCAATCATTGCACAATCAATCCCCAGGGAGATAGCTAAAAAATATAGTTTAATACCAATTTACGAAAAAAATGGTCAACTTGTGGTAGCCATGAGCAACCCTATGAATATTAATGCTTTAGATGATGTGCGTTTTATCTCTCAAAAAAAGATAATCCCAGTAATTACAGATTCCACCTCTATTGAACAAGCAATTGAAGTATATTATAGTAAACAAACTACAGATAAAGCAATTGAGGACTTGAAAAGAGAGTATAGCGAGCGTACCGGAGACAGGATTGATCAATCAGTGATTGATGAAATTCAGAATGCTCCAGCAGTGCGACTGACCAATGCTATTATCACTCAGGCAATCACTATTCGTGCCAGTGATATTCACATTGAACCCTTCGATTCGGAAATTCTCGTACGTTACCGAATTGACGGAGTCTTGGTAGAAGGACCAAAAATCCCACCTAATCTTTATTCAGCAGTATCAACGCGGATTAAGATTATGTCAGGGATGAACATCGCAGAAAAGCGTATTCCCTTAGATGGACGCATAGAAATGGAACAAAGTGGCAAGATTTATGACTTCCGAGTTTCTTCACTTCCAACGGTGTTTGGTGAAAAAATTGTAATCAGGATTTTAGATAGAAGTAAAGCACTCTTTAACCGAACATCTATTGGTTTTTCGGAGGAAGAGAATCACTTAATTGATAAGCTAGTAAAAGTACCGCATGGCATTATTCTCTTAACAGGTCCAACTGGTAGTGGTAAGACAACTACCCTCTATACCTTTTTAAGTGAACTTAATCAGCCGGATAGAAATATTGTTACCGTAGAAGATCCTGTGGAATATATGATGCATGGTGTCAATCAAGTGCAAGTTAATCAAAAAGCAGGTATGACCTTTGCAGTAGGGCTGAGAAGTATTTTAAGACAAGATCCAGATATTATCATGGTAGGAGAAATTAGGGACGAGGAAACAGCCCAAATAGCTGTTCGTGCTGCTATCACAGGTCACCTAGTATTATCAACCCTCCATACTAATGATGCTCCAGGCGCAGTTACAAGATTAGTAGATATGGGAGTTCAGCCTTATCTAGCGGCAGATGCCATGGTAGCGGTTATCGCTCAAAGGTTAGTCAGAAAGCTTTGTACAGCTTGTAAAGAAGCCTATCAGGCGGAAGAAGTAGACTTAAAAATGCTGAAAATGGAAAATTCAGTAACTCTTTACCGAGCAGTTGGCTGTCCATTATGTGGCAACACAGGCTATGCTGGCAGAACTGCAATTCATGAAATCTTAATGTTAGACAATGAAATGCGAAGCTTAATTGAAAATGGTGGCAATGCTGAACAACTAAGAAATCTTGCTTTAGCTAAAGGCATGGTTAACTTATATGAAAATTGCAAATCAATCCTACTAAAAGGAGTCACCTCAATGTACGAAATGGTGAAGACAGTTTATGCGCGAGATTAGTTATTTTGGAATCGACCCTTTTCTCCAATATGTTTGTGATAAAAATGGAACAGATTTGCATATTAATGTGCATACCAAACCTAGAATTCGTCTTAATTCCGTTTTATGCGAAATTGAAAATGCAGAAGTCTTAAATGCAATTGATACCGAGAATATTGTGCATCAGCTCTTAGACGATGCTAAGAGCAAATATTTAGAAGAAAATGGCGACGTGGACTTTTCCTTCTCGCGTTTTGGCTTAGGAAGATTTCGTGTGAATGTCTATAAGCAGCGTGGCACCTATTCTATTGCCGTACGGAGATTGCCCTTTGATATTCCGCCTTTTAGCGATTTGCGTTTGCCAGATGTGATTAAAAGCTTTGCCAAAAAGAACAAAGGTTTAGTTTTAGTTACAGGACCTACCGGTAGTGGAAAATCCACAACCCTAGCAAGTATGATTGATATGATTAACAAAGAGCGTAAGGCACATATCATAACCATCGAAGATCCCATTGAGTATCTACACCAGCATAAAGAAAGCCTCATTGACCAAAGAGAAGTTGGCTCAGATACAAAATCCTTCGCCTCAGCGCTTAGGGCAACATTAAGAGAAGATCCTGATGTTATTTTAGTAGGGGAAATGAGAGATCCAGAAACTATTTCTATTGCACTAACAGCAGCAGAAACAGGGCATTTAGTGTTTTCCACCCTCCATACAATTGGAGCAGCCAAAACAGTAGATAGAATAATTGACTCTTTCCCACCTAACCAACAAAATCAAATAAAAAGCCAACTAGCAACAGTGCTTGAAGGGGTGGTATCTCAGCACCTTATCCCCAAGATGAACGGTAAGGGAATCGTTGCAGCTAGTGAAGTGATGGTAGTAAATTCAGCTATTCGGAATTTGATTCGGGAAGGAAAATCCTTTCAAATTAATAGCGTTATCCAAACTAGTGCCAATGTAGGCATGCAGACCATGGATACAAGTCTTGCCCAGCTTTATACCTCAGGTGTTATTGCCCAAGAAGAAGCTGTTGCAAGAGCACAAGACCCTAAAATATTTTCCCAATTAAGTAATACAAGGTGGAGTTAGCATGGCGACATATGTCTATAAAGCAAAAAACTTAAAAGGTGAAGAATTGGCTGGCACCTTCGATGGTGTCTCAACGGAAGCTTTAGAGCTGATGCTAAAGGAAAAAGGTTATTTTATCGTTAAAGCAAGCAAACAAAGCCCCCAGATATCCTTGGGAAATTTCTTTGGTAAAATTACTGTTAAGCAATTAGCAGTATTTTGTAGGCAATTTTCCGTACTAATTAATGCAGGTGTAACCATTGTGGAAGCTGTAGGTATCCTGCGTGAACAGATGGACAATAAGCAGCTACAAAAGGTTTTAGGGGAAATGCATGAGGAGTTACAAAAAGGCCGCGTGCTTTCTGAATCCATGAGTGGCTTTCCGGAAGCCTTTCCAGATTTTATGATGAATATGATTAAAGTGGGAGAAGCCAGCGGCTCGTTAGATACAATTCTCAATAGGCTAGCAGATTTTTATGAAAATGATGCACGTATTCGCCGCAAGGTGAAGGAGGCAATGACCTATCCTATCATCTTAGCAGTCATGACAGTAGGGGTAGTAATCCTACTTTTAGTGAAGATTATCCCCATGTTTTCTGGTATTCTCAGTGAGCTAGGAGGACAGTTGCCCCTGATAACAAAAATTTTAGTAGGGTTAAGTAATTTTCTCACAAGCAACTTCTTAATACTGACTTTAATCATTGTAGGACTTGTAGTAGGTTTTAATGCTTGGAAAAGAACCGAATCAGGCACCTTAGAAATGGACCGCTTAATCTTACGGCTACCAGTAATTAGTGGCTTAACCAAAAAGGTTATTACAGCTCGCTTTGCCCGTAGCTTAGCAGTGCTATTGCAGAGTGGGATAGCTATTATCGAATCTATGGACATTATCAGTGACTTGATTGGCAATAAAGCCATTGAAGAAAAATTTGTGGCTTGTCAAGAGGAAATAAGAGAAGGCAAAGGGATTTCAGAACCATTGAAAAACATCAACATTTTCCCCCCACTCCTAATCCATATGGTGGCAGTGGGAGAATCTACTGGGGAGCTAGATGATATGCTCTTTAGGACAGCCGGTTTCTTCGATGATGAGGTAGAGGAAGCAATTGTGCGAATGACTACCCTCATTGAGCCAGCTATGATAGTAATTATGGCAGCAGTGGTTGGGATAGTAATCTTATCAGTAATGCTGCCAATGATTTCAGTCTTAAATGCGGTACAATAAGTAAACAAGAAGCTATGCTCTTGCCTACTATTGATATAAAAAAAATAATGAAAAGAGGATGAGAATGATGAAAAAAATCAAAAATCAACAAGGCTTTACACTAATCGAATTGATTATTGTAATTGCTGTCATCGCAATTCTAGCGGCAGTATTATTACCAAGGTTCTTAGGCTTTACAGAGGATGCTAAATTTAGTGCAGCAAAATCCGATGCCAAAAATCTTGCGACTGCAGTAGAGGCAATAAAGGCTCAGAACTATACATTTAGTGCAACAGATACAACAGCTGATAATACTATTTGTGGACCTGGAGAAGCTATGGGTTACGTTGGTAAGCAATTGCCAGGAAGTTTAGCATTTACTGTTGCAAGTGGAGATATAACAAGTTTTCTTTATACAAGGAATAATGGTACAAGTGCTTATCCTGTGACATATACTCTGAGTACAGGTTTAATAACCTTAGGAACTGTTTCTCCAACTAATGTTTCTGAAACCGCAATTCTAATTCAGAAGCCTTAAATATTATTTATTTTTATATCCAAACCGCCCTTTCGGGCGGTTTGGATATTACTATTTTTATTTTCAACTCTCTACTAAGCGAGGTGTGCTATGAAAAATAAAGGCTTTACCTTGATTGAAATGATTATTATTATTACAGTCATCGGTATTATGGTTTCTGTAGCAGTGCCTAGCTTAAGGGATTATCGAGTCAGACAAATAGAGGCTGATAGAGCAGTGCAAGAACAGGTGCTGAACAAATCACTACGTCAGTATTATGCATTAGAAGGGCACTATCCGAGTAAAACAAGTTTTCTCTCTGGAGGAGCACTCAATGTAGTAGCTTTTGCTCAGGAAATGGCTAAAAAAACAGGTACTATCGTTAATACTAATGATTATCTTATTGATTATATTCAAACAACCACTGAAATTGCAGTTACTGTAGCATTAAAGTGAAAAAAGTGAGCGAGGATGATGCTCCATGAAAAAAGAAAATTTCGTGTTATGTCCAGCAAAAGCTAAAAAGAACTTCATAGGTGGCTTCTCTTTAATAGAAACACTTATTGTGATGGCGATGCTAGCTCTTTTAGGCACGGTGCTAGTTTCCTTAGTAGCTTCTGGTGGCAAGCAGTTTCAACATCTCCAAAAAAACTATCAATCAGAAAATGAAGCGCGTATTGCGCTATCCTATATTACGGTCAAAATTAGACAAAATGATGTTGTCTTAACAGGTGATATTAGAGGAGTACAAATTATTGGGACTGAACTCCAAATCTACCGGCCTGTGTCTGATGATGGCTATTGGCGAATATACTATAATTCTACCAGTGGAGAGCTGAGAGAAAAGCTCTTTGCACATAATGGTGATTTACTTCCAATAAGCGATAGTTTAATTTCAGAAGGCTTAAGTGGAATAGCACTAGATTACGATCTTGCTAGTCAAATACTCTCTGTAGCTATTAGCTATCAGTCGGATATTGGAGAAAGAACTTTAAGTGAGCAGGTTCACCTGCGCTCTGAATTGGAGTAAGGCAAAAAAAGTCAGGAGGATTTTCCATGAGCGTATTAGGCATTGACATTGGCATTCACCATATTAAAGTGGTAGAGGCAAAACAAAACAAAAAAAACACACCTATTAAAGCCTATTTATTAGACACACCACTAGGTGCAGTGCAGGGTGGAGAAATTAAAGATGTGCAGGCAATTGGAGCCTTACTGAGAGCTTTAATCGCTAAGCATGATATTAGAGCAAAAGAACTCTATTTTGCTATCAATTCGCCAAAAATGCTTAATCGTGATATTAGTCTTCCTCCGATGAAGGCTGAAGAGGTGGAGGCTGCCGTAGATTTTGATATCTCCCAGTCTTTCCCAGGTATTTTGCAAACTCATTTTATTAGCTATTTGCTTTATTCCAAATTAAAACAACCTTTAAATGGTGTTGCTGTTTTTTGTCCATCACGCATTGTGGAAAGCTACCAACAGCTAGCAGTGCAAATTGGAGTGCCAATTGCCAGAATTGATGCAGGTTTTAATGCCGCTACGAGAGCACTTTATCAATTTACCCAACCAGATAAAAATGAAGAAACTGTGATGCTTGCAGACATTGATGTAGAAAGTGCGCAAATCACCCTCATTGCCCGTGGAAAGATTCTCTTTAGTAGGCATACTGAGTTAACCTTACCTCAGATTTCTGAAGCAGAGGCAACAGAAGAGCAGTTTGCTGAAATTCTTAAACAAAAACACATGGCAGTGTTAGAGCAAATAAGACAAACCCTAGATTTTTATCATTTCAATAATAAGCAATCAGACAATGTGGCAAAAATATTTTTAACAGGCGAAAGTAGTAGAGAAACAGGTCTTGCAGATTATCTTGCTAATGCTTTAGCCGTTCCTGTGCAAAATGTTGGTAGTCTGGTGAAAAATCTTGATGATTTGCAAGGTGATTTATATCTTAGCGCAGCAGGGGCACTGCTCCAAAGCAAGCAGTTTACTGTGGACATTAATCTTTTACCTCTACAAGGCAATAAAGAGGGGCAAAGGAGTAAGGCTAAGTATCAAGCAATAGCTTTTGCAACTGTAGGTGGTTTTTTACTCGTCTTTGCCTTGTGTTATGGCTTGCTCTTGTTTGGGAGCATGACGGAAACTAACCGCAAAGCAGATTTGCAAGCTGAGATGAAAACATACTCTGCTTTAGATGAGGTTAAATTAGCTACTACAGCGGCAAAAAATCGTACTGCTAGTATCCAGCAGGTGAGTCAGACTGCCGAAGCCCAGTCTTTAATGAATATTAAACTTCTTAATAATTTAGCTAAGGTGATGCCGGAGGGAATATTCGTGCAGACTTTCTCGGTGGATAGTGGTAATCGCATAGCACTTTTAGGCTCTGCTCAAACTCGTAAGGATATTGCAGAATTTGTCAATCGCTTAAGAAGTATTCCAGGATTTACGGAAATTTCTGTAGGTAGCATTAATACAAGCCAGTTTGCTGATGGTACAATTAAAGATTTTAGTTTTAATATGAATATTACTATGGATCGGCAGGTGACAGGGGAATGAAAACTAATACCTCAGAAAAAAGTATAACCAGCCGAGTTTCTGGTCGTGAATTGATTTTGCTAGCTGCTTTTTTAGTATTTTTAGAGTTATACTTCTTGTTTTTTCAAATTCTTGTGCCTAAATATCAGGATTATCAAGCTCAGAGAACTATCAATACAGCTCTTAGCCAAACAGTAGCAGATCTCAAAGTGGAGTTTGGTAAGATGGATCAATATTTGGCTACATTAGCTACAGCTCAAGAAGAAGAACAAGTGATGAAGTCGATGATACCTCCATATACGGCTCATGAAGAAGTAATCTTGTTTTTAGATAAACTACTAACAGATGCTCAGTTGATGGTTAATGTAATATCTTTTGATACACTTACAACTGTGGAACAAGGGGTGTTTTTAACACCAACTCCAGAGCAACAGGCTGCAACTTCAACTGAGGCGGCTACTGCTGTAGCTCCTGTTGTTGCTCCTACTGGGACAGGCTACTTGGTAGCAGACCAAGAAATGAGTCTGAGTTTTTCCGGTAGCTATGGTTCGATTTATAGCTTTTTGAATCTTTTAGAAACCAGCAATAGAAAAGCTTTTGTGAAAAGCCTTTCCTTGTCTGCTGATGAGAAGGGAATGCTAACTGGCAACATGAATATTTCCATGTTAAGCCTAGTAGATGCAGCAAAAATGGAGCAATATAAACTGGATTTAGCAGCCATCGCTGGTAAAGATTCACCTTTTACACCGTATCAAGGATATGGGGTAAGTAAAGATTCAGCTACCCCAGTTGCAGCACTTTTAATTCCAGATTTTACCATGCTCCTCAATACCTACTTAGATAATGCACCTAAGGTTATTCTCAGTGATTATCAAAGTGCTGCTGCTCAACTTACGGCAGATGCAAACCGTAGCTTTGCTGCACGGTTGAGCTTAAATAGAAGTGGTAGCGGCTATAGTTATACGATGTCGTTAGACGGGAAGAATCTCTCTTCTGCTGCACCGCTTACAGTACGCAACGGTAGAATAGTATTAGAGGTAATTTCTCAAACTCGCAGCAGTAACAAAGATTTAGCAGGAGCAACTTTAGATATTATTAATAACACTAATGTTCCCATGCGGGTGGTAGTAACCAAAGATGATGCAAATATTCCTCGCTTTAAGCTAGGCAACATCAGCGGGGATGTAAAGATAGGATTGTGATGAAAATGAAAAACGGGCAAAAGGGCTTTACCCTAATTGAAGTTGCCATTGCTTTTGCGGTTTTGGCTTTAGTTTCTGGTACTCTTTTGCAGATGTTTATTGTTTCTGCTAAGGTAAATCATCAAGCCTACGAAATTGATAAAGCTAATGCGCTTGCTGTGAAAATTCAGGAAGTTTTCAAGGAAAATCCTGGGCAGGTAGATGTTATTGCAGAACTAGTAGGCGCAACTAAATCAACTAATGCTACAACTACAGCTATTAGTGCTTATTTAGATAAGAATTGGCAAGCAACAGCTACTACTGCAACAGCTTTCTATCAAGTGGATTTGGTGGTAGCTACAACTGGAACAAGTGTCCTAGAAAATAGCGGTTATTTCCCAGCTAATGGAGAAATTTGGAATTTAACTGCAGATACAGTCTATAATTTGCAAATAGTGCAAAATACAAGTAACAGTGGACTACTTGTAGTGCAATTACCCAATGGTTTGCCAGCTCAGCAAATAAATATTGCTGTAGGAACACCAATTATCATAGGTAATAATGGGACTCCAATTGTGAATCATACAGATATAACTATCAGTAATAACTCGGATATTCCTGTAGACATCTACGTATTAGATGCGGCAACTACAACAAGCGTATCAATTATAGTAGCACAAGGAATTTGCAATTATTCTATCCTACCATCCAGGTCGGTTGAGATAAAAAATCAATTAATACAATTAATTATCAACAGAATGTCTGATGGAATGCTTTTAGCAACCAGTACAGGTTCTGCCTACGGGTCCACACATCCATAAGGAAAGGGAGTGAGAGTTGATGAAAGAGCAAAATATTAGTAACAATAGTTTTTGGAAGATTTTTAAGAACGAGAAAGGCAATGCTACTATTATGGTGCTAAGTGTCATTCTCATCCTCACAGCTTTTGGTACGGTATCACTTTTTGCTTCACTAGCAAATGTAAAAATGGGTAGCCGTTATCGGGTTTGGAGTACGGGTTATTACAATGTAGATACTGTTGCTGAGGAGAAAATCATCCAAGTTGATGAAGTTTTAAGACAGGCTGAGGATACTACGAATTTTTATATGACAGGCAAGTATTATAATGAAAGTGATTATGGAGTAATTTTAAGCAATCCTAGATTTGTTAATATTACTAGTAATGCTCAAGCTCTTTTTTATGCCAATAGATGGACCTGGAGCTTGGCTTCTTACCTTGTCGCCTATCCTACATTAAGTGAGTCGGATTATCAGACAGCAATGTTAGCTCATAATACACAGCTCTATGAAAAAATTTATCTATATCTAGCCAATAATTTATTATCTTCTGCCTTTGTTCTAACCACAGACGATATCGAATTTACTGAAGTACCTGTATTCAAGATACCTGTGGGTACTCTTTGGTCAGATTTAGTATACGAACCAACAGACTGGCAAGTGCTAATAACTGCAAAAGCTACTCTTGCAGGAGGCGAAACAAGAAAACTTCGTGTTGAACTTCAGGTGAAGCCTCCAGATAATCAAGCCGTAGTTCAAGTAATTAGCCAACCATTAAGGAGCAATCCACTTTGGGGTTATGCACTAGCTGCAGAGGGCTCTATTAACTTTACAGCTGGGGCTACAGTCTATGGTGATGTCTATGCTAATAGTGGTACAAATGGTGGAGTAAAAGCATCTAATAGCGCTAATGTAGATTTGTATGGCAATCTTTATACGAGTGGTGATTTATCAGCAACGACAAATTCTAGCTTAACAGTGCATAAATATAACAGTACAGTAGCCTATCCTAGCAATTTTAGTTCTGCCTATGGTAATAAAACAAAAATATATAGTGAAACTAACGCCTTGGCACCTAATTTATTTATGGAAACATCTAATAATTCTTTGTATGAGTCTGGCTTTGTGAATTATACAGAAGGTACAATCGCTACCACAGGACTTCTTCCTTTCTTTTATCAAGATAAGAACTGGGGAAATGTCTACTGTAACAACCTGCAAGTTGGTGATGGCATAACAAATGCGCATCTAACAGTTGGCGGAATTGTGCAAACCAAAGATGATGTTGAGATGAATGGTGATAATTCGAGCATTTCCATTATTGGCAATTTTTTAGGTATCACCTCTGATGCAAACGAAGCTGTTCGTGATCCTAATGCCTCTAGCTCCATTATCAATAATAAACCACTTAATGCTTTGCAAAATCCTAATAGCAGTATTAATTTAGGTGGTGGCATGATTGTTCCTGGTATCGCCTTTGGTGAGTACGATTCAAGTGAGGAAACCGGTACCTTTGCTAAATATTACATGACGGCTGAATCTGTATCAGCGAGGATTTATGATACTTTTGCAGCTTATCTCTATCCGGAAAATATTTCGCCAGCAGCTGTAAGCTATGGTTCAATCATCTACGAAAAGGATGGTTCCCAATATTTTTTGAAAAAATTCGCTTCTAACGCATATACAGAAAAACTTGCAGATTTTGTTAGTTCGGTCACCAGCGGTGGAATTAATAGCAGAATTTATGTTCAGCCGGTTGGTAATCTAGATGGCTATGCATTAGGTGTTATAGTGCCAAATCAAACTGGAATAATTAACCCCATCAGTGATATTGCCTCTTATAATGCTAACCAAAGTGCTTACGGTGCAACTAAAGCTAAATTAACCAATAGCTTTATTGCGAAGACAGAGCATTTTGGGTTAAGTGGAACAAAATTGATGGCTAATTTAGTAAATACTGCTGCAGGAAATGGGCTAGGTGTACTTAGTACAGACCCTAATAACCCAAGAGCTTTTTATAGGTCAGGCAACTATACATTGAATCTTAGTGGCCCTACAAGTGGAATAATTTATTGTGGAGGAGATTTAACTATCTCCGGAAGTGGAAGCTTTAGTGGAGTTATTTTATGTGAAGGTGACATCACGGTAACAAGTAATAATGTTACAATTTACTATAATGAAACAGTGATTGAAGCTGTGCTTTCAAGACCTAGAAATATTCTCGACCGCGCATTTTTTGCACCAGGTGCTATATACGGAGCAGATTATACCCGCTACGAAGATTATGGTACAGATAGCGGAACAAAGACGGAAATGAAACGTTATCGTGTGATTAGTTGGCAGGAGGGGATGTAAAATGCATAGTTTTACTGTAATAACTGATTTTTACCAAATGTGTTATCTAAGGGAGGGATTAAGATGAAAAAACAAGTGAATAAAACACTTTCACTACTGATTGTACTTTCGTTATTGGTTTCCATGTTTTCAGGGTTAATAGTTAGTGCAGCAACTATTTCAAACCCTAGTTTTATTACATTTAGTCCATCTAGTTTTGAAGAAGCAATAGCAAATGATGGAAGCATTAGTAATAGCCCAGTAACTATAAATATTACATCTGGTACTATTAGGAGCGCGTCAAGATTAACAACATACTCAACTGTTACAGCTCCCAATGGTATTGTTGCGACTTTAACATATATAAATTCTACATCGGCGCAGCTTTCTCTTTCTGGAAAAGCTGTTAATAATACAAGTGGAGTCCAAAATGTTGCTGTAAGATTTAATTCTGGTATGCTTAAGGACAGTAATGGAAATAATCGAACTGATGACTATACATTTAATGTACCCATTAATTTTTATGATGCACCAAACTTAACATATAATGGTAACATCTTTACTGAGGCCTTGGCAAATGATGGTTCATTTGATGCCACTAATCCAATTGCAGCTAATATTGTTGGAAACCCTGCAGTACAGTTTAAAACTGGCAATTTTGTAAACGGAACTGACTATTCTGTTGCAAATATTCCTGCTGGATTAACTGTTGTGTTAACTAGAGTTAATTCTCAAAAAGTGAATATAACTTTATCCGGAAATGCAACTAACCATACCTACGCTAATGATGTTAATAATGCTACCATTATATTTAATAATTCTGCATTCTCAACTGGTGGCAGTACAATGCAAAATAAAAACTTTGTTTTTTCCATTGAATTTTTGAATTATCCTAATTTAGATTTTAGTAGTAGCAGTTTTACCGAGACTGATGCTAATAATGGATCGTTTGATGTCAATGCTCCAATTTCAGTAACTATTTTAGGGACTTCTGCTGTTAAATTCAAAACTGGTACTTTTACTCGTGGTACCGATTTTTCTACAACAAATATCCCTGCAGGACTTAATGTTACTATAACTAGAATAAATGATAAAGAAGTTGCCATGAAAATTAGTGGAAACGCTACGAATCATGCTCAAAGCAATAGTATTAATAATGCTTCAATTACCTTTAATGCTGTAGCATTTTCTCCAAATAGTGTTGTTTTGAATAATGCTTTAACTTTTGGTATTCAATTTATAGATATTGCTTTAAGCTATGTTGGAAATAGCTTCTCAGAGGCTGCCGCTAATGATGGAGCTATTGATGCTAATTCAAAAATCATAGCTAGTATTGATGGAAGTGCTACTCTCAAGTTTAAAACTGGAACTCTAATTCCAAGTACAGACTATACTGTTGTTGGATTACCTACAGGTTTAAGTGCTGTAGTCAGCAGTGACAATGGTTCTGAGGCAATTATCACATTAAGTGGCAAGGCAAGTGCCCATTTAGCTGCTAATAGTGTTGCGAATGCAACTATTACTTTTAAGTCTACCGCATTTTCTCCAGCAAGCAATAATCTTACAAATTTAGTTCAAGCATTTTCAGTGAATTTTAATGATCCTGGTAAGATTACCGCCGACACAAATGCTTTTGTAGAGTCAGATAGTAATGATGGATCTATTGCAGGACAAAGAGCGATATTACTTACTAATGCAAGCTTTGTAGATGTGCCCTTTGTCTCCACTACATATTATGCTATCACCGGAGTACCAGCAGGTCTAACTGCAAAGGTTACTCGTGAATCAGCAAATAGACTTGGACTATCCTTTGAAGGAAAGGCTACAACGCATGCGAGCATCAACAGTGCTAATGTGACTTTAACGTTGAAGGATGCTGCTTTTATTAGTGGAGCGTCGCAAATAACAGGCAAAATACAAAATTTCCAGCTTAACTTTGCTGATAATACTCCAATTAGGGTGCTTGAGGTTTATCCTAGCAGTGTTACTAGCACCGGAGATGGAAATTTTAGAGATGCTGTTACACAGTTAACCGCATCTAACTATGTAGTTACTTCTATTACCATGAATCGATTTATCTCAATTATTGATGATGTTAACGGAAATTATGATGTTGTTTATTTTGGTCGAGGCCGTTATATGAAAGGCAGCCCATCGGACAGCTATTTTGGTAATGATATTACTTCAAAAGCTGCCGTTAAGGTTCTGGAATTTATTAATTCCGGGCAACTTTGTATCTTCCACACTGATGCGCTTACATCTAATACAATTATTTCAGGTCTGCCAACATCAATAATGCAATCAAAATTCAATGTGGCAGCAGTAACTGGTAAAGCTAATGTGAAAACCGTATCTGGTACAAATCCAGCTTTAGCCACTACTATTACAAATGGTCTTGCTGCTAGTACAACAAATAGAAGACCTATTATGGATATGGTTGAGAATCCTTATTCTTACAGAGCTTTAGGTACAGCTTTCGATAGTAGTACCTTGAAATTTACACTACGGGCTACGGATAAAGAAAGCGCAACATTAGCTGCAATTCTCTATATAGATAAGAACAATGATGGGCTCTTCTCAACTACTGAGGCTGTTGATAGACACACGGTAAATAAGGATATGTTTGACAGTTTTAGTTACCGTATGCCAAATGGATTAACGGGAGTTTATTTTTGGAAGCTAGAGTTAAAAGATGCTAGTGGAGCTAAGGATAGCTTTACTGATGTATTTTATCTTAAAGGTGATGAAGTACAGATTAATGTGCTCCAGGTTATTCCAACCGGTAATAATTTAGACTTATCAGTTAAACTAAATGATCTTGTTAGTGGAACAACTGACAAGCTTGGAACTAAAGCTGGAGAGTATAAAATTAATGTGACAAAAGTTACGATTGACAGCTTTAATAATCCACCAGCCAATGATACTTTGGGATTAATGAATCTTAATGGTAATTATAATATGATAATCTTGGGATTTGCCGATGAATATGGTCTTGCAGATTTAGATGCAGATGCTAGTACTAGACTTCAAAGCTTTATTAATACTGGGCAAAGTGTAATGTTTACCCATGATACTATCGAATATAGCGGGTATAGAAGTTCTAATCTTTTAACTAATTTTCGTAGTGTTGTTGGACAAACAAATCAATTAACAGCGACACAACTGGTGAGAAACAACTCTAGTGATACAGTTGTTACAAATTTTGGCTTAAATAACACAGCTACGAATAATATGTATAGTAAACTTATGCCAAATAATCCAGGTGCTGTTTTAGTAAAACAGGTTAACTCTACGGCGCTTACGCTGTATCCGTTTAATTTGGAAGTAATTCCACAAAATAGTATGAGTGTGGCAAATACACACTACCAATACTATAAATTAGATCTTGAGGATCCAACAATTATTCCAGTGTACAATTATTATGCTGATGTTAGTGGTCGTTTATTAGATGATTCGATGAACAATTATTATACATATTCTAAAGGAACTATTACTTATTCTGGAACAGGGCACTCTAACAATTATCCAGAATTTGAGCTTAAGCTTTTTGTTAATACAATCCTTAAAGCATATGCTGGAGCAAACCATGCTCCAACTTTAGAAGTATCTCAGCCACTTAACAATGCAAAGCTAGACTTAAATACTTCTAGTGTTGCACTTTCTTTCCGTGGCTATGATTATGATTTTGATGATGATATTCTCTATTACAAGGTTTACTTGGATAATGGTAGTGGTACATACGTATTGCAAGGTAGTGAGACTCAAATGAACAATGGTCAAACTATCAATCTCTCTATTCCTAAAGGTTTTAGCGATGCGAGAACATTTAAGCTAAAGGTTGAATTAAGAGATAAACCAACAGCTCAAAATGGTGCAATGACCTTTACCGAATTAACGCTTTATAATACAGAGTTGCCATTATTAACTCCTATTATTACAACTGATAAAACGGCATATCTAGTAGGAGAATCAATTAATGCAACTGTTACACTACAACCAAGTGGTAAGGTGACACCTAATGTTACTATTACTCCTTCAACTCTTAAGCTTACTGTTCCTACTGGTTTAGGAGGAGCTACTACTAACTTTACAACTGTGGGAGGATTTATCTTTGGTAGTACAGGTCCAATCTCAGCTGCATACCTAGCCAACAAGGCAATCTTAGCTGCTTTACCTGCAGGTGTTGCTCTAGCCAACTACACGCTACAAGCAGAGTGCAACTACAGTCTCTACGGAGCTTCAGTACAGCAGTTAGCTAGTAAAAATATTACTGTTAAAAATGGTACTGTTGAGCTTTGGGTTAAAGATGATCAAGGAAATCCACTGAAGGATGTAAATGTTAGTGATTATGCTATTGCTACAGGCATGAAAACCAATGCAGGGGGTAGATACCTCTTCGAAGGTGTTTCAGCAGGTAGTCATAATTATAGAATTGCGATGCCTAAAGGCTATGCTCTTGATAAAGTTTTGGTGAATAAAAAAGGTGGAGCAGTAATTACTTATACAGATCCTGAGGCTGCAATACTAGCCATGAGCGCTACTAACTCTGAGTGGGAAGTCACCTATGTACTTAAGTTTGGAACGGCAATAGAGGTGGTTTACTTAAATGTTCGAGCTGATAAATCTTTAGCAGCAATCCCTGCTCCAGGTGGTATCTATACATTAAGAGTTGCAAAGAAATCTAAGGTATCTATTGTTGCTTTCTTCCAGATTCCTGATGTTGAAAGTACCAATGTTAATACTGTACAGCTTACTATGCATACGAAGCTGATGGATGGAACGGAAACCTACTATACACAAGATAGTGATAGTGCGATACTAACTATTCCAGGTTCGAGCACTCCAGTAACTTTAGTTGCTAGCAATCCACGAATTGGTGGAGCAATTACTGATAAGAGTAAGTGGGCAACACCAGGAGCAATATATATGGATTTGTTTAATAACAATCCAACTGCTGGGTTCACTTACGCTGGCGCTACTAAATGGTATTATACAGTGATTGTGATTGAACCAACTGAAAATCAACAATTCCGAATTGATAAGATTAAGCTTGTGATGGATAATGGATCACTATATGCGATTCCAAATAGCAATGCACAGCTTATCAATATTATGGAGCTTTTACCACCAGTACTTAGATAAAAAGTTAAGTATAAGCAGAGCCAATGAGTGTTAAAACTCATTGGCTCTGTTTCATTTGCAGAATAATTTATAAAAATAGCATTATGCTGTTTAAAAACTTAGATTTCTGTGCTAGTCTTGACAAGTGAGAAAAATTTATAATCAGAAGTAGAGGAGCTGAACTTATTTTGGATTTTTTGACTAATAGTGTAATATACGCTTTTATATTTTTGTATGGTATTGTGATAGGTAGTTTTTTGAATGTAGTAATTTACCGAGTGCCGTTAGGTATTTCTATTGCCAAGGGCAGATCATATTGTCCCAGCTGTAATACACAGCTGAAAAACTATGATTTAATACCTATTTTTAGTTATCTTTTTTTGCGGGGGAAATGCCGAAAATGTGGTAGTAAAATTTCTCTACGATACCCATTAGTTGAGTTAGTGACTGGTATATTGGCAGTGTTCATCTTTTTGATTGTGGGATTTAGCTGGCAAGCTGTGTTGATTTTTGCTGTTACAGCAATTATGCTAGCAATTTCCTTGATAGATTTAGATACTATGACTATACCCAATGGTTTATTAATAGCTCTCATCCCCTTTATTACAGGACTTTTTTTTCTGCAACCAGAGCTTGCATTGCTTGCTAGAATAATTGGATTTTTAGCGCTAAGCTTACCGATGTTTCTTTTGAATTTTGTGGTTGAGGATAGCTTTGGTGGTGGTGATATCAAGCTGATGGCACTAGCAGGCTTTATGCTAGGCTGGCAACAAACCCTAGTAGCTTTTTTTATCGCTCTTATGCTGGGCGGAAGTTTAGCTACTTATCTTTTACTGACAAAACAAAAAGAGAAGGGAAGCCATATACCCTTTGGTCCCTATCTCTGCATTGGTATTTTCTTGGCTTTGCTTTTTGGTGAAAAATTACTAAGCTGGTACTTGAATTTACTTTTTTAAGCGGAATATACAGGAGCGAAACATAGATTACTATGTTTCGCTCCTTTTGGTTTTAAGCCAAGTAGCAAATGTAGGCTAACACATGGAACATGCTATTATAGCATCAACAAAATCATTATAATTTTAAAAGTAAATCAGCAAGCTAAACCTTACAGGATACAAACCAAGTAGCAAATGTAGGCTGACATATGGAACAGGTTACTGCAACACTCAGCAAAAGCGCAGGAATAGAGAAATTACTGCTTGAGCATAGTGAGTTTCATTTCTCCCGCAGCTGAGCGCTTAGTGTTGCTAGAATGTGTAGTCGAGGTAGCCGATTTGCGCTTGGCTTTTTTAGTAAGCAAAGGGTAGTAGAAGCAACTGGGTTCGACTGTATTTTTATAAGCTTTTCATAAATATTTCCATAAAAGATTGGCTAGTTTGCGCAATAAACCTCAATAGCAGCTCTTAAAAATAGAGCACAACCTGGTGCTATCTTGTCATAATATTCAGTAAAACGGGGATCTTCAACATACATTTGAGCTAGTCCTAAATGGGCTTCTTTGCTATAATTTTGCCAGAAATGCATTAACCATTCTTGATGCAAAGCACAAGCGGCTTGGGCAAGCTCACCTGCAGGACTATCTGTGAGCATTGCAGCTTGCAGAGTTTCATTGACTTGTAGTGATAATGCTTCTACCTTTGCCATATCTGCTGGGCTCATTTTTTTCAACTTACTATAGGATGCGTCAACCTGCTCTTCACCATATTTTTCTCTGATTTCCGCGCCATATTTTTCTTCATTTTCTGTTATCAGCTGATCTTTTAGTCCTGCAAATTTCTCTTCATTTGTCATTTTATTTAGTCCTTTCCTTGCCAAAATGGATTTTTCTGCATTTAAGATCAATTTTTCCAGCTGCTCCTTTTTTGCTCGTAGAGCTAGCAAATGCTCCTGTAAGGCTTGCTCTTCATTAAAGTCTGGGGAAGAGAGTATTACCTTGATTTTTTCTAAAGGCAAAGCTAGCTCTCTAAAGAAGAGAATCTGTTGCAAAAGATTTACTTCAGTTTCTCCATAAATGCGGTAGCCAGAAGTAGAGTTTCTGACAGGTCTTAAAAGTTTGATTTCATCATAGTAACGCAAAGTGCGAGTGCTAATACCAGCTAAAATTGCTAATTTATTGATGGAATATTCCAAAATTTTCGCCTCCTTAGCTTTAATATATAGGTTGACGCAAGGTTAATGTCAAGCAGGAATAAAAAAAAGCTGAGACAAGGAAAAAACTTGTCTCAGCTTTGCTAATTTAGAAATTGTTTATTACCTTTGGATAGGCGGTATAAGCCTAAGAAGTAGACAATAACAAAAATAACATTTACATAAGTGCCAATACTACTGATACCCAAGAAAGACAGTATGTTGGGTGAAAAATACTGAAGTGTGATTAAACAACCTAACAGCATCAAATTTGTTCCCATCCACTTACTAAGACCAGCTTTATCCTTAATGCGTTCCGCCGGATAGCCTAAGAGCCGCAAGTTATCATCCTTGGTTAAAATCATGATGCCTATAATAAAATGCTCAACAATTAAAAATAAAATCAAAACACTCATTTAGTTGCTCCTTCTCAATTTATAGCGCTATTGTATCATAAAATATGCTTATCTACGAGGTGCAAATGTGCTAATACTCGCAAGCTGTTCTATTAAAGCGTGTTCTTCAGGGCTTAATTCTTTGGGAACAACGATTTTTGTAACTACATAAAAATCGCCTAAACCACTTTTTTTAGGCCACCCTTTACCACGTATCCGGAACTTTTGACCTGTTTGTGTTCCTGGAGGAAAGGAAAGGCTAAGTTTACCATCTAAGGTAGCAACTTCAAGCTTCACTCCTAGCATGGCTTCCCATGGAGAAAGGTGAAAGGTAAGGTAGATATCATCATTCTCTAAGCGATAAGTATGGGAGGGGTGGACTGTTACTTGTATATGAATATCACCTTGTTTACTATTTTTACTACGAAGTTTGATTTTTCTGCCATCTTTAGTGCCTGCAGGAATTTTAACTTCTATTTCACTATTATTAACTGAGAGGGTGCGGCTAGTACCATGATATGCTTCTAAAAAGCTAATAGCGATATCTGCGCTCATGTCTCTCGGCGGAGCCTGTTGTTGCTGTCCACCAAAACCACCAAAATCAAAGCCTCTAGTCTGATTTGTAGAAGTGTAACCCCTGCCTTGTCCACTAGCGCCGTAGCTACTGCCATTGCCAAAAAGTGATTCAAAAAAATCACTAAAGCCACTACCACCAAAGCTTCCACCACTAAAACCACCTTGAAAACCGCCAAAATCACCTTGATTTGCTCCAGCCTGCCAATTGCTGCCGAGCTGATCATAGCGTGTTCTTTTTTCAGGATCTTTTAGCACCTCATTAGCTTCGTTTAACTCCTTGAATTTTGCCTCAGCTTCTGGACTTTTATTAAGGTCAGGATGATATTTTTTTGCAAGCTTTTTATAAGCTTTTTGCAAATCTGCAGGGCTAGCATTCTTATCAATACCTAGAATTTTATAATAATCTTTATATTCGACACTCATGTTCATCACTCCTAATAGTCAGAAAAGGTCAACTTGCTTATAACTTAATTATATACAAATTCTTTTCTGCGTCAATAGGAGATTAAGAGATACAGGCAAGGCACTTCTTGACAATCTTTTGTAAAACATTTCACATTGATTAAAGAATATGTTATAATTTAAAAAGATATTCCAAAAGAATTTTGGAAATGGTAAAAATATAATTATAGTAGGAGTGTTGTTTAAGATGGTAAAAAGCTCAAAAATGCAGGTTCTTGTAGATCAAAGCTTCTTAACAGTAGAGATGGCAGAATATTTAGAAGCATGCTTTGAAAAAAAAGTCAATGTAATTATTGCAGGTCATCGCGGACACGGTATTATTCCACTTTTGGCTACTTGCATGACTTGTATCGACAAAAGCGATCTAAAAATGATTAAAAATGTAGAAGCAGATTTAGCTGTTGAAGTTGGCTATTATGTGTTAGGAGATTTGAAGGATGTTGATTTTGGTGCAGTCCTGACAAAAATATTTGTGGAAAAAAATGGGTCTGTAATCGCTATTAAGGATCCTGAACACGGATATTCACTGATGAAAATTTTAAGAGATGTTTACAATGCTAACAATGATAGTAAAAAAGAGTATATTATGGTGGAATGCAAGAAGATTGGTGAAGTTAAGAAAGTATGCAAAATTACCCATTTTGAGTTAGGTGAAAAAGGTAAAGTGGCCAAGCAAGATATTTTCAACGAACTTACTGCTGAATAGTGCGTCTATAATATTACCTTATAGTACGGGGCTGTTGCAGAATAAGAGGGTGCAATTATGCACCGCTACATAAGGCTAAAGAGTTTAGCTAAGCAAATCCTGCATGGATTTGCTGTGTGGAAGTTGCCATTTCGGCAACCTTTATTTTGCAATATCCCTTTTTTTGTTGTATGATACTCTTATAGTTTTTGCTACAAAATCTACTGGTGAGGTGATACTATTGTTAAAAATAAAAAAAGTAATTGCCAGCATCATACTCCTCTCTCTTGTTAGCACTTCAATTTTTGCAACTTCTCCCTTTACTGATGTCCCCGAGACACAGTTAAATGCTAAATCTATTTTACAGATGAACGCCAAGGGAATTGTCACCGGAAATACCTTAACTAGCTTTGGCTTAAGTGGAACTGTTACTAAGGAGCAGGCTATAATTTTTTTAGTGCGAGTTTTAGGAGCTGAAGGTTTGGTTGGCAATTATAAGCTTCCTAGTGATTTTATCAACCCTCAAAATGTTGCAAGTTGGGCGACTGGATATCTTGCCTACGCTATCGATAAAAAAATAGTAATGGGAATCAATCAAATTGATTTTCAACCGAAGCGTGCTATCTTTAGGTTTGAGTTAGCAGTATATTTAGCCAGGGCTTTGGGATATTCTTTAGCTGCTGGGAATACAGTTGATCTTCCTGTCTTTGTGGATGAAACACTTAACCGTGATTTAGCCTATAGCGCAAAGCTAGCTATAGGACTGCTTGTAAAAAACAAAATAATAACAGTGGAAAAAACAACCACTGGTAAATTTAATTATGCGGCTACTGGATTAGTCACTAGAGAAGAAATTGCTGTTATTATGAAAAATGTAGATAAACAGCTAGATAAATTTGCAAGCAGAGCATTTGTGGGAACGGTTACTTATATCAATACAGGGAATCCTCGTGAATTCCGCTTAAATACTGCTGATGGATTATTTAAGGATTATATTTTAGCTGATAATACGCCGTTTTTTGTAGGAAATATGCTTGTTGAAAATGCTCTTCTCTATCAGGCGCTGCGTGTTATTGAAGGTAAAGACAAAACACTTGCCTATGCAGAAACTATTACAAGCACAGAACCAGGGCTAGCTTTAAGTACTGTAACTGGAAGGATTACTGCTATTCCCAATCTTTCCCCAATGGCTATTAAATTGCAAAATTTACAAGGCAAGGAAACGATGTTTTTGGTAGATAAGTCTGCTAGTTATACCAATGCAGGCGTCGTTACAGCTATTGATAAGCTGAAAATAAATCAAGAAGTGAGCTTTAACTTACAAGGACCTTTTATCATGAAAGTAAAGAGTGGATTAACCACTATCAGTGCAGTTACCACTGCCCCTGCAGTTACCACTGCCCCTGCAGTTACGATACCAACTAATACTGAAGTTTGGAAAGATTTTCAGGTTGTCGCTGTTCAATCATTAGAAAACAATTACATTAAAGTAAGCTGTTTAGATTTGGGCAACAACAAGAAGAAAACTATAGTTGTTTATAATAAATTGAATATTTCCTTAGAACTACGCGTAGGTGGAATCTTCAAGGCATTAGGTATAAATGTGGAAAACACACTTTACGCAAAGCTCTTACAAAAAGTAGAGTAGGAATAATTGGAATTATTACATTAATAAATGGCGTAAGGAGGTAATGACATGCTTAAGATTGCTTGGCGAAAATGGAGTCAAATAATCTTACTTGTTATCGCCTCCTTTTTGTGTATATTTAGAGTAGATGCAGTAACTATAGCCGATGGCTGGGCAAAAGCTGAAATTGAGGCAACAGTTGCCTTAGGAGTGATGCAAGGTTATCCAGACCAGAACTTCTATGCTGAAAAAAATATTACTAGAGCAGAGTTAACTGTAGTTCTGACTAGGATGTTAGATGTAAATGCCTTGTCTAAAGAGCTAATGAAAACAGAAACACAATTTAAGGATGTGCCTGTAACCCATTGGGCTACTGGAGAAGTTCAGCTTTTGTATGAAATGGGCTATGTAAAAGGCTATTCTAATTCTAGCTTTCTGCCTAAGAAGAATGTTACTAGGGAGGAACTTGCTGCCTTTTTTGCCAGAATTTTAACTTCTTACAATGATGTTGGTCAGCAAAGAGCTATCGCAGATGAAACAGCTCTTGCTTCTTGGTCTAGCTATGGTGTACAAAGGATGGTAGACTTAGGCGTATTAATTCTTAACAAAGAGCAAATGTTTTTACCAAAAGTAGCAGCAACTAGAGCAGATGTTGCTTATGGTGCTTTGCAAGTTCTTAGCTTGCTTGGTAAAAACTACCATTTAGCTGGTGAAGTTCTTTCTTATGATAGAATTAATGGAAAACTAAAGTTGTTTGTCCAAGGTGAAACCTGCACCATTACTCTAGAAAGTGGTTACTTAGTAAGAGGTCTTGTGAATAAATTTGCTAAAGTGCTGCTAAGCCCTGATGGCAAAGGATTGCAGGTGGAGTTTACTAAAGATTTTGTAAATGTACAAATAAGAGAATTACTAACAGCAAAAACAATTCAAAGCACTCAAGAAGAGCAGACTGCTGGGAAACTTTCTATGGATTTGCCACAGGAGAATAATTCTTATAGCAAGGCAGAGATTCAAAAAGGTATAGCCTTAAATAAAAGTATCTTAGGAACGGACACCTTTGCTAAAGCGAATGGGGTAGATGGTAAGGGACAATTAGTTGCTGTTTTAGATAGTGGAATTGATCTTTTGCATCCAGATTTACAGCTTACTACGGATGGAAAAACGAAAATTAAAAATGTTATTGATTTAACTGATGAAGGACTAATTGAGCGTCAAGGATTTTTACAGTTTAATGCTACTAGTATGCTCTACAGTGCAGCAGGTAAAAATATTGAGCTAGGTTCTCTGATAAGCGTTAGTGGTAAACCTGCTTATGGAACTTTAAGTGAAGCAAAGTTGGGTCTTGATATAAACTTAAATGGCAATAAGCTAGATGAATTTATGGTGCTTTTTTTAGATAGCAAACAGGCTGGGAAATATGATACTGTTGCCATTGATACTAATCAGGATTTTAATTTTGCACAAGAAAAGCAAATAGGAAATTATGCTACTACTAAAAATAAAATTGCCTGGCAAAAAGGCGAGAAAAGTTTTGCGCTTTGCCTTACAGAATTATGGGTAAGCGGCTTGCAAGCTAAACTCAGCTTTGACGGTGATGGACATGGTACTAAGGTGGCCGGTATTATAGGTGCCAATGGAACTTTAAGTGGTATTGCCCCTGGTTCACAGCTCTTAGTTATCAAAATAGTCGATAAGAATGGACAAATTAGCTGGAATAATTTAGAGCAAGGTATTAAAATTGCCGTTGAGCAAGGTGCAACCATTGTTAATTTAAGCGTAGGTGCTTACGGGAGAGCAGATTTTGGAAGTAATTCACTAAATTATTTAGTAGATAAATATAGCCAAGAAAATAAAGTTTACTTTGCTATTGCTGCAGGAAATGAAGGACCAGGCTTAAATTCTTTGGCTACACCTGGGGACGCAAAATCTGCTTTTAGCGTAGGCGCATATATTAGTGCTAGTATGTGGAGGCAAAACTATGGCTTGAATATTTTAAGTGATAGTATGTGGTATTATAGTTCAGTAGGTAGTAGGGGAGATGGCTATATAGCGCCAACTATTGTAGCCCCTGGTTCAGTGATTACCACGGTACCAACTTGGCAAGGTAGCTATTTAAGGACTGAAGGGACTAGTGTGGCAACTCCACATATTGCTGGTGCACTTGCGTTGATTTTAGAATGTGCAGAAAAAAATCAGGTGCGGCTTTCTCCGGAGCTATTGAAAAGGGCAGTGATTAATAGTGCTAGAGTAATGCCCAATTTTTCGGTTTATGAAACTGGTTTTGGCACATTAAATATCTTTGGGGCTTGGGAAAATACACTAAAGCTTTCCCCTTATTTATATCTAAGAAATAGCCAACAAACAAACGAATTTCCACATGCCTATGGAATTATAGCTAGAGAATATGAACCGAAAACTGTAGCCTTTGAAATTAGTAATGTGGGTACTAAAGTGCGTAACTTGTTCTGGTATAGCAAGGATGCTTGGGTGAAACCTAATATGAACGCCATGCGCATCGCTGGGGGAGCTAAAAGAACACTCTTGGTAGATTATAATTTGCCCGCTAAGCCAGGAATTTATGCTACAACTCTCAGTGGGAGAATGTTAGATTCCTATGCTCCAGAGGTGTCAATTTTTTCTCTAGCAGTGCAGCCATATCGTTTTTCTTTTGGTCAGCAAAATCAATCAATTAGTGAAAGTGCACCTGCTGCTCAATATAAGCGCTATTATTTTGCTGTTGAAGAAGGAACTACTAACTTGCTCTTAAAGCTAGCTGTGATTAAGACCAGCAGTTATTTTCAAGGAAGGGTGAGGATGCAGATTTTTGCTCCAGATGGTAGTTCTTATGCAATTAGTGATTTTACTGGCTTAAGCTTTCAAGATGAGAAGTTAGGAACTCTAGTTGAGCAAAATATTCTCAGGCCTCAGGCAGGAGCATGGGAAGTTGTTGTTTACAGTTCACCTATGATTGCAGAGTTTGGTTTGTTAAAATCTGATTATCAACTAACCGCAGAGGTCGGAACTATTACTAAGCCGATACTTAGCTATAATAAGCATTTCATCATTACATTTGTGGAAAATAGGGATGCTCTTATGACTGAAGGCTTCTCCTTACATTTGCTTAATAAGGCTACATTAAAACCAGTAGCTGGGTATGTTGTAATCAATAAAAAATTATATTATATCAAAAATGGCTGGGTATCATTACCTGCCACAGCGAGAGCAGAGGAGTATGAGGTGACCCTATGGTAGAAGAAAAAAATATTAAGAAACCAATTTATCTTATAATCACAATTTTAATTATTGTGGCAATTATTGCTGCAACATTACAAATCGGTCTAAGAATTAAGTCTGAGAATGCTAATGGAAATATTGAAACAGTCATTGATATGACAGAAATAAACTGGTTAGCTGATACATTAAATATTAGTCAAAAAGAAATACTAACACAATTCAAGACTCATCAAGCTACTACTGTGCTCTTAAAAGAACAGTTAATTAGCGATATTGATAAACAGGCAAGTGTGCGTAGCGGGTCTGATTTGTTAATGTTTGGAAATATAGCGGTAGATTTACAACAAAAAATCAAACCTGATTATAATTATCTCGTAATAAGTGATAAAGAAACTTATTTGCGTATTGCTGAACAGCTACAAATAAAAACAAAAACAGTTGAACTATTGCCAGCACTTGAAGATAGTCAAATGAATTTGATTGGCACACCATTGTCTTATGCTAACCTTAATATTATTGGGATTGGTTTTGATACAAAGGAGTTTAAGCTTGCCAAAAGCCTTGGGTTTGAGGTGGTACTACAGGTTCGTAGTTTTAGTATTTTAGATGATATTTCTTTGGAAAAATATTTTATGAGTATTAGAAACTTAGGTGACGTACATAATTTAATGTTTAGTGATGAGACTATTCTAGGTTATCCACAAAATATGGATAAATTGGTTGAAGCATTTACTAAGCATGATTTTAACCTTGTGTCAGTAGAGTTTTACAAGCAAAAAGGCATTGATGCTCTAGCCAATAAATTAGATGGAAGAGTTATTCGCCTGCATACAGTTCCTATAGAAGAGATGAAAAAAACTTCAGTCAACATGGCTTATGACCGTTTTCTTTTAGGGGCAAAGGATAGAAACATGCGTATGCTTTTAGTGCATTTTTACTTTGATAGCGACCAATTAGTTTTAGAAAATAATTTGAAACTAGTTGATGATATTGCTAAGGGTGTTCAGGATTATGGGTTTACGCTTGGAGCTGCTAACCCAGTGCAGCTAAAGCCAATTGCCAATTGGCAAGCCTTATTAATTGGATTTGGAGTAATTGCTTTTTCTTATCTTTTGTTTGTTTACTTGCATTGGAAAAGAGTGGGATTTTTCCTCTGTAGTTTGGGTTTACTAGCTTGGTTAGTCTTGTTTTTTATTGGCTATAGTAGCATGCTCAGAAATCTAATGGCTTTAGCTGCTGGAACTATAATTCCGACTGTAGGTATGCTAAATATGCTCAAGCAAGACCACCCAAGTCTTGCAATAGCACTGAAGCGCTTTTTGAAAATGACACTTTGCACAAGTATTAGTATTGCCTTTTTGGTCGCATTAGTATCTAATGATGATTATATGTCTATGACTAATGAATTCTCAGGTATTAAAATTATTTTGTTAGCTCCGGTAATGCTAACCTTCCTAATGATGTTTTACAAACATGAAAAAGAACATTTATCATTTTATGTGCGTACTATTTGGAAGAAACCATTAACTATTGGGCTAACCTGTTTAGGAATTGCCTTACTCGGAGTAATGGCAATTTATCTCTTGCGCAGTGGCAACGATGCGCTGCAAGTCTCTAATTTAGAACTCAGTTTTCGCAGGGGATTAGATAAATTACTTTTGGCAAGACCACGCACAAAAGAGTTTCTTTTGCATCCATTTATGTTATTTGCTTTATACTATGGTAGCACAAAGAGTAAAATTATTTTAGTATTATTAGGTTCAATTGCTCAAGCTTCGATGGTTAATACTTTTTGTCATTTTCATACTCCGCTGTTTATTTCTGCTTTAAGGACGGTACATGGATTGTGGATAGGCTTGCTCCTTGGGGTAGTGGCTATTTTAAGCTTCGATTTTCTTTGGAAAAAGTATGGTAAGGAAGTGAAGCGCTATTTTGTGGAATAAAGTAGTAATAGCGGGATATTTTGGTTTTCAAAATATGGGTGATGAAGCAGTGTTATATAGTGAAATAAAAATGCTAAGAGCGTTGCAACCTAACATAGAAATCCAAGTTTTATCAAATGAACCAGTTGTAACAAGTGCAATTTATCAAGTTAAGTCTGTTAATCGTTGGAAGCTTATACAAGTAATATCTGCGTTAAGCAAAACTGATGTATTCATCTTAGGTGGTGGCAGCCTCTTTCAAGACGTTAATAGTTTGAAAAGCATCATCTATTATTATGGAATTACGCAGCTTGCCCTCTGGCTACATAAGCCTGTCATTTTTTTCGGACAAGGGTTTGGTCCATTAAATAGTAAAATAGCCCAAAAGCTTGTAAAACGTATCTGTAATAAAGTGAGTAGTATTAATTTGCGTGATGAGGATTCACTAAGGCTTTTACAAAAAATCGGGGTTACTGCTAAAATGAAAGTTACAGCAGATTCTGTTTTCGCGCTTGCAAAGCCTAATGCTTGCAAGCCTAGAACCAGTCGCATTGCTTTCGTGATGAGAAGTTGGAAAAATAAAGAGAGCTATTGTGCAAGCATAGCAAAATTAGCGGATAAACTAATAGTTGAGGGTTGGACTGTAGAATTTTTAGCTTTTCATTTACCACAAGACGAAGAAATTGCTAAATATATTATGGGGCTGATGAAACAGACAGCAGTTTTGAGAGAACGAATTACAAGTGTAGCTGCAATGGAAATAGCACTTGCAGAATATGATTTAGTAATTGGCATGCGGTTACATGCCCTAATTATGGCTGCAAATGTGCATACGCCTTCTATTGGAATAAGCTATGACCCTAAAGTTAGTAGCTTAATGGACAACCTGCAACTGCCATATTATAATTGTGAAACAGAGCTTTGTGTAGCTGATTTAATGTCAACAATAGCTGACATGATGAACAATTATGAAAAAATAGTTACTGAATTATCCATTCGAGTAGCAAAATTCGCAAACATTGCAAAAATTGCCATGCAAGATAATTTTGAATAAAGTGGAGGAGATAAGATGCAGGATTTTTTTCAAAATTTACTACCATATTTCACGTTAGTGTCTTTGGTTAAACGATTGATTTTACCATTAGCTTTAGGGCTAGTCTTAACACCATTGGTCAAAAAATTTGCTTTTTTTGTTGGAGCAGTAGATAAACCAAACCAAAGGAAGGTTCATACCAAAATTATGCCTCGCATGGGAGGCATAGCTATCTATTTGGCTTTCGCAATCACGCTAATCCTAACAGAAGTGCTTACACCAAAACTGATTGGGTTACTACTTGGTAGCTCGGTGATTATTCTTGTTGGGGGATTAGATGATACTTTAGATTTATCACCAAAAATAAAAATATTTGGACAAATGTTTGCTGCTTTAATTTTAGTAGGTTATGGGTATCAGGTAACTTATTTACGTTTACCTTTTGTGGCTGGTGTTATTGATTTAGGCTATTGGTCTATTCCATTTACGGTATTTTGGTTGATTGGGGTAACTAATGCGATTAATCTGATTGATGGACTTGATGGTTTAGCAGCAGGAACTTCTGGTATAGCAATTCTTACTATGGGCGTTATTGCTATGGGGCAAGGTCTCTATCCAATTGCAATTGTCTGCATGATTCTATTTGCAAGCATTTTAGGGTTCTTACGCTATAATTTTAATCCTGCTTCTATTTTTATGGGAGATAGTGGATCTTTATTCTTGGGTTTTGTTTTAGGAGCAATTTCCATCGCAGGACTTACCAAAATTACAACTCTGCTTTCGGTCTTCTTACCTATTGTTGTACTAGGTGTACCTATTGTAGATACCCTAAGTGCAATTTTGCGAAGAAAGCTAGCAGGTAAGCCAATTTCAGTGGCAGATAAAAAACATTTACACCACCGACTGTTAGAGCTTAATTTAAGCCATAGGCAGGTAGTGCTAGTGATTTATGCCATGGATGCAACTTTAGGGATTATAGCTATTGGTATTTCCTTGATACGCTCCTCCTATAGTTATCTAATCATCGTTCTAACCTTCGTTTTAGTGGCTTTTGCCGCCTACAAATTTGGTATTATCGTAGACCATAACCAAGGCGTCGAACACACGGAAATAATTGAGGAACAGACACTAACTGATGCTCACAAAGCTGATGAAAGTTTATAGTTTTGTATTGTAAGCAGAAAGTATTTAGTGTATGATGTTTGCAAGAAATAGTTTGATGGAGAGGGTGATCATATGGAAAAGAAAAAAATAATTGGAGTTGTTGCTATAGCAATTTCTGCAGTGTCTGCAATAGGAGCGGCTATTTATGCAGGAACTAAGTTTTTGCGCAAGAAGAAGCAAGATGAACTAGTGGATGACTTCGACATCAATAACGAAGATATTGTGCTGAATCCTGATGTAGCAGATGTTGATAATGAAGTAGAAGCAGATTTAGCCTCAGTAAATGAAGCTGAAGCTGTAGTGGAAGAACAGGTTGAGGAAGATGCAGAGGAAGTTCTTGCCTTCGAAAAGGCTACAGAATAAAATAGATTGAGCAAAGGTTATTGCTTATGCAATAACCTTTTTTATGCACAAATACGAAGCTATAAGTCTATACATGCTATTGCTTTAAGCATGATTGCTGAGGTTGACATAATTGCAAGAAATGTCTATACTAAAATGGTTTAGTATGAATAATGACAGGAGAAAAAATGCAGTATTTTCAAAGATTTTGCAAGTTGCTTATTGGATTATTCGTTATGTCCTTGGCTATAGTACTTTTGATGCAAGCTAATGTTGGCTATGCACCTTGGGAGGTATTTAGCGCTGGGGTTGCCAGTCTAACAAAGTTGCGTGTTGGCACAGTAACAGTTATAGTTGGCTTAGTGATTGTGCTGATTGATTATCTAGCAAAAGAAAAAATGGGGTTTGGTACTATTCTCAATATGCTACTGCTTGGTGGCTTTATGAATTTGATTAATGGTATGCAAATAATTCCTCTTGCGGTTGATGTTTGGCAAAGTGCGCTGATGCTTTTTATTGGACTAGTACTTATTGGCATAGGCTCTTTTCTTTATATGACAGCAGGATTTGGAGCAGGACCTAGGGATACATTTATGGTTATGTTGATGCGTAAAACTGGGTTATCACTAGGTATTTGCCGTGGTATTGTGGAATGTACAGTTGCGTTAATTGGATATTTACTCGGTGGACAAGTGGGAATAGGCACAATTGTTATTGCGCTTAGTATAGGTTATTTCGTGCAAATTACTTATTTTTTAATGCAGCAAGATCCCAAAGCAATCCAGCATGAAACATTTAATACCACTATGAAAAAAATGTTATTTATAAATAAATAAGAATTAGGAAGTGATGATAGGTGGAAAAGCTAGATGATGTCTTAAAAGAACTAAGTTGGAGAGGTCTAATTTATCAACAAACCGATGAAGAGGGTTTAAGAGAATATTTAAGAGAAAATAAAATCACTCTTTATTGTGGTGTAGATCCAACAGCAGATAGCCTCCATATTGGTCACTTAGTGCCATATTTAGTCTTGCGCCGTTTTCAATTAGCTGGACATCAGCCTATTGTAATTGTTGGTTGCGGTACTGGGATGATTGGTGATCCAAGCGGTAAACGCTCAGAACGCACGCTGCAGGATGTGGAGATAATTTTAGCTAATGGAGAAAAACTTAAAGCTCAGATTAGTAATGTGCTCTCTTCAGAAGGCAATAACGGGGTAATTTTTGCTAATAACTACGATTGGCTTAGTAGAATAACTTTGATTGAACTCTTAAGAGATTATGGTAAATATTTTAATCTTGGTACAATGCTCGCCAAAGAAAGCGTAGCTTCTAGACTGGAAAGTGGAATTTCATTTACTGAATTCACCTATCAGATTTTGCAATCTATCGACTTTCAAGTGCTGTTTAAGCAGTACAATTGTCGTTTGCAGGTAGGTGGAAGTGAGCAGTGGGGTAATATCACTGCCGGGATAGATTTAATTAGAAAAACTGTAGATGAAAACTCTAAAGCTTTTGGGCTGACAATTCCCTTAGTGACTAAAGCTGATGGCACAAAATTTGGCAAAACAGAGGCAGGGGCAATTTGGCTAGATCCACTAAAGACTACTCCTTATGAATTTTATCAGTTTTGGTTTAACGCAGCTGATAGTGATGTGATAAAGTACTTAAAGCTTTTCACCTTTCTGCCTGAAAATGAAATTTCTGTACTTGCCATTGCTGTTGCAGAAGAGCCACACTTGCGGCAGGCGCAGCAAAAGTTAGCTGCAGAGGTTACTGGCTTCATTCATGGTACTGAAGCACTAGAGCAGGCATTACGGGTGTCTGAGGCTCTCTTTAGTGGAGATATCAAGGGCTTATCTTTAAGTGAAATAGAACTGGGCTTCAAGGATGTACCTTCTTGTGAAATTAGTGAGGAGCTAAAGTTAGTGGATGTTTTAGTCTATGCTAAGGCAGCTGCTTCAAAGAGAGAGGCTAGAGATTTTATCCAGAATAAGGCAATTAGTATTAATGGAGAAATTGTCACTGATGTTGATACTGTGCTAACTAAAGCTGCGGCTATTGCAGGTAAGCTTACAGTTATTAGACGCGGCAAGAAGAAGTATTTTCTCGTGAAACATCTCTAATAATATTGACAAAATATTACGGAGCACATATAATAAATCTTGTGCTTCACATAGGGGAGTAGCTCAAATGGTAGAGTAGTGGTCTCCAAAACCATTGGTCGCAGGTTCGACCCCTGTCTCCCCTGCCAGATTATTAAAATAGCATCAATCCTAAACAAATAGGGTTGATGCTATTTTTGTATCTTTTTCTTGAATTATGTTGTTATATTTTGAAATTTTTGTGTCTTTACTCATTTTAGTTAGATTGTGGTTTATAATATGTTTAATTGTCTAACTATTTAACTAGGCTTATATACCTAATAAATTATGGATAGAATTTTAGAGTTGGAGATGAATTTATGCCTTTTATTCAAATGATTGAAACTCATAAAAGCTACAAAATGGGTAACACAACTATTGTGGCAAATAATGGGATTAATTTTGAAATTGAGCAAGGTGAGTTTGTAGTAATTGTTGGCCCATCAGGAGCTGGTAAGTCTACTGTACTCAATATCCTCGGAGGTATGGATACCTGTGACGAGGGGCAGGTGCTAATTGATGGTAGAGACATTGCAAAATTTACCGATAGAGAGCTAACTACTTATCGGAGACTAGAGATTGGTTTTGTCTTTCAGTTTTACAATTTGGTTCCTAATTTAACTGCGCTAGAAAATGTAGAATTAGCAGCACAAATTGTACCTCATGCTAAGGATGCCCAAGCGGTTATGGAGAGTGTAGAGCTGGGGAATAGATTAGATAATTTTCCTGCGCAGCTTTCTGGTGGTGAACAGCAAAGGGTGGCAATTGCTAGAGCTCTAGCCAAGAATCCTAAAATGCTCTTAGCTGATGAGCCAACAGGGGCTTTAGACTATAAAACTGGTAAGGCAATTTTACAGCTTTTACAGGATACCTGCAAAAATACTGGAACAACGGTGATTGTGATTACCCATAACCTAGCGATTGCACCGATTGCCGATCGTGTAATTGAGATTAATGATGCTAAGGTGAGGAAAATTAAGCTCAATGCACACCCTGTTTCTATCGATGAGATAGAATGGTAGGTGCTATTTATCATGGGTAAAAAAGCTTTAAGCAAAGATATTTTCAAAGAATTTTCAAAATCAATTACTCGCTTTATCTCAATTATGTTGATGATTGCTTTGGGTTCTTTTATCTTCGTCGGTCTTTATGTCACTGGACCAACTATGCGCAATACGCTACTTTCCTACACTGACAAGTACCAACTGGAAGATTTAACTGTGAGTTCCCCTTTTGGGTTGGAAATTGAGGATGAAGCTATACTTGCTTCTGTGCCAGGTGTTCAAATACTAGACTATAGCTATCGCTCAGATTTAATCATTCAGAATTCTGACGTGATTGTGCGGGCTGAATCTCTTGGTAAGTTACCAAACTATGAAATCATCCAAGGCAGACTACCTAGCATGGCAGGCGAAATTGCTTTAGATGGCATAATGCTAGAAGATGGCTACAAGCTGGGTAATAAAATTACCTTTGAACCTAAAAAAATACAAGACAGCTATCCTTTGAATAATTATGATTTCTTGGTAGTTGGCTTTGTTAATTCACCAGAATATTTGATGAAAAGAGATAAAGGATCATCTTCTATTGGTGATGGTAAGGTTGATGGCTTTGGTATAATAACAAAAAACAATTTTGCGCTGGATAAAAGCAGTTTAGCAAGACTGACCTTTAGCGATGTGTACGGTCTTGATGCCTATTCTCATGAGTACAAAGCGAAAATGCAAGCACATAGTGCTGAAGTAGAACAAGCATTTGCTGCTCGTCCAGAAATTAGGCTCGCTGGGTATCAGCAAGAGGGTACAATTAAAATTTCTGATGCTGAGCTTAAAATTTCTGATGCCCAGCAACAGCTGCTTGATGCAAAAGCTAAGCTTGTAGCAGCTAATACGAAGCTGCAAGAGGCTTGGGCTAGCTACCGTGCTGGGAAGGTTACTTTTAATCAGGAAATAGCTAAAGCCAAGGCAGAGCTTACCAAAGGACAGGAAGAACTACTAATTGCAAAAGATAAGCTTGCCAGTGGCTATAGCTTATTCGCTGCGGGAGAAAAAAAACTTGCTACTGCTCAAGCAGAATTTACGACTTCTGAGGCTGAGCTAATCGCTGCTAAAACTAAGCTTGACGATGGGCAAGCACAGCTAGATATTGCCCAGAAGAAACTGAATGATGGTAAAATTGAGCTTGCTGCAAAAACTGACGAACTAAATGCTGGATTAGTAAAGATAAGTGATGGCCTGAGTAAAATTAGTGCTGGTTATGCAGAAATAGATGCGGGTATTGCAGAAATAACTGCTGGTCTAGCTCAACTTGCAGTTGGTCTGCAACAGAATGATGCAGGTATTGTAGCTTTAGCTAATTCTCTTGCAGATATAGATAGCCAGCTGCTAGTTATTGAGGGAGAGCTTGCTTTAACCGAGCCCGGTGCAGAGCGGGATCAGTTACTACTAACTAAATCCACTCTTGAACAACAAAGGGCAGAGTTTGCAGCACAAAAAACGCAGCTAGAAGCTACAAAGGTAGCACTATTTTCGCAGCAGGCTGGTTTGTTAGCTAAACAAGACTTGGCACTGAGCAAAAAAACCGAATTACAAGTACTTGAGAGTTCACTACTTGCTCAAAAACAAATAGCTCTAGCTGCCATTCCTCTGCTAAATGATGCACAAATACAGCTAAGTATTGGACAGCAACAGTTGGATGGTGAACGGGCAAGTTTTAATACTAGCAAAGTAGAATATGAGAATGGGCTAAGTAAGTTAGAAGCTGGGCGCATAGAGCTTGCCAAAGGAACTGCTGATGTGGAAAAAGCCCGTCTAGATTTAGTGGACGGACAACTTAGCTATGACGCAGGCGTGACAAAGCTAGCAGCTGGAAGAACAAAGCTTGCGGCTGAACGTCTAGCAGGAGAAAATAAATTGCGGTCTGCTTATAGTAAGCTTTTAACTGGAGAGCAGGATTATCAAGAAGGTACTTTGGAGTATACAAATAAGCTGCCAACTGCAGAGCTTGATATTGCTAAGGGCAAGGAAGAACTGATAAAATCCAAGAATCAGCTAGCATCGCTGAGGGTACCAGACTATACTATCCATGATAGATATATGGAAAGGGGCTTTAATCAGTTTATTCAAAACTCTGAGAGTATGGATTTACTTTCGTTATTTTTCCCAGTTTTCTTTTTTTTAGTTGCACTTTTACTTTCTCTTACTACGATGACGCGTATGGTAGATGAACAAAGGTTACTGATTGGCACCCTAAAATCCCTCGGTTATTCGAATTGGGATGTTATTAAAAAATATCTAGCATATGGGAGTCTTGCTAGCTTATTTGGGAGCATGCTTGGCATTGTTGCAGGACAGAAAATCCTCATGCCTGTAGTTTTCCGTGCCTATGCTTCAAATTTTCTCTTTAAGCATGAGCTGCCTCTACTTTCTCCTGTATTCAGTTTCATAGCAGTATCTATTAGCTTGCTCTGCACAGGTTTTGTAGCATATCTTACAACGAGGGCTTCGCTACAAGACAATGTAGCTGCTCTACTTAGACCAAAAACACCAAAATCAGGTAATCGGATTTTTTTAGAGCGCTTAACTCCAATATGGAAAAGGATGTCCTTTAATTATAAGGTGACTGCCAGAAATATTTTCCGCTATAAAAAGCGTATGCTGATGACTATTCTCGGTGTAGCAGGCTGTAGTGCCCTGATTTTTTTGGGTTTTGGCATCCGTGACTCTGTCAGTACTATTTTGGGTAAACAGTATACTGAACTTTTTCGTTATGATTCTATTGTGATTTTTGATGAAAATAGCACGCCAAATGAGCTGGCTGATTTTCAAAAGAGATTACAATTAGATAATCGTATTGCTGAAAATTATTCTGTGCGGTTTGAAGCAGGAATTGTAAAAATACCGGGACAGCTAGATCAAAATGTTGCTGTAGTAGTTCCAGAGGATGCAAAAGCATTCAGCAAAGTTAATCAACTTAGATCACGTAAAAGCATGACCATAATTCCCTTGGAGCATGGTGCAGTAATCAGCGAAAAGCTGGCGCATATGCTTGGACTGGGCGTGGGGGATAAGTTGGATTTTAAGGATAACGATGGTAATTATAAGACGATTAAAATTGCAGGGATTACTGAGAATTATGTTGGACATTACATTTATTTACCTGCTGGCTATTATGAAGAAATATTTGGAAAGGCATATCGCGCAAACAGTAATTACATTTTACTCCATGATGAGAGCGATGCAAGCATAAGCCTTTTTTCTGAAAGCATGTTGGAGCAAGAGGTGGTGCTAAGCACCTTAAATACCAATGTCACTGGTAAGGCTATAGTTGATTTGACAAAATCCTTAAATATTGTAGTGCTGGTAATTGTGCTAGCATCTTCAATGTTGGCAATGGTTGTGCTGTATAATCTAACAAACATCAATGTTTCAGAACGCATTCGTGAATTATCTACTATTATGGTGCTAGGCTTTTATCCAAGAGAGGTTACTGGCTATGTTTATCGAGAAACTATGTTTTTAACGACTATAGGAATTTTTGTTGGCTATATTTTTGGACTAATGCTCCATAGTTTCATTGTTACATCACTGCCTCCTGCAAACATCTTATTAGATCCAGCAGTCAAGCTGACCAGTTATATTTTTGCTGCGGCTTTTACTCTGGCATTTTCTCTAATTGTTATGCTGATAATGCATCAGAAACTCAAAAATATTGATATGGTAGAAGCTTTGAAAGCTATTGAATAATGCAAAAAACAAGCAAAGGAGCAATAATCATTTGATTGTTGCTCCTTTGCTTGTTTCTATAAGATAGATATATGCTTTACTTGAATACATAGCTTGTCATGGACATTGAACCCAGTATGCAAGCATCATTATATATACTAAGCTGGTCATCTGCTCTAGCTGCGCCTAGCACATATAAAAGTGGTAGGTAATGTTCTGGGGTAACGAAGGCAATCTCTGCTGATTTTCCTGCGGCTTGATAATTTACTACTTTCTCATATGCTTGATTTTTAATTGAATTTTCGATATAACTATCAAACTCAATTGCCCAAGGATAACCCTGATCCATTTCCCAGTTAATCTTTGCTAGGTTATGGACTACGTTACCGCTTCCTAAGATTAAAACACCTTGGTCACGCAAAATGCTGATTTCTTGCCCTATTTGAAAATGTGCTTCAGCACTAGCCTGCCTATCGAGGCTAAGTTGATAGACTGGAATATCAGCTTCTGGATACATTTTACAAAGTACAGACCAAGTACCATGGTCATAACCCCAACTATTATCAATTTCTACCTTTGCTTTAATTAAATTTTTAGTTTCATGGGCAAGTTTGAGGCTACCCATTGCTGGGTATGCTATTTCATATAATTCTTGGGGGAAACCATACATGTCATAAACCATTTTAGGTTGGGTAGCGTCTGTAATTCTACTGCCTAATGTATACCAATGTGCTGAAATTGCCAAGATTGCTGTTGGTTTAGGAATTTCATTAGCTATCTTCTCCCAATTTTTGGTAAAATAATTATCTTCAATAGCATTCATAGGTGAACCATGTCCGATAAATAAGGCTGGCATTCTTTGCACTTAAATCACCGACTTTCTTTGTTTGACTTTTATGGCAAATCTAATAATTGATTATCAGGTAGTGTTCTACTAGCATTCTGTTTAAAGCTTTCAACTGCTTTTATAGCTTTATTTTCTGGGATGATAGTTCCAGCTCCACCAATACAACCTCCGGGACAGGCCATCCCCTCTAAAAGATAGCCATTGCGTTTGCCAGCTTTAGCCAAGCTAAGCATTTTCCTACACTCAGCAAGACCTTCTGCCCTATCTAGGGGAATATCCTCATGATAATAGGCTTGAACACATTTTTGGATAGCATCAGCAACTCCACTGGCAATGGCATAGCCACGACCACTTGCGGTAGCCGCTCCAGTTAAGGGCATGCTAGGCAGTTCACTAAATTCTACTTCTTTGGCTACAAACATTCCCATTAGCTCTTCAAAGGTAACAACAAAGTCCACATCACTCCTGACACTGGTGCGGGAAGCCTCTAGTTTTTTTGACGAACATGGTCCAATAAAGACTACTTTGGCTGAGGGATGGTGCTGTTTAATAAGGCGTGCAGTTGCAACCATTGGTGTTAATGAATCAGAAATGCAACTTACTAGCTCAGGAAAAGTATTTTTTGCCATACTAGACCAAGATGGACAACAAGATGTTGCTAAAAAAGGTAATCGCTCCGGAACATTTTTCATAAAATGATGGGCTTCCTCAATAGCACCTACATCTGCACCCACAGCTACTTCATAAACATCACTTATGCCTAACATTTGCAGGGCTGGTTTTATTTTGTCTGGGGTGGCTAAAGGTCCAAACTGACCTACGAAAGCAGGAGCGATTGCTGCAATTACCTGATTACCAGCGTTGATTGCTTGAATCAATTGATAAAGCTGAGATTTATCTGCAATGGCAGAAAACGGACAATTTACAATACACATGCCACAAGAAACACATTTTTCATAGTCTATTTTTGCTCGACCAAGGTAGTCACTACCAATTGCATTTACACCACAAGCTACAGCGCAAGGACGCTCACGCTTGACTATTGCAGAGTATGGGCAAGCTTCTTTGCAACGACCACATTTAATGCACTGCTCTAAATCTATTTTTGCACAACCGTTTTTTTTCGAACGGTGCACTGCTTTTACTGGACAAACAACTGTACAAGGGTGTCCTAAGCAGCCACGACAGTTGTTTGTGACGAAATAAGACTTTTCTGCACAAGCATCGCAGGCAAAGGGAATAACATTAACTAATGGTGGTTCATAATATTTTTCAGCTATATCTGCTTTTTCTATATCTTTAGAGATTACAGAAGGTTTATTTACAGGGCGTAAGGGGAGTCCCAAGGCAAGACGGAGCCGCTCCCCTATGATAGCTCTTTCCTTAAAGATGCTTTCTCGGTAGGTTGGCGCTTCACCTGGAATAATTTTATATACTAAATCTTCAATCATGCTTAAAGGTTTTTGTTCATAGGCAAGCTTGGCAATTTCCGTAAAAACTTGTCTGCGAATTTTAGTAACTGGAGTATAAATTCCTCGCATAATTACCTCCTGTTTTATTTGCTTGCCAAGATTGCTGACATAATATTTTGACTTTTTGCTTTCACATAAACTTGGCTATTGATTTTTATTTTAGGACATTCATGGCTGTGCTTTGGCTCGCCGATACATTTATTGGTGATAATTTCAATTTCCCTTTGTTCAAAATCATTATCCTCATGCTGAAAAATCTCTGTAAGATTTTCTACAGACTCCATTAAATCCATTGCACCATGCATTACACACTCTGTACAGATACAAATTTCCACAATGATTTTTTCCATAGCTTCACACCATTTCTCTTAGTATTAAGTTAAATTTTAGCCCTCTTTACTTCTACAGTCAAGCCAGATATTTAACTGGACTATAGAAATAAAGCCACTCCTATTGAGAAGTGGCTTTATTTCTATAGTTGGTAAAAATGCAAAACCAACTCTTTGCTTTGGCGGGAGTACATGCGAATCGAACACACCCACGACAGGATCGCTGCCGCACAGCCAGATTTGAAGTCTGCGTGAGCCACCAGGCCCAATCTACCCCCATCGATGAAAATTATAGCATATTCTATTTGTTATAGCTAGCAAAAATCAGTCGATAAATATAGCTTTTATGCGCTAAAATGGAAACAAAAAAGTATTGAAAACATAAAAAGATTAGTTAGAAATATAAAGTTTCATGCTCTTGTAATATTCTTATCACATAGCCATCACAAAATACTCATATAATGCAAGTGTAAAGTTTTTCATTAGATGATAAAAAGGAGCGATTAAGATGCATGATAGTAAATATGAAGAATATGAAACAAATGGAGAAGTAGAGAAAAAAGTTGAGCAATTAGCTATAGTAAAACAAGAAAAGCAAAAAATGCCGTCCTATTTGAAAAAAGCTATGGCGGTAACTATTATTAGCTCTATGCTCTTAGGTGGATTTGGTGGTTATTTAGTAGGGTTCGGTAGCAATGGAAAGGCAAGTCTTAGTGCGGGAGCTGTTGCCTATACTGATAATGCCAGCAACGTAGCACAGACTATGCAGGTGGTAGGTAGCAATTCGCTTGCTAGTATGGTTGCTAAAGCAAAGCAAGCTGTAGTGGCTATTGATGTAGAAGCTACAAATAGTAATACGGCTTTTGGCAATGAGACATTAAAGGGTAGTGGATCAGGGGTGATTATTTCCAGTGATGGTTACATTATTACCAATAATCATGTAATTCAGGACACTAGCAGTATTAAGGTTTATCTCGCTAGCGGCAAGGAATACAAAGCAAAACTTATAGGAACAGATAGTAAAACTGATGTAGCTCTTTTAAAAATTGATGCTACTAATTTAACGGTTCTTCCACAAGGTGATTCTTCTAAGTTGCATGAGGGAGATATGGCAATAGCTATTGGAAATCCTTTGGGTATGCTTAGCGGAACCGTAACTTCAGGAATTATTAGTGGTCAGGACCGAGCAATTGTTATTGACGGTAAGAGTATGAATCTTTTACAAACAGACGCAGCTATTAACCCTGGTAATTCTGGTGGTGCACTTGTAGATGCTAATGGTAATTTAATTGGACTTGTTGTAGCTAAAAGCGGTGGAGTAAATGTCGAAGGGTTAGGTTTTGCAATTCCAGTTAATGATGTGAAACTTGTCTTGAACGATTTACAAAAATATGGTTATGTCAAAGGTAGACCAGTAATGGGGATTTCCATTGTTGAGGTAAATGATACTATTACAGCTCAGCAATATGGTGTGGAAAAATTTGGAGTTTATATTGCTAACATTGCCATAGGTAGTGGGGCAGAAAAAGCTGGCTTAAAAGCTGGAGACTATATTTCTAAAATTGATGGTAAAGTAATTTCTAGTTACGCTGATATTGATAAGGTTATAAAAACCAAAAAAGTAGGAGAAACAATTATCATTGGAATTGAACGCAATGGCACAGCAGAAGATGTGAATGTAACATTACAAGAACAAGGTAAAATTTAAGATATGCGGGCTATTCCTCTAGGAGTAGCCCTTTTTTTTGTGAAATAAATTAAAATATTTTAGCGACTTTTTTTGTACAATAGCAGAAGATGTGGTACAATAAGTCTGCTATATATAAATTTTATATAGTCGTGTTTCGTTGAAGATTTCTATTTGCATCTGTGTAGCTGTTATTTGGATTTTTAAGCAGTCTAGATGCTTTTTTTGTTTGATTACAAGTAGTTCTAAAACATAGCCAAAAAATAGTTGGAGGATATACATGGCAGAAAGATTAGTTATTCGCGGAGGAAAAAGACTCAGTGGTACAGTAACGGTAAGTGCTGCAAAAAATGCTGTTTTACCGATTATGGCGGCTACACTATTATCAAAGGAAAAATCGAAATTATTGGATATACCATATTTAGCTGATGTTGAGAATCTTTGTTCAATCTTTGAAAGTATTGGTGTGAAAACTGGTCATGAGCAAGGAGATTTACTCATTGATCCATCAAAATTAGCTACAACAGAAGCAATAGATGAAAGAGCAAGTGAAATGCGCGCTTCTTGTTTATTAATGGGGCCGCTTTTAGGACGCTTTGGTAGAGTGACGTTAGCCTTGCCTGGAGGTTGTGCTATCGGTGCTAGGCCTATTGATTTGCATATCAAGGGCTTGACTGCTATGGGTACGAGTTTTGAAAAGCAGTCCGGCTATATCATTGGCAATTGCCAGGGAAGATTGCAGGGTGCTAGAATTTATCTGGATTTTCCTAGTGTAGGTGCTACAGAAAATCTAATGATGGCTGCTGCGCTAGCAGAGGGGCAGACAATTATTGAAAATGCTGCAGAAGAACCAGAAATTGTAGACTTAGCAATTTGCTTAAATAATATGGGTGCCAAGGTACGAGGTGCTGGTACAAATATTATTAAGATAGATGGTGTCGATGAGCTGCACGGTGTTATTCACTCTGTCATTCCAGATCGTATTGAAGCAGGAACCTATATGGCATTAGCTGCAATGACCAAGAGCGATTTAACTGTTAAAAATGTTATTGTGGATCATTTGAAGCCTGTAGTAGCAAAATTAAGAGAAATGGGTGTAAATATCGAGGAAAGTGAAGATGGTGTAAGAGTTATTGGGCCGGAAGAATTATTGCCTGCAGATATTAAAACTCTTCCTTATCCTGGTTTTCCGACAGATATGCAAGCACAAATTATGGCAGTCTTAACTTTAGCAAATGGAACAAGCCTAGTAACTGAAACTGTTTTTGAAAATCGATTTATGCACGTTGATGAATTTCACCGTATGGGCGCAGAAATTTTAGTAGAAGGTCATAGCGCAATGATTAGGGGAGTTAAAGAACTGCATGGTGCGAGTGTGCGGGCAACTGACCTACGGGCAGGAGCTGCTTTGGTTATTGCTGCACTTGCTGCTGATGGTGTTTCGGAAATTGGAGCTTTGTATCATATTGATAGAGGGTATAGCAAATTAGTAGAAAAATTGCAAAAATTAGGCGCAGATATTAAGCGCATCAATGTTTAAATTTGAAGGGAGCTTATAAATTTATGTTTGGAACAGATATTGGGATTGACTTAGGGACAGTTAGTATTATTGTATATGCAAAGGGTAAAGAGGGATTAATCAATGAACCATCGGTTGTTGCTGTAGATTGTAATACTAATGAGATTATTAGTATTGGCGAAGAAGCACGAAAAATGATTGGTAAAACACCAGGAAATATTAAAGCAATAAGACCTTTACGAAAAGGTGTAATTGCTGACTATGATACAACTGAAAAAATGATGCGTTATTTTATTGCTAAAGCAGGGGGTAAGGGCTGGTTTTTTAAGCCTAGAGTTGTTATTTGCATTCCTTCCGGTGCTACAGATGTAGAAGAAAGAGCAGTAAAGGAAGCAACCCTCTCAGCAGGAGCTAGAGAAGCCTATATCTTAGAAGAGCCAGTTGCTGCTGCTCTAGGGGCAGGAATTGATATTTCTCAAGCAGAAGGAAACTTGGTAGTAGATATTGGTGGTGGAACAACAGATATCGCTGTACTTTCCTTAGGTGGAGTGGTTAACTCTTTATCTCTCAGAGTTGGCGGAGATGATTTTGATGAAGCAATTGTAAGATTTATCAGACGCGAATATAATATGATGATTGGTGAAAGAACAGCAGAAGATGTTAAAATCAAAATTGGCAGTGCTTATCCAGAACGTAAAGATGGTGAAAGCACTATGGCAATCAGAGGAAGAGATCTTTTAACTGGGTTGCCCAAGTCCCTAGAAGTAACTACTGCAACAATTTATCGTGCACTTTTAGAGCCAGTTGAGGCGATTATTGCAGCAGTAAAAGAAGTACTGGAATGTACTCCCCCAGAACTAGCTGCAGATATTATAGATAAAGGTGTAGTAATGACCGGTGGAGGAAGTCTCTTAGACGGATTCTCAGATATTATAACAGAGCGGACAAATCTTCCTGCCATCGTAGCAGAGAATGCTGTACTATGTGTTGCGCTAGGTACAGGAAAAGCTTTAGAAAACTTAGATCTCCTAAAAGCAACAGGTACGTTCTCTACTAGGAAAAGACATTAAAATAAGAACATACGAGGGATGATTTATGAAAAAAGGCGATGAATTTTGGTATGAAAAAGAAGATAAAATACCTCACTTAAAAGACAAACCTGAAAAAAAAATTCCAGGTTCAAATTATATTGTCAAACAAAGCTTTTGGAGTAAAATCAAAAAAAACCAAATTATTATTGCTAGTGGTATTATTTTGTTACTATTAATTGCATCTGCAGCAGCATATATGCTGTTGAACCAAGGTGTAATAAAACTGCCTACTACTTCTCCACAAGTTGTTTCTGAAGAAGCGGTTGCCATAGATCCAGAAATGCTCCAGGCAGGGCGCTTAAATATTTTACTTTTAGGATCTGATAGTCGAGGAGAAGAAAATGCAAGGGCCGATACAATTATTTGGGCATCTATTGATGTGAAAAATAAGAAGGCACAGCTTCTAAGCATTCCTCGGGATACATATGTGCATATCCCAGATAGAGACATGGAGAAAATTAACCATAGTCATGCATATGGTGGACCAGATCTTATTATGCAGACAGCAAGTGAGTTTTTAGGTGTCACTATTGATAAATATATTGAAGTAGATTTTGAAGGATTTGAAAAAATAATAGATATTTTAGGCGGAGTAGAAATAAACATTGAGAAACGGATGCTTTATAAAGCTGAAGGAATTGATTTGCAGGCTGGACTCCAAACCTTAAATGGTAAAGATGCCTTAGCATATGTGCGTTTCAGAAATGATGCCTTAGCAGATATTGGCAGGATACAGAGACAACAGAAATTTTTAGCTATACTTAGCGATAAGCTAAAAGATGTCGGTATTATTTTTAAGTTGCCGTCTTTAGTGGGTCAAGCCTTTGATATGACAAAAACAAATATGAGTGTTTTAGATTTACTTGGACTTGCAAATGCCATGAAAAGCTTAACCACAGGTGGCATTGAAATGGAAATGGTCCCTGGAGTTCCAGCGGAAAGAAATGCTCAGAGTGTATGGCTTCCTGACAATGTTCGAGTAGCAGAAATTGTAGCATATTTCACAGGAATTATTCAAAAGCTGCCTCCATATGATGGACCTGCATATTTAACTGATAAAAAATGGTTAGAAAATACTCCTTTAGCTAATACTGTACCTAATAGTAGCGACGGAGCAATTAATAGTAATAGTTCAGGCTCTTACGAAAAATTGTTGACAGAGACTAGCAATAATGATGCAAAAAAAAATCCTAAACCAGTAGTTAGTGATGCTACTGTAGTAGAAAAACCACAAACATCTATTCCTGCAGTAGAAGTTCCAGTAGTTACTAAACCAGCAGTTGAAGTAACTACAACACCTGCAGTTGTAGAAGAAAAAATTGTAAGCGATACAGAAATCACCTAATATAGATATTTTGCAGAAACTCTTCTCTCATCAATAGATGTGTAGAGTTTCTTCTTTTAAAAAACGGAGGATGTATGAAACGTTATAAAGTGTTACAAGCACAGATAGATAGTTATAATATGAAGCAAACATTAGAAAAAATTGAAGAGTTTATTGCAGAAAAATCACCCCATCATGTAATTACACTTAATGCAGAAATTATTTATAATGCTCAAAGTGATGCGAAGTTATTGAAAAATATTCAACAAGCAGATTTGATAACTCCAGATGGAGCAGGTGTCGTTTGGGCAATTAAAAAGCTTTATCATCAAGATATTGAGCGTGTTACAGGTATTGATTTGTTGCAACATATTTTCCCTCAAGCTGCTGCTAAGGGATGGAAGCTCTATTTTTATGGAGGAGCACCAGGCATCGCTGAGCAGGCTGCAATAAAAATCAAAGCTCTATATCCTAACATTCAAATTGTGGGTATTGATAATGGGTATATTCAGAATGATGGACAAGAGGAATTGCAACAAAGAATAAAAGCTGCTGCACCTGATATTATTGCTGTAGCATTAGGGGCACCAAAGCAAGAGTATTGGATTAGAGAAAACTTAGACTTGCTAGATATACCTGTTATGATTGGCGTTGGTGGAAGCTTCGATGTTTTGAGTGGAACTGTTAATCGTGCACCAGAAATCTATCAGAAACTTAAAGTGGAATGGCTTTATCGACTTCTAAAGGAACCAAAGCGGTATAAAAGAATGCTTGTTTTGCCAAAATTCATGAAATTAGTCAGGATAGAAAATAAAACAAGAGGTGATTTGGATGAATAAAGATATAATAAAAGTTATTGAAGAGCGAAGAAGCACAAGAGCATATAAAGATTTACAACTTACTGAAGTTCAATTAGAAGAAATTCTTCATGCAGCTTTACTCGCTCCTAGTGCTCGTAATTTGCAATCTTGTACAGTGGTAGCATTACAAGATAAGGATATTCTTGCAGAATTAAACAAGGATTTTCTTCAATGTGCAAGTAAATATCCAGAATATGCTGGCTATCTTTCTAAACCAGGATATAACTTTTATCATCATGCTCCTACATTTATTTTTATCTTTGGGGATAATAAAAATAAATGGAGCCATGTAGATGCAGGAATTATTGTAGAAAATATGGCACTCGCTGCTGAAGGGCTAGCTTTAGGAAGCTGCATTATTGGTATGCTTGCTGTATTTTTAGCTACACCTGAAGGTTTAGCATGGTTACCACGGCTAGGTGCTCCGATTGACACTAGTTTTATTGTTGGACTTGCGCTTGGTGTAAAAAATGAAGTGGCTGAAGCAAAGCCTAGAGACACTTCAAAAATAAAACGATTATAAAATGATTTATGCGGAAAAGGTGCAAGCCTTAGAGCAAGAGTGGATTAAGATTGATTTTACTTATCATCCTGCTTATGTGGAAGCAATCAAAAAAGTAGCTGGTGCAAGATATAATCCCAAAAGCAAATTTTGGTCTGTTCCGTATGCAAATAGAAAAGAATTTACAGAAATAATGAAAAATTTTTTAGTGCTTTGGCGAGGTGAAAAGCAAGAAGCAGGTGGGATAGATGAAAATACTATTCCCACTCTGCCTTTAGCTAAGGGATATACTGTACGCTATGATAGCGAGATGCGAGTTGAAGAGGCGACAGGATTTAAGAGCAAACCTCTAGCGGAGTATCAAGTTAGAGGGTTTAATAGCATCTATAGTCGCAATTTTTTATTGCTATGTGATGATTGTGGAACAGGAAAGACCTTTCAAACTGTTACAGCCATTGCCGCTAAAAGAGAAGCAGGAATGCTTAAGCGTGGCATTATACTCTGCAAAGCTTCACTGCTGTATAATTGGCAGGCGGAAATTGCACAGTTTAGTGATTGTGGTAGCAAAATATTTGCGGGTTCACCTGCAAAAAGGTTAAAGATTTTAAGCGAACTAATTAGTGATCCTGATTGGACATTTTTAATCTGTTCATATGAAACATTTAGAATGAGTTTAGTTGAAATGAAAAAATTGCATAAATCATTGACCTTAGATTTTTTAGTTTGTGATGAAGCTCAAGTAATAAAAAATCCAGGATCTGCAATTGGCAAAGCAGTACATAAATTGAAAATTAAAAATATTTATCTCTTAACTGCAACCCCACTGCCAAATACTCCATTAGAAGCATTTAACTATCTGAAGCTTGGTGGATTTGTAAGTAATTGGTGGGCGTTTCGTAAACGCTATGGGTTATTTGGTGGCTTTGAAGACAAGGAAATAATTGGTTATCAGCATGTGCAAGAACTGCTAGCTTATTTCAAAAAACATATGCTTCGCCGCTTAAAGGAAGATAAACTTCACGAATTGCCTGAAATTCTTTTTCGTACAGTGCCTTTAACTATGACTAGTGAACAAAAAAAAATGTATAAAAATTTAGAAAAAGAAGTTGAACTAGCACTAATAAATAAAGACTTAAAAGAAAATATGGCAGTGCTTGAAAGATTATTACGCTTACAACAAATTTCTGATAGCCCGCTTTTATTAGCACCTGAAAGTGGTTTTGTAGGTGCTAAAATTTTAGCATTAGATGATTTATTAGCTACCATAACTGAAAGTGGAGAAAAGGCTATTGTTTTTTCGCGTTTTCGGAGTATGATAAATATTTTGCTCCAGCGTTATACTCATTATCAACCTGCTGTAATCCACGGGGAAATTTCTACAAATGCTCCAGATGAAGAAGTGTCAGCTAGGCAAAAAATGATTAAGCGGTTTCAGCAAGATGATGAGTGCAAAGTTTTTTTGGGCACACTTGGAGCGTGCAGAGAAGGAATAAACTTAACATCATCTAGTCATGTGATTTTCTTGGATTGTGAATGGTCACCTGCTTACACTGAACAAGCATATTCTAGAGCTTATCGCATTGGACAAAAAAATGCAGTAACAGTACATTTTTTAGTCTGCATCAATACCATTGACCAAATCGTCCAAAGAGTTTTGGAAGAAAAAAGACTTATGACAAGCCGATTATTAGACAGATCACCAATTGAAGAGGCAATCTTAAAATTAAGCAAATAAAAAAGCCAGCTTTGGCAACCTATATAGGTAGCAAAAGCTGGCTTTTTGTTCGTAAGTTTAGAGGCAATATGCAAGTGCTTGGTCAGCGGCAGAAGCTGCATCTGGTGTATAACTACTAGCACCAATTTGATCACAGAAGGATTGAGAGATAGGTGCACCACCAATCATTACCTTAACTTTATCCTGTAAGCCTTTTTCAATTACCAAAGCCATAACATTCTTCATTTCATTCATAGTGGTTGTTAGGAGAGCTGAACAAGCAATAATTTTGGCATTATGAGTAATAGCTGCATCAATAAATGTTTCAGAATTAACATCTACGCCTAAATCGATTACCTTAAGTCCTTTACCTTCCATCATCATTTTTACTAAATTTTTACCAATATCGTGAAGGTCACCTTTAACTGTACCCAATACAACAGTGCCTTTATCTTCAACGCCTGCAGCTATTAGATGGGGTTTCAAAATTTCAATGCCAGCATTCATAGCACGAGCAGCAATCAAAACCTCTGGTACAAAAACCTCATTATTTTTGAATAAAACCCCAATAATGTTCATGCCTGAAAGCATACCTTCTTCTAAAATAGTTTTAGGTGCTAAGCCTTCGGCTAAAGCTGCCTTAACTAAAACTACTACCTCAGCGGCATCACCATCTTGCAAGCTTAAACTTAAATCTTCTAAAATCGACATTTTCTTATCCTCCTAAAAATTAATGTTTTATAATTTTACCGCGAGCTTCGCGGAACCTACCTGGAGAAGTACCAACTTGTTTCTTGAAAACCTTTGTATAATAACTTTGATTTTCAAAACCCGACATTGCTGCAATTTCAATAATACTAAAATCATTATGTAGCAAAAGTTGCTTGCTATATTCAATGCGGATTTTATTGATATAGCAACTTAAGTTTTGTTGCATTTCGTCTTTGAATACTTTGCATAAATATGACTTGCTTAAATGTACCTCTGAGGAAATATCTTCTAAGGAAATTTTCTCTTGAAAATTTTGTTTGATATACGAGGTTGCTTTGTGGATAATATCAGAATGTTTTATGGTGGCAAAGTCGAAAGCATAATTAATGAAACGGTGCATAATACGCGAAAGCCAATTGCTTAGTTGCTCAATAGAGGACAAATTGTCGATTTCTTGTAAATATCCAGCATTGAGCCAAAAAATCTGTTGTACATCTGCTCCACCCTCAATAGAAGCCCTAGAAATCAGAACTAATAACTCTAATACCCGAGCTTTAATTGCTTTAAGGTTATTGTTAGTGCTGAAAAAGATGTAACCTAGCAGTTTATTTAAAAATTGCTGTGAACCAGCCTTATCACCTGAAATAATCATTTCTTGCAATTGCTTTTCAATTTCGATGGGATATCTAAAATCATCTTTTTCTTTAATGGATTCGCTAACTTCATAAAGTTCATTAAAAAGCTTGTTTTGTAAGGAAATGGCATAACTACTAAATTCAAAACTGCTACTATTTAATTGATTAACAGTTATAGATAAAAGTTCAAGCAGATGGTTGACTCTATTTGTTGAAAAGCGTGGTAGAGCTTCTATTGCAGATTGAATTGAACTTCGAATTGCTGAATCTAGAGCAGCTAAAGTATCTTCCAAATTGCCCATTACAATAGGGCCTAAGATTAAACTTCCTTGTAATTCACTTAAATCGTTTATGGTGATGCTAGTTAAAAATATTAGTCCAAGGGGACAATAATAAACATACCGTCCTTGCCAGCGTTCTGCTTCAAAACAACCATATAAATGAGTATAGTAATAATTGCAAGTACCAGCATAATGAGCAGGGCAAGAATAACAAAAAAGATTATGATTTGGAGAAATATCCTTTTTTCGGTAATCAAGAATTAAATAGGGTACTTCGGCAACAGCAGAAAAATGCTCTGCATATTTGATTAAAGAAGCATTATTTTCCATCTAATCACTCCTATTGAACAAACTATATAGCTTTTTTAAAACAATAGATATAATTATGTTTTTATTATTTTGTAAAATTGTCTTAAATTGATATTCACTTACCCTTCTTGTTAAGTTTAGCATAAATAATTGGATAATAATAGTTTACATAAGCAGATAGATTGCAGTAGTTGGTTTGTTGGCTAGTTGGTTAGTTGGCTAGGGAGATATAAGAATTGCTGAGTGTTACTTTGTCACTTCTGAGGGGGGCATCGCTTTTGAGTGCTTGTATCTTGTGCTACTAGCTTAGAAAAACTTGAAAGCAGTTGGCTAGTTCGCTAGTTGGTTTTTTGGGTAATAAGGGAAAGAGCAGCTAAGCAAGGTGGTAAATCTGCATAGCGTGACATTGCCACTGCTGAGAGTGGCTTTACCAATGTTGAGTGTCGCACTGAGAAGACTTCTGGCTGATGGAGAAGTAGCTAGTAAGCTATTGCTGGACAACTAATTGACCATTGCTAAAATATTGCATTATTAGCTTGATAGAATTTAAGATAAAAAATTTACTTTTCGATTTGATATACTTTCATTCTTAATTGGGGCATATTCATTTGTGGTATAAGAGGAACCTACCATTTGTGAATCATAGACTTATGAATATAGACTTATGAATATAGACTTATGAATGTAGACTTATGGATGTAGACTTATGGATGTAGACTTATGAATATAAACTTATTAATGTAGTTTTAAGGATGTTGTCTTAAATTATATTTGACAAAAAAAAAATTAAAGTTATAATTTGTCTATGAGTATCTGAGAGAATGCTCAGATACTCATAGACAAAAGAGGAGGTGAAGTATATGGATAAGTCCTGCTTAAATAGTTCGGAAAAAGAGCAAGTACGAATAGAATTAAAAGAATTTATGCCATTAGAAAGCGAATTAGAGGCTACAGCTGAAATATTTAGTGTATTTGGAGATGTAACTAGACTGAAAATTATTTCTGCACTCCTAATTCGTGAACTTTGTGTTTGTGAAATTGCAGCTAGTTTACACTTATCAGATTCAGCTATTTCCCATCAATTAAAGCTTCTAAAGCAGTCTAGATTAGTAAAACATCGACGTGCAAGTAATAAGATTTATTACAGCTTAGATGATGAGCATATTGAACACATTTTTGCAGAAGGATTGAAACATGTAAGAGAATAATGGATTTGTTTTTGTTGGATTTCGAGAGATTGCTCATTTATTTCCAAGGCATATAAAAATCAATAACATGTTAAATTTATTTCACTAGTTGTTTAATCTAGTAATTTATTTCCAAGGCATATAATAATCAACAAGCTGTTAAAATTTTCCGCTGGTTGTATAATCTAGCTATTTATTTCAAATGCTTATAAATAGCAAAATAGTTTTAAATTAATATTAATTGGATGATGAAGATATGATCAAGTTATGCAGAAAGATGAAATTTTATTGAGGAGTTAAAAATTATGAAATTAGAATTTAAGATTAGTGGTTTAACATGAGCAAATTGTGGAGCGAAAGTAGAGCGGCAGTTGGCCGCGCAGGACTGGATTAAAGAGGCTATTGTTAGCTTTGCTACTGGTAAGCTAACAGTTATTACTTATGAAGAAATGACTGTTCAAAATGTGAAAGAGCAGCTGTTGTTGCTTATTAAGAAAATTGAGCAAGGAGTTTCCATAAACTTGCTAGAAGAAGAAATCGATATGAGGGCAAAAGAAAAATTTTTTTCACAGCGTTTAGTGCGTGTGATTGTCTGTGGAATGCTTTTTGCTATTGCTAAGCTTATAACTATGGAAGAATTGCTAAGAGTTCTATTTTATCTGATAGCTTATGCCGTAATTGGCTGGGATATACTTTGGCAGGCTCTAAAAAATATTTTGCAAGGTGAACTATTTGATGAAAATTTTCTGATGTCTTTAGCTACTATAGGAGCATTTACTATTAAGCAATACCCAGAAGCTGTGGCAGTAATGCTTTTTTATCAGCTGGGAGAATATTTTCAGGACAAAGCAGTTGATAAATCGAGAAAAGCGATTGGCAACTTAATGGGTATAAGACCAGATATTGCTCATGTGGTAGAAGGTCAAGTAATAAGAACAATTGCTCCAGAGCTTGTACAGATTGGGCAAGAAATAATGGTTAAGCCTGGAGAAAAGATTCCTTTAGACGGTGTTATTATAAAAGGGAATAGCTATCTCAATATGACTGCTTTAACTGGTGAATCATTACCAAAGGCTGTAGAAATTGGGGATGTTGTGCTTTCTGGTTCGCTTAATACTAGTGGAGTCATAATTATTGAGGTAAAGAAAGAATTCGGTGCTTCAACTGCTAGTAAGATTTTACAATTGGTGGAAAATGCTGTTGAACATAAAGCTGAGACGGAAAATTTTGTTACAAAATTTGCTAGAATTTATACGCCGATAGTTGTAACGATTGCAGTGCTATTGGCTTTAGTACCAACATTTGTATTGCCGGGTGCAATATTTAGTGAATGGTTATATAGAGGGTTAGTTTTCTTAGTTATTTCTTGCCCCTGTGCCTTGGTTATATCTATTCCTCTAGGATTTTTTGCTGGCCTAGGATTAGCGTCTAAGCATGGGATTTTGGTTAAAGGTGGAAATTATTTAGAAGCATTAAAGCAAGTTGATACTTTTGTTTTTGATAAAACAGGTACTTTGACAAAAGGAACATTTGCTGTGATAGCAGTAGTTCAGTCTTCTAGGGATATTAATTCTGAACTTCTTCAACTGGCAGCTTATGGGGAACGCTTTTCAAATCATCCTATTGCAAGGTCGATAGTTGCTTTTTATGGCAAGGATTTTTTAGAGGTACGAGCAAGTAATTATCATGAGATAGCAGGACAGGGAATAATTTATAATTATGAAGGGTTGGAAATACTGGTAGGAAATGAAAAGCTCTTAAAGGATGCGGGGGTTTTTTTAGATGCTCCTGTAGTAGTAGGGGCTGTTGTTCATGTTGCAAAAGCAGGAATTTATCTAGGCTATTTGTTGATTGCAGATGAATTGAAAAAAGGTGTACGGCAAGCATTGGCAGAACTTAAAAAAACTGGAGTAAAAAATATAGTCATGCTAACCGGTGATCAGTTGAGTGTTGCTAAGAGCGTAGCTCAAGAAGTGGGTATTGATTACTATTATGGGGAGCTATTGCCTCAAGATAAATTGGAAAAATTAGAAGAGCTTTTAACAGCAAAATCCACGCGAGGAAAACTTGCCTTTGTAGGCGATGGTATTAATGACGCACCAGTACTAGCGAGAGCAGATGTAGGGGTTGCTATGGGTGGCATTGGTAGTGATGCGGCTATTGAAGCAGCTGATATAGTGCTGATGCAAGATGATTTGAGTAAACTTGTAGAGGCAATAAAAATTGCAAAAGCAACAAGCAGTATTGTCTGGCAAAATATTTTTTTCGTGCTTTTAGTCAAGGTAATCGTTTTGATTTTGGGAGCAATAGGCTTTGCTAGTATGTGGATGGCTATATTTGCTGATGTGGGAGTAGCTATTTTAGCTATCTTAAATTCAGTAAGACTACTGAAATATAAATTAGGATAGCTGTTTATACCGTTGATTTGTAGAATATCATCTAAACTTTAATTTTTTGAAGAGTATTATTAAATAAAATATGTTTATATTGTTTTAGCTGAAGAAAACAATATAATTGACTTACTTAGCTAGCTTTTTTATAATAAACATCATATAATTACATATTAGAGATTAGATGATGGAGGCATTATGGAGATAATTGCTAAATTAGCAAAAGAACTGGACTTAAAGATAGAGCGTGTAGAACAGGCTGTAAAGATGTTAGATGAAGGTGATACGATACCTTTTATTGCCCGTTACCGCAAGGAAATGACTGGCGGTTTAACGGACGAGGAGCTTAGAGATATTTCTGAGCGGCTCAATTATTTAAGGAACTTATCTAACCGAAAAATGGAAGTAATTAAAAACATTACAGAACAAGAAAAGCTTACTCCAGAGTTAGAATTGAGTATTCTTGCAGCGGCTACCTTGGTAGAAGTTGATGATTTATATCGCCCTTATCGCCAAAAGAAAAAGACAAAAGCTTCGGTAGCAAAGGAAAAAGGATTAGAGCCTTTGGCAAATCTCATGTTAATTATGCAAGATGGAGATATCTTGCAAGAGGCTAGTAGATATTTAAGTGAAGAATTGGGTGTAGCAAGTCCAGAAGATGCTTTGCAAGGAGCAAGTGATATTATTGCTGAAAACATGGCGGATGATGCTAGTTTACGCAGTGAGTTGCGAAGTCTTATGCAGAAGCAGGGATTAATCCAAGCTATAAAGAAAAAAAATGTGACAGATCGTACGCCTTATGAAATGTATTATGAATTTCAAGAAAAACTTTCAACAGTACCAGCTCATCGAGTGCTTGCTATGAATAGAGGTGAGACTGAGGATATATTGCAAATTAGTTTGCTTTACCCCCAGGAAGAAGTGATGGGAATTATATTCCAACACTGGTTACAAGGAGTAGGTGTGGCGAAAAAAATAGTAGAAATAGCCTTAATAGATGGATACAGCCGTTTATTAGAACCTTCTATGACTCGAGAAATTCGTAGAGAGTTAACTGAAAAAAGTGAAGAACATGCAATAAGGATTTTTGCTATTAACTTAAAAAAACTTCTGTTGCAACCACCTGTAAAAAACAAAGTAGTGCTTGGCTTTGATCCTGCTTACCGCACGGGATGTAAATTAGCGGTAGTTGATTCTTCTGGTAAGGTGTTGGATACAGGTGTAATTTATGCTACACCACCACATAATAAAGTTGAAGAAGGCAAAAAATTATTAAAACAATGGGTTAAAGTATACGGGATTAATGCCATCTCTATAGGTAATGGTACTGCATCTAGAGAAAGTGAGAGCTTTATTGCTCAACTCTTGACTGAACTTGAAGAGAAAGTCGTGTATACAATTACCAATGAAGCAGGAGCTTCTGTATATTCAGCATCAAGGTTGGCACAAAAAGAGTTCCCTTCATTAGATGTAACTTTACGTAGTGCGATATCAATTGCTCGTCGCATAATTGATCCACTTGCTGAACTAGTAAAAATTGATCCGAAATCGATTGGCGTAGGCCAGTATCAGCATGATGTAAATCAAAAAAGGTTAAGTGATTCTTTACAGGGTGTTGTTGAGGATTGTGTAAATAGTGTTGGAGTAAATGTTAATACGGCTTCACCAGCTTTGCTTGCCTATGTGGCTGGTATTAGCGGAAAAGTTGCAGAAAATATTTTAGTTTATCGCGAAGAAAAAGGTTTGTTTTCCTCAAGGAAAGAACTCTTGAAAGTTAGCGGTCTTGGTCCTAAGGCATATGAACAAGCTGCTGGATTTTTAAGAGTGCCGGAAAGTAAAAATATTCTCGACAGAACAGGTGTACATCCAGAATCATACAAGGCAACTGAACAACTCATGGAACTTTTGGATGTTGAGGAAGTACTTGCTTATGAATGGCAAAATGTGAAGAATTTTCCTGAGCTTGCCGACTCATTAGGACTTGGTATACCAACATTAAAGGATATCGTGCAAGAATTGGAAAAACCAGGAAGAGATCCTAGGGAAGAATTACAACCTGTAGTGTTTAAGTCTGGAGTTATGGAGTTAGAAGATTTGCACGAAGGTATGGAATTACAAGGTGTGGTACGAAATGTTGTGGATTTTGGAGCCTTTGTTGATATTGGAGTACATCAAGATGGTATGGTTCATGTTTCACAGTTAAGTGAGAAATTCATAAAAAACCCTTTGGAAGTAGTACAAATTGGAGATATTGTTAATGTAAAAGTATTAAGTGTAGACCTAGAACGCCACAGAGTTGCTCTGACGATGAAACTTAAATAGGAGGTTAATATGAGGGAAATTGAGGTGAAATTACAATTAAAGCATCCTCATAAATGGAAGAATGCTCTATGCTACATAGAAACCAACTATCAAGTGATGAACAAGAAAAATTGGCACCTGCAAGCCATTTATTTTGACACAATTGATTTTGCCTTAAAGGACCGGGCAAAAGCTATCTATCGTCATCGAATTGAAAACGGCAAATGGGTTGCGACAATTAAAACTGGAAACCACCGAGAAGGAAACATTTCTACTAGAGAAGAGCATAATTTTAATATTTTGCCTCAAGCTGAACCAGTTGCTTGTTTGCCAGAAGGTGATTTGAAATCGCGCTTACTAATAGCCTTAAGAGGGCAGAAGGTATTTCCCTTGATAAAAACTAATGTAAGACGCTATGCAGTAAAAGTGAGTTTTAAGGAGACGGAAATAGAAGTTGCCTTTGATAAGGGCTATGTGTCAGTTGGCTCTGAAAAAGATTATTTTATGGAAATAGAATTTGAATTATTAAGCGGAAAAGAAGAAGAGTTAATTGAATTTGTAGAAGATTTTTCAGAAAACAATGAAGTTCAAGCCTCTACTTTCAGTAAATATACAAGAGGCTTAAGACTATTGCGACTTGGCAAAGATCAAAGACAGAACGGAGTATAGCATGGAAAAACTGGTAGACGAAAAGGTTTTGAAGCGCATCTTGAAAGCCTTTAATTTCCACATAAAAAAAAGATTTGGACAGAATTTTTTGATAAGCCGACAAGTGGTAGATAAAATTTTAGCTGCTGCAGAACTTGATGAATCATCCACCGTGGTAGAAATTGGACCAGGTATGGGAACACTAACACAATTTTTAGCAGAAAAAGCTGGAAAAGTATTGGCTGTAGAAATTGATAGGACGATTATTCCTTTGCTTAATGCTCATATTGCAGATAATAAAAATGTTACAATCATTGAAGGTGATGTTTTAGCAATAGATTTAGATGCAATGGTGGAAGAGCAAAGGGGTAGTAAGCCTTACAGGGTTGTGGCAAACTTACCGTATTACATTACCACACCAATTTTAATGCATATCTTAGAAAAAAGTTTTCAAGTTGATATCTTAGTACTAATGGTGCAAAAAGAGGTTGCAGAGCGAATTTCTGCTAGTCCAGGGAGCAAGGATTATGGTGCTTTGACCATAGGAGTGCAATATCGCATGGAATGCGAAATAGTTACTAAGGTGCCAGCAAATTCTTTTCTGCCAGCCCCAAAAGTAGAATCAGCAGTTATTGCTCTTAAACGAAGAAGTGCCCCAGCTGTAAAAGTAGAAAGTGAAGCGATGTTCTTTCGAGTTGTAAAGGGCGCATTTGCCCAGCGCAGAAAGAACCTCTTAAACAGCATGTTTTCTGTTTTGCCAAATATTACAAAGCCAGAGTTTTTAGAACTACTGCAGCGACTAGAGATTGTGCATACTAGGCGAGGAGAAACGCTCAGTATACTTGAAATGGGTAAAATTGCAGATATTTTAACTGCATACTATAGGGAGAAGGGTGATGCAGATAATGCTTAGTAGAGTAGCGTTTTCTATTTTTGGAATAGAAATATATTGGTATGGAATAACCGCAAGCACCGGGGTTATGTTGGGTGTGCTTGTAGCATATAATTTGGCTAAAAAATATAAAAGTTTTGATCCGGATGAAATAATTAACATAATTCTATGGACAGTACCCTTTGGAATAGTAGGCGCAAGACTCTACTATGTAATTTTTCAGTGGCAGAACTATAGTCAAAACCTACTTGAAATAGTGGCTATTCGCGATGGAGGGCTTGCTTTTCATGGTGGTATAATCTTAGGAGTGCTAGTTGGCTTAATCTACTGTAGACTTCGAAAACTTCCGTTGTGGGATGTTTTTGATTGTTTTGGTCCTGCACTACTCATAGGTCAAGGTTTTGGTCGCTGGGGCAATTTTTTTAATCAGGAGGCTCATGGTGGCCCAGTGAGTGAAGCTTTTATCAGCAAATTTCCGGCTATAATTAAGAACCAAATGCTAATTGATGGCACATATTATCAACCTACATTTCTTTATGAATTTTTGTGGAATATGCTGGTATTAGCAATTATTTTAATTTTTTGGCGTAGATTAACAACAAAACCTGGCAGGGTATTTGGAATATATCTCATTAGTTATTCTATTGGTAGATTTTTTATTGAAGGCTTACGAACAGATAGCTTGATGCTTGGTAGCTTTAGAGTAGCTCAGATAGTTAGCGTTGGGCTAATTATACTTGGCACTTTACTTATCCTATGGCGAAACAGACAACATGAAGCAATCGGAGTTTTAAATATTGAAAATGCTAATTCTCAAGATAATGAAAAGGTTAAGCACGAGGAAGAATAGGTAAAATAAACAAAAAAAATGACTGGCATAGTGCCAGTCATTTTGTATTTTATTCTTAATATCGAGCAGCCCCTACATAGCGTCCACGCATTTTCCAAGTACTAAGCCTGTCCTTACGTACTCCACTGGAAGGAGTTGAAGCATGAATAAATGTATCATTACCTACATACATGCCTACATGACTGATAGCAGATTTACCACCTTTATTAAAAAATACTAAATCCCCAGGTTTTAGACTTGCATACCCTATCTTAGTACCTTCTTTATACTGCGCCCTAGAAACACGAGGTATTTTTATGCCAGCCTGTTTGTAGAGATATGATGTGAGACCTGAACAATCAAATCCTTTGGGAGAAATTCCACCATGCACATAACGAGATCCAAGATATTTATATGCAGATCTAGCAATTATAGATCCTGTGCTTAGCTCTTTTTTTGCCACAATTGAGGCGTTTGAGGTAGTATCTTTAGTTATTTGTTTAGTACTACTAGGAATTTGCAATACTTGGTCAATACTTAATTCATCACTAGTCAAATCATTGGCTGCCTTGAGCATAGTGACTGTAGTTTCATAATGATTAGCTAAAGCAGATAATGTATCACCAGCTTTTACTGTATGCTCTGCTGCAAATAATATTTGTAGTTGAGTTATCAAGAGAACGAGTATTAGAACTAAAAGTAAAGCTAGCTTCCTTGTAACTTTCATAAACAGACCCCTTTAATTAGCATTTTATCATCGTGAAGAATTACTTCACTACATAAACTTCTGTTGTTGCTTGTTATCTTGGATGAGCTCTTAAATCTATACGCAAATTATAACATAAACTTGCAACTTTGTCTTGTGAAAAATAGCATTAACACAATTTAGACATAATATCGACATAATTATTGTTATTTAGGAGATGCTATTGTAAAAATGGAAAATACAAAGCAAAAGATAACACATTAAGCAAAAATATACATTATGTGCTATGCTATATCCTGCAATGTGAAAAGAATAACTTGTATTAACACTTGTATCTCTAAAGAAATTTTGGTATAACATACCTATAAACAAATATTGTAGTGAATGAACGGTAGAGGGAGAGACTGATACTTGTATCAGAGCCGAAGGAGCAACAGTTGTCTAATCGCTAAGACTGCTGGAAACTTTCAGGCAAAAGAACAGCTACTGGACACAACTCTGGAGAGTCCTGCTTAGCAGGCGCCAACGGGGACCTACACTTCATAGGTTAATTTCTTGTGAATGTGGAAGAAGCTCTCAGGTAAAAGGGACAGAGAAAACGGCGATCCGATTAGGGCTGTTTTTGTCTGTCTATTTCTTTGCCCTTTTTCGGAAATGAGAATAAAAGAATTGTAGGAAAAAGTCGAATGGAGGTATTAAAATGTCAGAATTAAAAAGAACACCGTTAAATGCAGCTCATTATGCTCTTAAAGCTAAAATGGTTGATTTTGGTGGTTGGGACATGCCTGTTCAGTATGCAGGAATTAAAGATGAACACAATATGGTAAGAACAAAAGCAGGATTATTTGATGTAAGCCATATGGGTGAAGTTTTTATTAAAGGTCCAGATGCAGAAAAATTTATTCAAAAAATGGTAAGCAGCGATATTAGTAACATGGCTGATGGTCAAGTAAAATATGGTGTGCTCTGTTATCCAGATGGTAATGCTGTCGATGATCTTTTGGTTTATAAAATGGCAGACTGTGATTATTTGCTTGTAGTAAATGCATCAAATACAGATAAGGATTTTGCTTGGTTGGAGGAACACGCAGCAGGTTATACGATGAGTCTTACAAATAACTCAGCTGAATATGCTGAAATTGCCATTCAAGGACCTTTAGCAGAAAAAATTCTTAGTAAGGTATGTGATATAGATCTTGCACCCATTAAAAACTATTATTTTGCCTTAGGTAATGTTTGTGGCATAGCTTGTATTATTTCACGCACAGGTTATACAGGGGAAGATGGATTTGAGTTATATTATCCAGCGGCAGATGCTGAAAAAGTTTGGAATGAGCTACTGGCAGTTGGCGGTCAAGATATTTGTCCATGTGGATTAGGTTGCAGAGATACACTGCGTTTTGAATGTAAAATGCCACTGTATGGACATGAGCTAAGCTCGACAATTAATCCTTTAGAAACTGGGTTAGGACGTTTTATTGCTCTTGAGAAAGATTTTATTGGGAGAGATGCACTAGCTAAAATAAAGGAAGAAGGTAGAAAGAGAAAAGTTATTGGTTTCGAAATGGTAGGTCGTGGAGTAGCTCGTGGGGGCTATCAAGTAGAAAAAGATGGTAAAATCATTGGAGAAGTAACCACAGGTTCTTACGCTCCAAGCTTTGATAAAAATTTAGGGTTAGCTATTATAAGTATCGAAGCTGGGATAGAAATCGATGACAGCTTTAACATTATCATAAGAGATAAACCAGTTGAAGCAAAAATGGTAAAGACACCATTCTACAAAAGAAGCAAATAATTTTTAAAAATATAGTGCAATAATACCTGTAACATCGTATTATACAACTATGGTACAGTAGCAGGTATCTGACTCGTATTAAGAAGAAAAAATTGAAAGACTAAATTCAGGAGGGTTATACTAATGGCTCACGGAGAAACTAAAGTACTGGCAGGATTGAGTTACACAAAAGAACATGAGTGGTTAAAAGTTGATGGAGATACCGTACGCTTAGGCGTAAGTGATTTCGCACAAGATTCAATGGGAGATGTAGTTTTCGTAGAATTACCAGAAGTTGGCGATGAGTTCGCTGAAGGCGATGTAATATGCACAATTGAATCCGTTAAAGCGGTTTCTGAAGTATACGCACCTTTCGATTGCAAGATTATAGCAGCAAACGAAGTATTACTAGATGCACCAGAAACTATTAACAGCGATGCATTCGGTGAAGGATGGTTAGTGGATGTTGAAGGAGCTGTTGCTGATGCTGCAGTGCTTTCAGCTAAAGAATATGAGGAATTTATCAAGGAGGCTTAATAATGAATTATTTACCTGCTACCGACCAAGATATCAAGGAAATGCTAGAAAAAATAGGCGTGTCCTCTACAGAAGAATTATTCAAACATGTCCCAAGTGAAGTGCGTCTCAAAAGACCATTAAATATTCACGCAGGACTTTCAGAATATGAAGTTTTAAGAAAAATGACAACCTTAAGCAAAAAAAATAAAACAACTTCAGAACTGGTAAGTTTCTTAGGAGCTGGGGCTTATCAACATTATCAGCCGCTCTTAGTTGGGCAACTTATATCTCGTTCAGAGTTCTTCACTGCATATACGCCTTACCAAGCAGAAATAAGCCAAGGAACACTTCAGGCTATTTATGAGTATCAAACCTGCGTATGTGAGATTTTTGGGATGGATGTTGCTAATGCCTCAGTCTATGATGGTAGCGTTGCTTTGGCTGAAGCAATAAATATGGCAACAGACAAAAAACATGAGGTTATCCTAACAACTGCCTTAAACCCAGAATATACTAAGGTGGTAGAAACATACTGCCACGGGTATGGAGTTAAGGTGAATATTGCCAAACACAAGAATGGATTATCACCAGTGGAAGTTTATGAGCCGCTAATGTCCAAAAATGTAGGAGCTATTGTTGTTCAATACCCGAATTTCTTTGGAAATATAGATGATATCAAGGCTTTAGCAGATTTTGCCCATGCAAATGGTGCACTATTAATCGTAGCTACATCTGATGTTGCTGCAATGGGTTTATTAGAAGCCCCGGGTAAATTAGGTGCAGACATTGTAGCGGCAGAGGGCATGAGCTTTGTAGGTCCTTTACAACTCAGCGGGCCATCTCTAGGAATGATGGCAACAACAAATAAATTAGTAAGAAAATTACCAGGTCGTATTATTGGCAAAACAATTGACTCGAGTGGAAATCCTGCATTTGTTTTGACTTTACAAGCAAGAGAACAGCATATTCGTCGAGAAAAAGCTAGCTCAAACATTTGCTCTAATCAAGGGCTAAATGCTTTAGCTGCTTGTATAACTATGGTAACTTTAGGTAAGCAAGGGTTACAGGTAATGGCTGAACGAAGTGCACAGAAGGCACATTACTGCTATCAGCAGTTGTTAACAATTCCAGGAATTGAGCCTGTTTTTGACGCACCATTCTTTGATGAGTTTCTTATTAAATTGCCTAAAGATGTATCTTATGTAAATAAATGCTTATTGGATGAAGGTATTTTGGGAGGATGCTGTTTAGATCGTTTCTTAGGGTACTATCCAGAACTAGACAATGTAGCACTTTATTGTGTTACTGAATTACGCACAAAATCTGAAATAGACAATTTAGTAAACAAGTTGGGAGTGATCTTACGTGGCTAAACAAGGACTATATTATGATGAACCAATAATATTTGAAAAGAGTATTCCCGGCAGAAAGGCATATAGTTTGCCACAAAACGATTGTCCTGCACAAGATTTAAGCAGCTTAGCACCTTATAGAAGAAAAGAAGCTGCAGGTCTTCCAGAAATCAGTGAGTTAGAAGTGGTGAGACACTTCACAAGAATTTCTACAAAAAACTTCAGTGTAGATGCTGGATTCTATCCATTAGGATCTTGCACTATGAAATACAATCCGAGATTAAATGAAGCTGTGGCTAAGCTAGATGGCTTTAATGGTATCCACCCATATCAGCCAATTAGTACAATGCAAGGTAGTTTGGAGTTGATGTTTGAGCTGGCTAAGGATTTAGCTGAAATAACTGGCATGGATGAGGTAACATTACAGCCAGCTGCTGGAGCACACGGTGAACTCTGTGGAATCAAGCTAATTCAAGCTTTTCATGAGAAAAATGGAGATACTAAACGCAAAAAAGTAATTATCCCAGACTCTGGACATGGTACAAATCCAGCGACAGCTGCTGTTGCAGGCTTTGAAGTTTATCAAATAAAATCCACACCAGAAGGATTTGTAGACTTAGAGGAACTAAAAAATGCTTGCGATGATACGGTAGCTGCCATTATGCTAACAAATCCTAATACTTTGGGTATGTTTGAAAAGGATATTGTAGAAATTGCCAAGATGGTACATGATGTAGGTGGACTTTTATACTATGATGGAGCAAATACTAATGCTATTATGGGATATGTTCGTCCAGGAGATATGGGCTTTGATGTTGTACACTTAAACTTACATAAAACTTTTGCAACTCCTCATGGTGGTGGTGGACCAGGGGCAGGACCCGTTGGTGTAAAGGCATTTCTAAAGCCTTTCTTGCCAAAACCGCTTATCTGTTATAATGAAAAAACTGCTTCATATTATCTAGAGTATGATTGTCCGGATTCACTTGGGCGCATGAAAACATTTTGCGGTAACTTTGCAGTGCTAGTAAGGGCTTATGCATACATCCGTGCATTAGGTGGAAAAGGACTGAAAAATGCTTCTGAATTGGCTGTGCTGAACGCAAATTACATGAAAAGTTGTATTTCTGAATTTTTAAATGCTCCACAAGCAGGTACTTGCATGCATGAATTTATTGTGAATCCTGCAAACCTTAAAGATCAAGGTGTACATACAAGCGATATTGCAAAACGCATTATAGATTTTGGATATCACCCACCAACAATTTACTTCCCATTAATAGTTGAGGAAGCTATGATGTTTGAACCGACTGAGACTGAGAGTAAGGAAACGATGGATGACTTCATTAGGGTATTGGCTGCAATAGTAGACGAATGCAGGACAAACCCAGAAATTGTGAAAACCGCACCTCATAATGCACCGATTGATAGGATTGACGATGTAAAAGCTTGTCGTGAGCTGAATATTCGTTGGGAAAAAACTGAATAACAAAGAAATGGAAGGGCGCGAATTATTTCTATGATTCGTGCTTTTCTTTTATTTCTATGATATATTAGTACTTGTAAAATTATGATTTTAAGGAGTGAACTAAATGTCAGAAAACTGTACAAATTCTTCCAACTTTATCAAGCGAATAGTGCAGGAAGATTTGCAGAGTGGTAAGCATAAAAAAATCATTACTAGATTTCCTCCAGAACCTAATGGATATTTACATATAGGACATGCAAAATCAATCACGTTAAATTTTGAACTTGCTGAAGAATTTGCTGGCAGTACTAATCTGCGCTTTGATGATACTAATCCAATAAAAGAGGATATAGAGTATGTTGAATCAATAAAAGAGGATGTTGCTTGGTTAGGATTTAAGTGGGATAATTTATTTTTTGCTTCCGACTATTTTGAACAAATGCAGACTAGAGCTATGCTGCTAATCAAAAAAAGTTTGGCATATGTTTGTGATTTAAGCTCAGAAGAAATTAGAATGACAAGAGGTACTTTGACTGAGAAAGGTAAAGAAAGCCCATTTCGCAATCGAAGCGTAGAGGAAAATTTAAGTTTGTTTAAGGGTATGATCAACGGAGAGTTCGCAGATGGTAGTAAGGTGCTACGTGCTAAAATTGAAATGGATAGTCCTAATATTAATATGCGAGATCCCATTCTATATCGTATTGCCCATGTTACTCATCATAAGACGGGTTCGGAGTGGTGTGTCTATCCAATGTATGACTTTGCACATCCAATAGAAGATGCAATTGAAGGTGTAACCCATTCTATCTGTACATTGGAATTTGAAGACCATCGACCACTTTATGATTGGATTGTAGAAAACTGTGAAATGGAATACATCCCTAGACAAATAGAATTTGCTAGACTTAATATGACCAATACAGTAATGAGCAAGCGAAAATTAAAGCTCTTAGTTGATGCAGGCGTAGTAACTGGCTGGGATGACCCAAGAATGCCAACCATTGCTGGTTTTAGAAGACGAGGGTTTACAGCTAACGCCATTAGAAATTTTTGCCGTGAAATTGGTGTAGCAAAAAATGATAGTATCGTGGATAGCCAAATGCTTGAGCATTTTATCAGAGAAGATCTTGTGAATATGACACAACGAACTATGGGAGTAATAAAACCATTGAAGGTGGTAATTACTAATTATCCAGAGGGTGAGAGCGAGCTACTCGAGCTAGAAAACAACGGTGATAATGAAAGTTTGGGTAAGCGTATGGTAAGCTTCTCTCGGGAAATATATATCGAGCAAGAAGATTTCATGGAAAATCCAATTGCGAAATATTTCCGACTTTTTCCCGGCAATGAGGTGCGCTTAAAAGGCGCTTATTTCTTGAAGTGCCATAATTTTTTCAAGGATAAGGCTGGTAATGTAGTTGAGCTACATTGTACCTATGATGCAGAAACCAAAAGCGGAAGTGGATTTTCAGGACGTAAAGTTAAAGGAACTATTCACTGGGTAGATTGTAAAACAGCAGTATCTGCAAAATTCAGACTATACGAACCACTAATATTAGATGAGGCATTGGATGATGATAAAAATTTTTTGGACTGCATTAATCCAAATTCATTAACTGTTTTTAATGGATATGTAGAGGCATGTATGCAATCTGCACAAATTTTAGAAAAATTTCAATTATTCCGTCATGGCTATTTTGCCATTGATTTAAGCAGTAGTAAAGAGCAACTAGTGTTGAATCGTATTGTTGCATTAAAAAGCTCATTTAAGTAGTATTAGTTGATAAACAGGGAACTTGCCTGCTGCAAGGTCTCTGTTTTTTATTGAGATAGGCAACAAAAAACCCTACGATGGATAATCGTAGGGTTGAGCTATAGACTAAGCAGTTGCTTTGGCTTTCGCTTTGTTGTACATTTGTGCTAAGCGAGCTTTTTTTCTGGAAGCATTCTTTTTATGAATGAGTCCTTTGGAAGCTGCCTTATCAATAGTACGAATAGCTTTTACGAGCAACTCTTTGGAATCACCTTTAGTATCATCACTTAAAGAAAGCTTATAATGCTTAATTGCAGTTCTTAAGTTTGATTTCATTGCTGTATTGCGCTCATTTGCTGCTTGAGATACAAGTACTCTTTTTTTCGCAGATTTAATATTTGGCATAAGGTTCACCTCCTTGAAACTGGGAATATAAACAACAGTGTTATTTTATCACCTCCCCTGCAATAGTGCAAGACGTAAACTGATTATTTTCATTGGAAGATATAATTATTTCATAAAAAGCATGCATCAAGCCTGAATTTATAGTAAAATGAATAAGATTGTTATAAAGAATAGAAAGAGATGAAGCTTAGTGGAAAAAGAAGAGGTAAATAAGACTGGTGCTAGGGTTGCAAGTGTTGCAATGCTCTTGGTTGGTGCTACTTTAATTTCCAGAGTACTTGGATATGCCAGAGAGATCTTAATTTACTCTAATTTTGGTCAAAATAGAATTACCGATGCTTATAATGCTGCATTTTCTGTTCCTGATTTTGTTTACCTAATTCTGGTTGGTGGGGCATTAAGCTCGGCTTTTGTACCAGTCTATACTAGCTATTTAGCAAAAAAGCAAGAAGAGGAAGCTTGGAAACTAGCAAATGTAGTTATTACAGTGGTCTCACTTTTACTATTAATAGCTATTTTAATTGGCAATTTATTCTTGCCACAGATTATAGGCACTGTTATAGCACCAGGCTTCGATGCTACATCTTTACAGTTGACAGTGAATTTGACTCGTATTATGTTCTTCCAGACAATGTTCATGTGTTACAGTGGTATCACTATGGGAATTCTCTATTCATATAAGCGTTTTTGGCCTTCTGCTATTGGTTCTGTGCTATATAATGTGGGGATTTTAATCATTGGAGTCTTGTTAGCAAATCGTTTTGGTATCTATGCTTTTGCCTTTGGAGTTGTGGGTGGAGCAATATTATACTTGCTAGCACAAGCTCCTGCTTTAAGAAAGCAAGGTTATCATTTCAGACCAAGCTTAAATATCAAGCATGAGGGATTTAAGCAAGTGATATCTTTAATGCTACCAATTTTTTTAGGGCTATCCATCTCACAAATAAGTTTGTTTGTAAACCAAAATATGGCTTCTCGTCTGCCTGGGGGATTAGTAGCAGCTTTGAGCTCAGGTCAGAAATTAATGAGCTTACCCATAGCTATTTTTGCAGTTTCTATTGGTGTAGCAGCATTTCCGATGCTCTCAGAAGTAGCTGCCAAAAAAGATTTTAATAAATACAATCAACTGTTAACTACAAGTATGGGGAATATGTTTTTTCTCACAATTCCTTCTACAGCAGGTTTTATTGCTCTTGCAACGCCAATCGTCCGCTTAATGTATGAAAGTGGGAAATTTACAGCTTCGGCTACTGCAGCTACAGCTTACACCTTGGTCTGTTTTAGCTTTGGTATCGCAACTCATGGTTCTACTCAAGTCTTAAACAGAGCGTTTTATGCTCTGCGTGATACGAAAACACCAATGATTTTGGCTTCTATTTCTATGGGTGTGAATATTATATTTAATCTTCTCTTGATTGGACCAATGAAGCAAGGCGGTTTAGCGTTAGGTTATTCAATATCCGGACTAGTCAATATGCTTTTACTTTTCATTTTTATCTATAAAAAGCAAGTGCATGTAGAACTTAAAAAAATATTTAAAACTTTTATGAAGAGTGTAGTTGCAGCAACAATTATGGGCATTTCAGCTTTTGTTGTTGTGAATTTAGTAGCAAAAAATATCGATATGAGTTTGAAAACAAATCAATTAATTCAGGTGCTTGCAGGGCTTTTAGTAGCGCTTGTAGTGTATTTTATAATGGCATGGTTATTAAAAATGGAAGAACTTAAACAATTTTCTCGTAAAATTAGCAAAAAAAGCACTAATTAGGAGGTAGCAAATGGAAGAAAGCGTACAAAACCATATTCGTAATTTTTGTATTATTGCACATATTGACCATGGTAAATCAACCTTGGCTGACCGCCTTATTGAATATACAGGAACTCTTTCAGCTAGAGAAATGGTCACAAAGCAAGTCTTAGATACAATGGATTTAGAACAAGAAAGAGGTATCACAATTAAATTGCAAGCTGTTCGTATGAACTATACTGCAAAAAATGGTGAAATATATCAGCTTAATTTGATAGATACACCTGGTCATGTAGACTTCACTTATGAAGTGTCTAGAAG
>JBAXCZ010000009.1:0-79089 GCA_037141195.1 Clostridia bacterium
GTAAGCTGATTTTTCGGTTTATTTGATCCCAACCAACAGTTAAATGCAAGCTTTCTGCTACTGCTCTTAGTGGTATCATGGTGCGATTTTTAATTAATTGCAGTGGCACATCTAAAGCTATTGCTTTACCATCTACCACCATCATTGCTTCGCCTGTCCATAGATCAACCCAACTGCGTTCTTTGATAATCGTAGCATTTTTAGTAGCACCATCCCAAAGTACAGTAGCTCCTAAAGCCTCTGAAATAAATCTGATAGGCACAAGAGTACGACCTTCAACTACCATCGGAGCAACATCCATCTGAGATGGAGTTCCATCCACCAGCATACTTTTTTGTCCTACTATTAGTTCCAATAGCTTTTGCTGAGGTGGTTCAGGCGTTGCATTTCCATAAGTAAAGCTGAGTGCTTTGAAAAGCAAACTACCTTGTAAGTTTGTTTGATTTTTTTGAACTTCTGTTACCACAGCATAAAGGCGTTTTAAGGTTACTGGTTTTACTAACCCTTGAGTACTAAGCTGTAGAGTTTTCCAGCCTGACCAGTTTACACCTAAGCTTAAATCAAGCCGTTGTAACACTCCATTACCATCCTCTAGCTCTGCTCTTAGCCATTCATTGGCATTATTGCCATAAACATTTAGCGCAATTCCATCGGCATTTGCATCAATTGGGATGCCCTCGCCATCAAATCTCAAATAGGCTGCAGCTGTGCCTGGAGCATTGCTAAAGTTATATTGTAAGCTAGTAACTTGTGTGGTTGGTTTTACTGGATCATTAACCAGTGCTAAGGTGCCAGAAACCCCCAACGGATAGACTTCAAAGGAGATTCCATCAAGCTTATCAAGGGATAATACTTCTCTTTGCCCCCCGAATTGAATAGCTAGTGGGGCACTAAAGCCTTGGTATCTTGCCACAACAAAGCCAATTTTGCTATTCATTGTATCTTGGATAGTTAATACGCCTTGCGCTGAAACACTACCCTTTATTCCTTGCAATTGCCAATCAACTAAGTTTGGCAGCACCTTTTTGCTCACTCCAGCCTTCGACCTTAAAACTAGTTGCAATTGCTGCTGTGAACCTACAATTTCCTTCCCGTTAGCACCCGTTAAAAACATACTATCAAGATCCTGCTTACCTAGCACCTGTACAGGGATTTTAACACTTGTAGCATTTGCACTAGCCATTACTACGGTACTCCCAGGCTTAGTTGCTTGAAAAACATTTGTTTTCATTGTACCTAGCTTAGCTGATTCTTTCCAAGCTATGTTAAGCTTATTCGTTTCAACAGGATTATAGTATTGGTCATAGCCTTTTAATGCATAGCTAGCTGCTTCATTAATTAAGAGCAGCTTTTCTCCACTAATCAGTAAGCCTTTTAATTTTCCTGCTGGAGCATTAGAAAAAATGCCCAGAGCATTAGCTACTAATCTTTCTTGGGCTTGCTCTGGCTCAAATGTTCGCACAGTTGCAGTATCCCCAAGCGGTCTTGTTACAAAAGTGGTTGAGCCACCACCATCTAGATTCAACGCCTTCCATACACCAATTTCCTGCATAAAACTGGATAAATCTGGTAAGCTTAGCCCCACACTAAGTAGAGTGTTTTTTTCTGCACCAACCAAATAGATAGTTTTACGATCCTCGGAGATGCCTACAGCTGTTCTTGCTCGCACACCGCCCAAAGCGGCACTATACCTAGCATAAGGAATAGCCTTTCCCTCATTAATTAAGAGCGAATGTCCTCCAAGAACCATGTTCCAATCCGATTGCGGAGAAATTTCATATTGAATATCTATTTTATCTCCAATTTTGAAGTTTTCCACTAAAAATTTTGCTGCTATACCATGGCTTCTTAAAATATACATCCCTTTGGGAACTGCATAGTCAAAATATTTTCCAGGCATTATTTCTACTACGATACCATCTTTTACTAGCATCTCTGTTGGAGTTGTATAGGAATCGTCTCCTCTGGTTTTGCCTCCCCACAGATCATTGTAGAGATGGAGCTTATTAGCATGACTATGCTCGCCAGTAGGATCTTCCTGGTAAACAGTCTTATTAAGACCTGCTAACTCGAAGGTAACTCCATTTGGCGCAGTAACCTTCCCTGTAAAGCTGAATGGTTCGATATAGGCTTTGCGATCATTACTAATCCCCAAAGCAAAAATATTTTCAAGGTTTGAAGAGGAAGAAACAAGTCTTGATTCCATAACCATTGGTCCTACCGGAACAGTTTCACCCTGAGTATTAAAAAAATCTCCATTCACTGCAGCTACTGCCCCAGTGTTTTTTGCCATTGCAGATACATTGAGCCTTTTGGTAAATTGTCCTGCACCTAGAATTGCTGCTACCTGCACATATGGATTTAGCAAGTCTACTTTAATAACGCTAATATTTACATTCCCACTGCTGGTTTGCCAACGGTATTCCTTTAATACTGCTCCTGCAGTAATTGGAGTGGTGTTCCTTAACTCTGGTTTTTGAATCTCTGCTGCATTTACTGGCAAGGTCAAAAATACCAACACTAATAAAGCTGCTAAAATCTTACGCATCATATTCTCCTCTATTCCCGCTGTCGTTTTTTTACTTAAGGGTTCTACTTAAGCATTTTGTCTGTAGATGAAGAGAAATATAATTGCTCAGTATATCTGGTGTAACAAAATGTTCACAGCTACAAATACATGTACTACTTTTTTAGTTACAGTACATTTATCTAAAAATTACTCTATATTTGGAAAGAAATAATAATCATGAAAAGCTTGCTCCGTGAGAGGGAGTTCGCTAGCTGCCACCAGTATTTCTGAACAATTTTACTCCAGCCTTTATTCTAACACTCATCACTAAGTGCCACAACCTGCATCTGCTACGTATCGTTATGCTCTTCCCCATAAATTGAGCAAAGTAAACCATGATTCCCCTTACGCTTACGGCTGTTGTGGCTATTGTGTGTTACTCATAGCTAGTTAAAAATAGCTTAAATTTTTATTTAGTCTTTTCCAATAAAATTTTTCCAATCACTTGGCAGCCTAAATGATAAGTAGTGTCACCAATGCGCGCCACTATATAATTTTCGTCTCCATAGCTATGGATAAAAACTTCTCTGCCATCCTCTAATACAATTGTCATGGTATTTCCTGCAATCATCTCAATATAAGCTGTATCCATGATAAAGCTCTCATTAAAAGCTTGTTGAATTGTGGTAATCTCATCGGCACTAAAAACTCTGTCCACAGCATTACCTTCAAGATCTTTTAAGCTGATACTAACTATGCCATCAATACTTTTTTCTAACTGCATTGCTTTAGCAGCATCATTTACTGGCAGACTTGTTCCTGCTGCTGGGTCTGTTGTGCTATCATTTGCTTGTGCACAACCAGTAAATAAGAGAACCCCAATTATCATTAATGCAGCTAATTTTTTCCATGTATTTTTCATCTCATCTGCTCCTTCATAATCATTATTTTTTGTGATAACTTTAAGACGCTTACCGGGTCAAAAAGTTTCGATTTAGTAAACATTAGGGCATTTGTCTTGGTTTATAATAATAGGAGCAGTAATCTTACAATAATTCAGGAAAATTTTAAGATACGAACTTTTTTTTATTCATATATAACAAAAAGGACACCCATTGGGCGCCCTTTTTGTAAAAATATGCTTTTTTCGCTTCAAAAATAACTCTATTTATTATTACTATTGCAGTATTTCAGCTGGTAAAAGTGCACGATTAAAGCTTATTACCCTTGAAGTGCTATCAAATGTCACACCTAAATTAAGCGCAGTAGTTAGTGCTTGCAATTCGAAATAGTTACTCCCACCTATGTTATATGCTTGAAGATTTATATTGCTATCATTAAGATATATCGCAATCGTTGAATCCCTTACACTTTCGCTCATCATACTACCATTTGCCGCTAATTCGCCTCCAACTACCGTATAAACCGATCCACTAGTCAGCATAATAGCGTTGTTGATGTTGTTGTAGCCTACTTCAAACTGTTTCTCCGTACTAGAAAGTGTTACGGCAAGATCCCGGAGTTTGATATAACTGCTATCATCCAATCTATAGGCCTGCATTGTCGTGCTCTTGTCGTTTACCACAATCCCGATGGTAATTGGAGAGATTGTGGTAATTGTCTCCTTGACATCTTTCACGAAGAGAACTTTAGCATTTGTCCATTTTCTTGCAAAAGCCAAAGCGTACTGCTTATCACAAAATGCCTGAAGGAACCGATCATTCTGATAAACACGGTAATCTTGATCCTGCATTTTCATTACTTCTTCAGCCACAATCAGACAAATGTTCTCAGCTGGTGTCCAAACCTTGCTGAAGTATACAGCAGGATATGGATAAGGTCCAACTGCTTGACACAGTTCCACTGTTAATGTTGGCTTTAAGTAGGTTTTACGAGCATAATTTGCAAAATTTCCATATTTTGTTTCTGTGGTATCCGACATTTTTTTAAGTCCACTATCTTTGATTATGTGGGAAACCATAGCGCTTAGCTGTGGATAAAACCTAATATTTGCATCATTCCATCCGTAAACGCCCTCACCTTGTGTATGAAAAGAAATATTAGCCCAACACATGTTAGTATTTAGGAAATTTGCAATTGCTTTCGTCTCAGGCTCACTTAATGGAGTATATCCTTTGAAATTACTGGAGGCAGGTACTTGCACTGATGAGTTTACATACCAGATATCTGGATAATTTCTATTCAAATCAATCCCATTGATATTGGCTTTCCAAGAGCTATAGCCTTGACTATCTACATTATTGATTTTAATTTTAGAAACTGCATTAGGGTTTTGTACAGAATTTATTCCATTCTGTACAAGATTAACTCCATCTGGATTTACCATAGGTATATGCAAAAAGTTATGCTGTTCAGTATCTTACTAAGGTCATATCCATCATATATACCAACATTTGCATAAGCATATGCATACCTGTCTATCATATACATCAAATATGTTGTGGTTATATATTCACGTGCATGAGTAGCTCCGTTTAAAAATATTTTTCTTTCGCCATTGCCGAATTCTATAAGTGCTAAATCTCGCCCTTCAACGGAATTTCCGATGCTTTTCAACCTAATAAGTTCAGGATACTTCTCCTGCAGCTTATTAGCATCCTCCAGCATGTTTTCATAAGCGTATTCATGATAGGGGTCTACTACAAAGTCAGATGAGGTAGCTGCAGATGTAGTAATGGAAATTGCTCCCCATAGTATTATGGCTACAAAAACCAATCTTAATATGGTGATCATCGTTTTTTTATTTACTTTATCCTTGCCTGCCATGTTATATCCTCCATCTATTCTTTATTATAAAGCTGATGCGAGAGTAATATTAGAAACTTAGGAATATTCATCCTTGACAAAGCTAGAAAATCTCTATACCTATATATAACACATATGCTACAAACAAGCAAAAATCCGAGATAACCAAAAGGTTTGCATTTAAGTAAATTCTGTGTTTTGCTTTGGCAAAATTAAGATTATGAAGGTTTTATTTTACCAAACAAAAAAAACGTCAGAATTTATGACGTTTTTTGTTTCTATAATTTCTATTTCCAGTTTCGGCAATAGAGTGTTCCTAAAAACAGAAGATTGACTTTCCATTATTATTTGAATACCTTTCAGGCTATTTTAACAGATTGCCGTATTCTGTTGAGCCATGAGCGATATGATATACATATGCTACATCACCAATTATTCGATAGATACATAAATATTGATCACATATCAGCATCCTCTAGTCCTATCCTTGTAGTTCGTTATCCGGTACATGAGGGCAAAACAAGGGGAATTCCTTGAGCCATTCCAGTGCATCAAATATCCTATCCATTACCTTCTTTGCTGAAATTGCTCACACCATTAACAGATGATATTCTGAGATTTCTTCAAGCTCTCTCCATGCAGATTCAAGCATTTCAACCTTATTCGTTGGTATTAAATTGTTTACAGCTAAATACAAAGGGTGAACCGATTTTCAATTATGACAATTACTTGATTGTGGAAAATCATATTTGACAATTTATTGTATATCTCTTACAAGTCGAATAAAGTTTAAAACTCTTTCTTCTCCCTCTCCGGAGCCTTGTATCTTTGCGTCAAAACGCACTGCACCGGCACCGTGAAGGTCTTCGCCGGTACCATCTTCCGCCCTTCCAAAAGCCACATACCATGCATTGGTATATGCATCGTCTGCACTCGCGACTGCGGATGTACTTGTCCAGTAATAGGGGTAGTCAGCATTTCCACCATCGTTTGTAATACCAGTACAACTGAATAACGGGTCAATGGCTGGTCCGATATTGGCTGGATTTGTTGCTCCGGGTGAACGTGTATAATCTACAAGGCTCTGTAATTCCTTTGTATTGGGTAGTCTCCAGTCGTTATGACCTAGATAATTTTCCGAATTCTTTTGCTGGACCCATTTTAAAGCCTGTTCCCAATTCATACCCGAACCATTATCAGTTTGTTGCCACATCAATCCAGTTGCTAAATCAGAAACTGTACCATCACTATTATTCTGAAATAAATTGACACCGTATGTGAGATTACCTCTTACAGCACGAACAAAGTGCTTTGGTCCTGCGCTGATATTATAGGCTTTTATATGTCCTGTGCCAAAATTTACACCAAAGGCAAGTTCTGCGCCGGGCGTATCCCCACTTATATTGCCCATAACTCCGCTATATTTGTTGGTACTCCAAAAAATAGCGTGGCTCAAATTTTCTTCATTTGTATATTTAATGTCAAAATATTCAGTATTTAGATAAGGCCACCCCTTGCTTACGTTCCAAATTGAATATAGTTCCTTAATGGAAGGTACTCGCCAGTCGCTGTAGCCACCGTAATTCTGTTTGTTCATTTTATTGATTACCGCTTGTGTTTCAGCCCAGTAATAAGTTCCACTATCATGACTTTGCTGCCATGTTAGACCGGTGACTTCGTCTTTAACGGTTAGCCCATCGCTGCTTTTGGTATAAACAGGACTTGTATGTGCAAACTGAGCATCTTGACCATAAAAAGCTTCATCTTCTTTTGGATAGGTTATTTCCGCAGTATTGTCATAGCATTTTGCTTGACCAGTCCCAACAAGAATATAAACTCCCTTTTCTCCCACAGTTTGTTTTGTGCTTAAAAATTCAGCGGGAGTTATACTCAATAGATTTGTAAAGTTTTTTAAATATAACACTACTCCCATGACTACAATAATAATTAAGCTAGCAGTTAATAAAATAATTTGTTTTTTTGTGATTTTATTTTTCATTTTTCTCCTTCATAATCTAATTTTATTTTTGAATAGTTCTAACCAGTCTTACAAAGTTATTAATTCTAATGGCATCACCTTGTGGACCAAAACCATCAGGATAATCAGATGAATTACCGGATTTAAATTCGCTTCTTTGTGAGCCAGCTCCGTGTACATCCATCCAGAAACCAAACATTTTACCCATACTGCGTCCGAATGAAAGGTAAGCCGCTTGCGAACCATCATTTTGTTCATTTATATTTTTGCCGACAGACATATGAGTTGTTGATGACCAGAAATAACCATAATCGTCAGCACCACTTTCGTTTTTTATCTTTGTAGTGTTAAAGATGGAATCAATGGCCGGTGATTTTGTTGTAGCCGGTGATTTTGAATAGTCTACAATACTCTGCAATTCCTTAATATTTGGAAGTCTCCAATCGCTGTGTCCAAGGTAATTTTCTGCATTTTTTGTTTGTACCCACTTCAAAGCCTGCTCCCAATCCATACCTGTTCCGCTATCTTCCTTTGACCACATCAGCTGTGTTGCGTTATCCGAAATTGTTTTATCTCCATTATCTATAAAATCATTGACCCCATATGAAGTATTACCACGAACGTAGAATATATAGCATTTACCCTCGGAAATACCTGACATGTTAATTGTTGTTGGATAACCTTTAATCCGTCCATCGGCGAAATTTACACCAAACATGGTTTGAAAGCCAATAAAAGTTTTATCAACATAAACAGTTTGCGTTGCAAATTGAGCATCAATATTTCTTTCACCTGCACTGGTATCACCATAGCCAAATTTAAAGTAGTTTGTATCGATAAATGGCTTCGCGCCTGTAGAGTCATAAATTTTACCGTCAATCCCATTAAAATTAATTAAAGAATAGAGCTCCTTAATCGTAGGCAATCGCCAATCTTTATAGCCGCCAATTTTAACTTCACTAACGCTAGAAGCTGCTTTCGATAAAGTGAGCTTGTCATTTGCATCAATTATCCCATCAGCATTTAAGTCAGGTGTTTGTGTCCACATAAGTCCCGGCACATTATCCGTGATTGTGCCGTCACTATTATCCTTATAAGATGGAGCATTTATCGTATATTGTGCATCTTGCCCATAAAATGCCTCCCCCTCTTTTGGGATAGTTACTTCAACGCTATTATCCCAATATGAATTTTGTGCTGTATCCACAATTTGGTAAGAACCAGCTGTTGGAGTATTATGTTTGGAAGTAGGAACATCTATTGTTCGGCATACATATAAGTAAAGTCCAAAAGTTACTAAAACTAATAGCACCACAACAATTCCAAGAATTTTCCCTATCAATGCTAAGCTAATTTTCATTATTCGTCTCCTCCTTTAATTCTTTTAAGTCTAAATTGGATAATTTTTCAATTATAGTAACTAGAGTATCGTATTCATTGTCGTTTAATTTATCTCTTAAAGCATGCTCAGATTGCATAATGATGTTGCTTACCTTTTTTTGAATTATTATTCCTTTTTCAGTAAGAAGAACTTTTTTAAGTCTTGCATCAATTGATACACTTTGCCTAAGAATAAAGCCTTTTGCCTCCATTAATTGAAGAGCATTTGTCGTAGTCGAACGTCTTATATCAAATTCTTTTTCAATGTCTCTCTGAAAAACGTCTCTTGCCATTGATTCATTATAGATAAAGTTGATTATATGTGCTTGTGACCCTGTTATGCCATATTTTGAAACTATATTACTTACTTGTCTATTAATTCTGTTTATAAAAAGGTTTACTTCCCGACCTATACTCTTATCCATCTTAATTTTCACTCACCCATCATGTTAGTTACCTAACAACTTTATAGTAATATATCATATTGGAATTAAGAATTCAAGTTTTTAAAAAATTGACCAAATAATCATTGAGGCTAGATTAGGATAATTTTGCAGGATATCAGAATAGCCTTTGCAAAAATTATACTTCTAACTTAAGGACTTTTTGCGATATAAAATAAGAACGCGAATGATGAATCTTAGCATATAAATATTAGCATTCTTATATGGCAGAGAAAGAGGGATTTTATTTCACGTCTTTGAATCCCCGATTTTGCCAAACAAAAAAAACTCCTGCCAAAAAGGCAGAAGTTTTTTTTGTTTGGCGGATAACGCAGTATTTGATACAATTTAACTTGCTCCAACGTAGGGGTCTATTGTGCTTTAAGTGTGATGCAAACTCAATTACATATCATGTTGCAGCCAATGCTTCATAAGAGAAATTTATTTTAAAAGTTTAATTGTATGATTCGCTTTAATATCTCTCCATATATTTTGTGCTTCCGATGCAATTTGATTTATTTCTGAAAAAGCCACTTGGAAATTAGGCGAGTTATTAAAAACTTCTGTAGGCTTTTCTGTATAGGCACCATATGAAATCGAGGAAGTAATGATTAACAATAATGCGACCGGTGGAAACATTTGGCTATCATGAGTTGATTCGTATAGCTGTTCAAAATCCAAATAACGTTTTGCAAATTTTCCTGCCAATCCGCAAATGTAATCGATCTGATGTTCTCCATTTATAAGACCATTCAAATATACGAGAGCACGATCATACAATACTGATGCAACTTCTCGCTCATAAGATTGATAAATCGCGACTATATTGAGCACAAACATACCAGCTGTCCATATCTTATCAGTAATTGCACTAGCATCATATTTGCTTGTATCATAATCCATAAGTCTATTTCGTTGAAGTATGTCTAAAACAAGCGGGTAATCGTGTTCCACCTCTTTAATTAGCTCATCAAAAAAAATCTCCATCGCTTCAAAATCTGAAATTTTCTTTTTAATTCCAAACATATTTTTCCTCCCAATATTTAATATTTTTAATTTGTCTTTTATAATTAAACAATACTGTGATATGTTTTAGATTTGAGAATGGAACGAATAGCCTAACATCATTTTTGAAGGTTTTTAGTACCAAAAAATTGATGATAATATTTCAGTAATAATTGAGAACTAATATTCAATATCACCAAATTTAACCCCAATTGATTCTACAAGAGCATGCTCCACTTTTTCTAATTCTTCATGAGAAGCTGTCCCATTTTTAATTAATGTTCTAGTCAATTCAATCAAGTCCTTCAAACACTTTATTTTATCGTCATCAAAATCAACAAAACTTTCTAAATTAATTTGATTATTAGGCTCAAAAAAAGTCACATCATAAGTCTCTAACGCCTTAAAAAAAGTGCACTGTATTTGAAATTTATTACTTGTTTTAAGCCAATCTCGTTGAAGTGCTTCATAAGTATAAATCCAATACTCCGAATATAAATCGTCGTTATTCTCATGCTCTGTCCAAACTGATTTATTAAGTGTTTTACTTATCAATTTTTCATCTTGCATATGTTTCACCATTACCGCAACTAATGGATTATCAACTTTAACTAACATATTACCATAATTTTTGTTTAATTTAATAGAAAAACTTTTTGCAATCCATAAAGACCACAGAATCTCGTAATAATTTCCATGAATACAATGATAATCCAAAATTAAATATATGGTATTTGTCAAATCTCTTTTTCTTACTGTATATCCAATTTTATCGTATTTAAGAAGGATCTCAAGCACTACTCTCATTATACTAGGTTCTGCTATCATACTCTGAAACAAAAGCGACTGATATATAGCCCAATTTTCTTTGTTAAATTTGAGATTCTTAATTCTACTAATGCCGTATTTGAATACAAATTCGCCTTCAAACTGCCTCGCATAATTTATTACTTTAGAAAAGTAACTTATCAAATCTTTCTCTTGTTTTTTTACAGAACTACTAAACGTATTCAACCTAAGTTCTGATATCCATATATTTTCAAACTCTACAGGTAACTTGTGTACAATTGTTTTTGTAGGATTAAGTTCCAATTCATATTCCCCAAGTACCTTGGCTAATGTTGATATTACCAACTCTGTCTCGTTTATAGAATCACAGAAAAAATAAAAGTCATCAATATATCTTATCATTTTTATTCGTATACTTAGAGTTTTTCTAATTTGGTCATCAATCTTGCTTGCTATCGTTTCTGCCATAATATAAGAGCAAGATGGTCCCGTAGGAATACCTAGTGTTTGATTATCTTGAAGAGAACGGAAGCACTTATCTATATTATTTCCATATAGATCACTATTTATATTGGATTTGGCAATACTTTTCCCATGCAGTGCCCATGGTATACTATGTGTGTAAATGGTACCATGAAACCTTGATATATCAGCATATACCATGTATTTAGCAGATAAAGAATTCAACACTTTCTTTACTGTTATCTCAGGAAACTGATGCTCAGTAACTACATAACTAATCCCCTCATCTTTTATTGAAGGTTTACTTAGTGACATTTTGGATTTCTCTATGATTTTTTCAATATCAGTCCAATTATTCTCAATTTCCTTACAAAGGTGATAGTAATTTGAAGGATTGGGTATACCCATTTTTCTTCTCGTCGACTTCAATCTGGGTATATTGAAATTGATACATTTTCCCGTCTTATTTTTATAGCCATTTAATTTACTTTTAATTTCTTCAAATTTAGATTCTAACATCAATGAATTAAATGGTGGAATCATTTCTTTTGGAAAGAGACCTCTTCCAAGCAATTTTTTTGCTTCCATTTATTTTATCCCCTTAAATTTCAAGATCTTAATTGGTATTAATTACTAAGTTATGTCAACTGTTAGTCTTAGTCTTAGTCTTAGTCTTAGTTTTTGTTTTTGTTTTTGTTTTTGTTTTTGTTTTTGTTTTTGTTTTATAATGATAATTAACTAAGCTTTATTATAAAATCTTTAAGTTTTTTTTCTAAAGATTCAAAAATAGTTATCTTTATTTTCCCATATATTTCTTTCTTATCTTCGATTAACTTATTGATTTCATCAATAACAATATTAATATTGGTATAATCATCATGGTAGTATTCTTTAATATTAGAAAAACTATATACATGAGATAATGCTATTGAAAAATTAACAATATCAGCATTCTTTGATTTGTCTAAGCATGCCATTAAATCACTAGTATTGATTAAGGCAAAGAACTTCTTTCTATTCAGAAACTCGTTTTTATTCTTTGATAAATATTCTGAAAAAGCATGTGACCATTCTTTTTCAGGATTAAAATAATTATTTATTTTGTTTTTATATATATCAATATCTCTAGAACTAAATTCTTCTTTTAATTTACCGATATAATTATAATACTCTTCTCTAATATCTTCATCTACTGTAATGCCAAATGTCTCTATACTTTCATGCTTTTCTTTATCGCTAGCTTTTATGTTTATTATCATATTACTAAATACTTTTTCTACCTTAGTATCTAACCCCACTTTCCTAAGCACCATAAAAGCAAGCAATATTTTAGGATATAGACTGGTATTATACTCATTTTTAATGACTTTATAATATACTTGATCTATTAAATTCGAAACTTCTTCATCTTCCTTTAACCACCATTGACCCAAATAATGCATTGGATCATTGTCAGCAAGTGCGTTTTTCTTTTTTTCATCTAAATATTGATTAAGTGTGAAATTTAGCTGTTCACTATCAAGAAACGAATTAAGAACAAGATCATTAATAAATTTAAAACCTACTAAATATTCTAAAGAAAAAATTTCTTCCGACAAATTTATGTCAGCATATTCGTTTTTTTCTATCCAATCATCTATCTTCGAGCCCTCTTTATATCTTACAGAAAGCAGCGTTAAGTAATCTAAAGTAACTTTCAATAAACTTCTTTTATCATCTACATTGCACTTAAAATTCCTTAATTCTTTACAGATACTTAAAAAGTTATTAAGTATGAAATTTAAGGTCCTTATATTATTATGATTTTCATTTTCGAAACGGTTCTCAATATCCTTGTTACTAGCTTTCAATATTTCAAGTTCTAACTCATTAAACTCATAACCAATTAAAATTTGCTCATAAACTTTACTAATGTTTGGTACATAATATATGGTTTTTGATACTAGCTTTTCCTTAATTTTTGGATAGCCCATTTCAGAATTAAATAGATACTCAATTCTTGTTTTGATGTCATTTCGATTTAATTCTTTTCTATCTTTCTCTCCAGCCAAAATATCTATATCTTTGGATAATGGTGCAAAATTAAATTTATCCAGTGTTGTAAGAAAATACTTCATTTCCTGATTTTCTTTCAATCCATTCTCATTTATCACTTTTTCGTTTGCAATGAGTATTGTATGAATGTGCTCATGCTCAACAAATTTATTAATATAACCAAGTAGTTCGATAATATTCATTGAACTGCGCTCTAAATCATCAAAGATTAGTAAGCTACTTTTAATATTAGTAAACTTAGAATAATCAATAGAAGATAATTTAATATTATATTTATCTAAAAATATTTTTCCAATTTCAGTACCATAATTTTTAAGCATGTCAGGTAAAATACGTTTCTTTAAAGGTAATGCTCTTAAAAAAATCTCTTTAGATATATCGCTTTTTTGAGATACACCATATAAAGATATATAAATACACCTTGTACCTAAATCTTTTTCAATATAATTCTGCAATTCGTTATGAACATAATATGTTTTGCCAGATCCCCAATCACCATTTATCATTATTGCTGAATCAATTGTTGTTTTTTCTAAATATTCTTTTATTACATCGTTAATTTCCATTTTTCCACTCAATTATATACCTCCACATCTGTCTAAACACTATAAAATACATATCATTTTTTGATTTTTCTATAATTATTTAAATTTTATTAATTCTGCTTATTCATATTTTTTTATACTGACTAATATTCCACAATTCATGATATTACTCTATACAATATTTTAATGATGAATAATCTGTTAAAGTGACAGAAAGCGATCGCTTTTATTTAAGCTCAATTATTATTCTAATTCTGTTATAATTCTTTTCACCTTACCTAAAATATAAACTTCTTAATAATATAAGTATCTGTATCAAATTGTTGATCATATGCCATTAAAGCAAGCTTAGTGTTATCAACATCTATAAAAAGAACTTTTCTACAAATAGGTTTCTTTGCATCTTTAATTTGAACTAGTAATATATCCCCATTTTTATAATCTTTGGTTTCCATAATTTGAGGTTTTACTTTACTACCTGCAATTATACCTAGATACATTGCATTGTCTTCAATGATAAATCCTTCAGGCTATCTTAATTTATAAGAAATTGAAATATGAATTGCGCATACCAAAAATTAGTAAACTAATAGTCCAAAATACAACTCCAATGTAAAACCTATCAAACTTCTGCTCAAAATTATAATTATTCTGCAATTTAGTTTTCCAAGACTAGATAATACTCTAGACACTAATACATTACAACTATTATGCTCTAATTATCATCTTAGTCTATATCTCTTTTACTGTCAATGATAGGCTAACCAAACTCACGCAAAATATGTTCACTTTTTTAAAATATTCATGAATACTCTTATATTCACCCAATATTCAAGTTCTATGTTTTCTCATATAATCTAATCCTCTCAGCGACAAGCAATTCAAACTATAATGTAAGTCTTAAAGAAAAATGACCCCCGTAGACGCCCCTACAATACTGCTCATTTATAGATTTTTCTGGCTTTTGCGCAACGCCTCTCAGCGACAAGCAAGCTAAGTGGCAAAAACAGGCGACATATGTAGCGGGCTGCTTAGCACCCAACGAAGACACAGGAAAAGATGCACGACTGTTTGAGCAAAGCGAGTTTCGTGCAACCCGGAGTCGAGCGCGTGGTGCTATCTGCAAGCGTAGTTGTAAGCCGCTTTGCACTTGGCTTGCTCAGAAATAGCAAATATAGGAAGAGGCATTTGATCAATCAATCACTTAAATATTGTATTTTTTTATAATCGCTGGTTGTTAAACTTGGCATTAAAATGCCCTTCGAATCCTTACCTTAAAGAGGGATTCGCTCCTGGTCGCTTTGCGCCCCTTTCACGCCTTCGAATTCTTACCTTAAAAGAGGGATTCGCTCCGCTCTGTGCTTTGCACGACCCTTTGAAAGAGAGATTCGCTTTCACGCCTTCGAATCCCCGATTTTTGCCAAACAAAAAAACGTCAGCCAAAAGAGGGATTCGCTCCGGGTCGCTTTGCGACCCTATCACGCCGGGGCCTAAAAACAGTCCACAGGACTGTTTTCTTAGCGGCCCGTTCGAATCCCCGATTTTTGCCAACAAAAAAAACTCCTGCCAAAAGGCAGAAGCTTTTTTTGTTGGCGGAGAAAGAGGGATTCGAACCCTCGTAGGGTATTAGCCTAACACGATTTCCAATCGTGCGCCTTCAGCCAGACTCGGCCATCTCTCCAAAATTCTATTAAGGACTTACCTTGGTTATTCTAATAGAATTTGCCTGAAATTGCAAGTGTTTATTTACTGTATTTTACTTTCCCGATGTTGTGAACTTCATAGCCTCCTAAGGCTATCAGGCGCTCTTGTAGCTCTTTACTTTGCAATACCTGTAGAAATTTTTGTACCTGTTTGCTCTCCATTGCGCTGGCTAGAATCAAGAAATCATATGCTTCATTACAAATTGGTATAAAGTCTAGATCATATATTTTAGCTGCAGAATAAATTCCCAATCCTGCATCTGCTGTACCTGCAGCTATTTGTGCTGCTACTGCTGTATGTGTAAATTCTACTCTTTCATAACCTACGATTTGTTCTATGCTTAAACCTACCTGCTGTAGTAAATAGTCACATAGGATTCTAGTTCCTGAGCCTTTTTGGCGATTAACATAAGCTATTTTTTCATTTGCTAAATCAGCAAAACCTTGGATATTATGAGGATTGCCTTTAGCTACCATCAAGCCTTGTTTTCTTAAAACCCCTTCGACCAATGTTACTCCGCCTTGAGGGAAATATTTTTCCAGATAACTGATGTTATAATCACCTGTTTTTTCCTCTAAGAGATGAATCCCGCCAAGATGAGCTTCCTTTCTTTTTATCGCCATGATACCACCCATACTCCCAACATGGGAAGAGGCAATTGTTACTCCACTTTGCTCTATTTTCAGCAAATCTGCTACTTCGTCGATTAATGGATCATGGCTACCAGTAACTACTAACATATTGGTTATTTCCTGCCATGGTCTAAGGAGGCTGATTTCTACCTCTGTTCCAGCTTCATAACCCTCAGTATTTTGAGGAATTTCTAGCATTCCATCTGCTTTCACAAAGGAGGTAACTACCCCTGCTCCCCTATTTAAGGGAACTGCTATCCATTTTTTCTCTACTATACCTAGTCTTGTCCGAACATATTCTTGGTATTTCAAGGATGAATTAACTTTTACGGCTAGACTTGCTTGTATCATCCTACTTGGCTCAATTGCACGCTTCGTTAACTTTGCTAGCACTGGCTTTAAGATTTTATCTAAAACGATTATGCCTGATACCGGATAGCCTGGTACTCCTAAAATTGGTTTGCCTTGACTGATGGCTAAAATTGCTGGTTTGCCTGGTTTAATGGCTATCCCATGATAGAGAACGCGGCCAAATTTTGCGATGATTTCTTTAGCGAAATCTTCTCTACCTGCTGAGGAACCTGCATTAAGTATTACCACATCACATTCATTTAAGGCCTGCTCTATGGCAGCTGTAATTAGCTCTCTGTTATCCTTCACTATTGGATAAATTTTAGGAATACAACCCCACTGAGTGATGAAACCCGCGAAAATAGTAGAATTAAACTCCATGATTTCTCCAATTTGAGGATTTGCACTTGGTGCAACAATTTCATCTCCAGTAGGTATAATTCCGACTATTGGAAGCTTGACTACTGCAAGCTCGAGTACTCCCCCTGCTAAAATTGCACCCATTGCTGCTGGAGTAATTTCCGTATAACTTGGTAAAAGCATGTCTCCAGCACAAATGTCTTCACCAATTTGTCGCACATTTTGCCAAGGCACTGCAGCGCTGTACAGCTTTACTGCTCCTGTAGGAAGATTTATGATATCTTCTACCATGACTACCGAATCACTGCCTTGTGGCAAAGGATCTCCTGTATCTACTACTACAAATTGCTCGCTACTTAAAACTACTGGTGTTGTTTCTGTAGCACCAAAGGTAAGCGCTGCTGAAAGTGCGATGCCGTCCATAGCTGAGGCGTTATAATGTGGTGAGCAAAGCTTAGCATAGCTTGCACTAGCGGTTATTCTCCCTAAAGCCTCTGTAGTAGGAATTATTTCTATTGTTACCGCTCTTAATTCCTGCTCTATTATTGCCACATAATCTGCTACTGCTACCGTTAAAGGTGTATTACTTAAATATTGATATGCCATCTCATTTACTCCCTTCTAGAACAAGGTTACTTGCACATTATCTCCTGCTGTTTGTCCTTCACTATCTCTCTTAATAGTAATAAAACCTTGGGCTTTAGTTAAAGTAGTTATTAACCCTGATTTCCCCATAATAGGAATCGCATGCATGCCGCTTTCATCTTCTTGCAAAGCAACTGGTACGTATTCCTCTCGTCCATGATTGGAAGAAAGCGAGCTAGTGAGGATTGCCTGTACTGTGTGCTCTGTATAATTTTTTGGTTGAATAGCGAACAAAAATGGCCTCACAAAAAGGTAAAAGATAAAATAGGCGGAAACTGGATGGCCAGGTAACCCAAAAATTGGTTTTCCTGCTATTTTACCGATGATAGTTGGCTTTCCTGGTTTTACTGCAATTCCATGCAGTAAAATTTCACTAGTTTGGAAGCTGGTAATTACTGCTGAGGTGGTATCCTTGGTACCTACTGAACTGCCACCGGAAAGCAGTAAGAGATCACAGCTTTCCAAAGCCTCTGCTACTAGCTGCTTAAATGCCTCTACGTTATCTTTGACAATACCATAGGATTTTGCTGTGCATCCGATCTGTTCAACCCCAGCTAAGAGGGTATAGGTGTTTATATCATAAATACCGCCAGGTGTAGTCTTACCTGTTAATTCTAAGAGTTCATCACCTGAGGAAATAATCCCCACTACTGGCTTTTTATAAACATTTGCTTCGCTCCTACCAAGTCCTGCTAAGGTTCCGATTTCTTGTGCTCTCAAATAAGTTTTTGTTTGTAATACTACTTCTCCTGCCCTCACGTCATCGCCGATGAAGATTATATGCTGACCTGGTGCCGAAGCTTTCGAGATATAGCGAAATTCGTCACCAAAATCCTCGCTGTATTCAATCATCACCATGGCATCAGCCCCTGCAGGAATTTGCCCGCCGGTAGGTACATATTGACACTCTCCTGCGTGTAGTTCCTGGTGTGGTTGCTCACCCATCAGTACTTCTCCCATATAAATAAGCATGGCCGGAGTATTTTCGCTACAGCCAAAGGTATCTGCTGCAAAAACTGCATAGCCATCTACTGTTGAACGATTAAAAGGTGGCAGATTTTCTATGGCAATAACGTCTTCTGCCAATACACGCCCCAGACATCTAGCTAGTGGTACTTTTTCTGTGGTTAACTCTATATCTTTTGCAAGCTCAGCAATGATGCTGCGTGTTTCTTCACAGGATTTTACCGTTAGCATTTTACACTCTCCAAATTCTTACCTATTTTTTACCCCTACCATATTTATTACATATTAGCATTATCTCCGTTGCTAAACAAGAGTTATGCCTCAAAAAGATAACGATGTTTACACAGAAAAAACAGCCAAGATATACTCCTGACTGTTCTGATAAGTTCTTGTCTTTTATTCTACCTGATGAAGCAAGCTGAGAATAGCTTCACTATAAAGATGTAGTTTTGCTGTTGCTTCATGATCACTTGTACCTAAGGTATAGATATAGAGTTTAATTTTTGGTTCTGTACCTGATGGACGTACAGCATACCATGATTCATCATCAAAGCGATATTTCAGCACATTTGAACGGTCTGTTAAAAATAGTGGTTCACTTGCCCTAGTTTGGATATTAAGACTCATCCCTATTTGAAAGTCCTCTACTAAAATTAGCTTATGTTGGCCAATTTTAGTAGGAAAGTTAGCCCTATACCAGTCCATCATCCGAGAGATGCGTTGCTGTCCTGTGATTCCTTCTAAAACAATTGATACTACCGTTTCTTTGTAATAGCCATAATGCTGAAAAAGCTGTTCTAGTACATTTATTATTCGTATACCTTGTGCCTGATAATAGGCGGCCATTTCCGCAAAAAGCATGGCAGCACTTACAGCATCCTTATCCCTGACAAAGTCACCTGCTAGATAGCCGATGCTCTCTTCATAGCCGAAAAGAAAAGTATACTCACCTGATTCTGCAAATTTATTAGCTAAGCCACAAATATTTTTAAATCCTGTCAGCACATCAAAGGTTGCTACTCCAAAATCCAGCGCAATTTTTTTTGCCATGTCCCCTGTTACTAAGGACTTAATGATACAACCATTCTTTGGCAATTTGCCTTTGCTTTGCAAACCGCGCAGTAGATAGTTTACCAAAAGCACTCCTGCTTGATTACCATTAATTGCCAAATATCCGCCCTTAGCATCTCGCACCATTACTGCTAAGCGATCTGCATCAGGATCTGTTGCGATTAAAAGTTCCGCTCCAACCTTGGTACCAAGCTTTTCTGCTAGACGAAATGCCTGTACATCCTCTGGATTTGGATAGCCAACTGTTGTGAAATCAGGATCAGGCATTGCTTGCTCTTCCACTATATGCAAATTGGTAAAGCCTCTGCGAGCTAGAATAGTGCGTACCGGAACATTGCCTGTGCCATTAAGTGGTGTATAGACGATTGCGATATCTTTAGCTATTTCTTTGTCATAAATACTTAAGGCTAAAACCTTGGCTAGATAAATTTCATCAATTTCTTTTCCTACATACTGCAGTAAACCCTGCTCTAAGGCAGCTATTTTTGAACTGATTTTGATTGCACTAAAGGAAACCATATTTGCCATTCCTGCCATTACTGTATCAGCTATTTCTGCTAAAATTTGCGATCCATCTTCCCAATAAGCTTTATAGCCGTTATACTCCTTGGGGTTGTGGCTTGCTGTTACTACTACTCCCGCAATTGTATCTAAGTGGCGAATGGCAAAGGATAATTCTGGTGTGGGGCGTAAACCTTCAAATAAATAGGCTTTAATTCCATTACCAGCAAAAACAAGTGCTGTCTCTAAAGCAAATACATCCGATTGATGACGTGAATCATAAGCTATCACTACACCACGCTTAGCGGCTGCTACACCATGGCTTAAAATATAATCTGCGAAGGCCTGCGTAGCTTTACCCACCATATAGGTGTTCATCCGATTGGTTCCTACTCCTAGCTTACCACGCAAACCTGCTGTACCAAAATCCAAATCTTTATAAAAGCGATCCTCAAGATCTAATTTATTCTTATTGTTTTTAATTTCCTTCTTACTCTCTTCATCAATGGCAGGATCATTTAACCATGCCTGCATTCGTTCAAGATAGCCTAACATAAATAGTCCCTCCTTATACTTCTTTGATAAAGTACTGAGACAAGGAATATGAATCCTTAAATTCTAAGGTTAGTTTGTCCCAAAGATATATTCTTCTTTGCAGTTCATCACCATATGCGCGGCTCATAATTTGTTTTTCCTCTATTGTGAAGCTATCTTGATTTTTTGCTTCACTTCCTAGAATAGAAAGGATAATCTTCCCATGTTCTTTGCACTTTTCCTCTAGATAAAAACGCATGCCGTTCACAAAACCAAGCACAGTAAATAAAGCAGAATCCCTATTTTGCTCTGTAATAAAGCGTATACGCTTATATAGCATCGCTAATAAATCTGTTAAATCTGCATCTGTTTGAAAGTATTCTAAATTTTTGCGATTTTTAAGGAAATTCCTGACAATCTCGGCATAGCCTCCTAGCTGACGCATAGAATCGATAATCAATTCGATGGCATCACCTTCATAGCCATTAAATGTTAAATCATCCACAAAAAAATCAATTTGCTCTTCAAGCTTGCATAGTAAGAGCAATTCTTTTTGCCTTAAGTCAAAAAGTTCTGAGAGGCGCTCTTTCTCAGCAATCTGCTCTTCAATTTTATCTAATAAGCTAGGTGTGATATCTTCATAATTATCATTCATTTGTAAATTTTGTAGTTTCAGCAAGTGCAAAAGCCTTGTTTTTTGTTGTTCCAAATCAACAGGCCCTAAATTTTCGATGATATTTTTAATTTCATTTCTTATCATGCTATTCTATCTCCTTTTAATTATTAATCTACTATTATAATATTCACCCATAATAAGAAAAATCCTGCTTTAAAATGAATTTTTTTATTTGCACAAAAAAATGCTAGCTTAAAATGTGTCTTTTGCGCTGATTTCTTTCCACATTTTAAGCTAGCAAACTTTTCTTAGATAGTTTTTCTGAGACAGGTGAATTGCAAAACACCCTTAGGAAAATACTGTTTAGACCAAAGTACTGGTTTACCATCGATATCATAGCATAATTCGCTCATGAACATTACTGGATCACCAACATTAATCTCTAATTTTTCAGCAACCTCTTTACTTGCAAGCTCTGGCTCTAAGACTGTTAAGTCTAAGTGCACCTTGACATGACAACGCTGCTCCAAAAAATCGAAAATAGGTTCATGTAACTCTGCTTCTTCATATTTTTTTTCCTTTAAGAGCAGTAGTGGCAGAAAGTCAATACAATAGATTGCTGGTTTGTCATTTCCACATAAAACCCTATCAACTTTCAGAAAACGGCACTCCAAATCCAACTTAAAATGTGCCTGTAATTCATCATTTAGTGGTACTTTTTCTACATTTACATATTTCAAGCTTGGTTCATAGCCAGCCTGTGTTAACATTTTAATAAATTCATTTTCTAAATCTACTCTAGTTACCACTTCAATTACGTGCTTATTTATCACTGTACCAATGCCTCTACGCCTAGTAATAAATCCCTCTCGTTCTAGATTAATTAATACATCTCTAATCACTGTACGACTTACACCTAAATCAGCCGCTAAAACATCCTCCGCCGGGAGTTTACCTGCAGTCGCATAAGAACCAGCTTTAATTGCACCCATTAAATATTTTTGCACTTTTTTTGATAACTGCTCATTATCAATGATTGCAAACTTTTCTATACTCATTACAATCCCCCTAGTTTTTGTTTAACTATCCTGTTCTACAAAATGTCGGAATAAACTTGGTCCATCCTTAAAAAAGATTCCGGTAGCTTGAGCCTGCTCTTCATCGTAGCTTCTTGTTGGATGATTTTCCAACTGTTTGGACTTATATAGCACAAATGGTACTGCTCCTCTAGCATGTGTTCTTGTACTGATTGGTGTAAGATGATCAGGTAAAACCAGCATATTGTATCCTTCACCCCATTCATCAAGGGCTGCTAACATCGGCTTAACTATTTTTTCATCAATATTTTCGATAGCACTAATCTTTCCTGCCAAATCTCCTTGGTGCCCGCATTCATCAGGTGCTTCAATATGAATATAGACAAAGTCATATCCTGTATCTAAAATCTTCAATGCTGCATTTGCCTTGCCTGCATAATTCGTATGCAAAGTTCCTGTTGCTCCTGGCACCTCAAGAGAAAGCATGCCAGACCCCCGAGCTATTCCCTTTAGCAAATCAACCGCAGAAATCATTGCACCCTTGAGACGGTATTTCTCCTTAAACTGCATTAAATTAGGTCTTTTGCCTTCACCCCAGAACCAAATAGCATTGGCTGGGTTAATCCCAAGCTCTTTACGCTTAAGATTGATTGGGTGCTGTTCTAAAATTTCTGTACTGATTTTCATCATTCTAGTGAAGTCCGCCCCATTGTAGCCTTTAGGCAAATAGGCGGCAATCTCTTTACCAATAATATCATGGGGTGGTGTTAGCTCTACATCAAGGGAGCCTTCCTGCCAAACTAACAAATGTCGGTAGCTAATACCTGTATAAAACTTATATGGTCCTGCTTGTAAACCTTCTTTTACTGCCTCCATTAACTCGGCAGCTTCGGCAGTAGTTATTTCGCCTGCACTATGATCTAACATCTGACGTTCTTCAAACACATTAGCTGTGCTTAACGTTACTAGGTTACAGCGAAGTGTAACATCATCTTCTGCCAACTCTATCCCCATACTGAGTGCTTCTAAAGACGATCTACCTGTATGATATATTTTTGGATCATATCCTAAAACAGAAAGATTGGCAATATCACTGCCTGGAGACATAGTGTCTGGTACAGTTTTTACTAAGCCCATTTCACCATGTCTAGCTAAGCTATCTATAGTAGGAATTTTAGCCACCTGTAAAGGCGTTTTCCCACCTAATTCTTCAATTGGAAAATCTCCTGCTCCATCAATGAGCACTAAAACATATTTCATGGTTATAATCTCCTTTGTAATACTTACTATATTCTACACTATATTTCTATTTTGGGCTAGAAATTATTTTTATGACTTTGCCGTTTTTATCAAGAAAAATAATTAAAAATTAAGCTTGATTTCCTGTGAATAGTATGCTCTTTTACATATTTAAATATTTTTCTCAAATACTATATATAGTGGATTGTACAATTATATTAAAGGTGCTATACTACATCTAGCGCTAAGAAAAACGGAGGTAATTATGAATATCATCAAGAGAGATGGCACGCTAGAGTGCTTTAATGGCGTTAAAATATACAACGCCATTATTAGGGCTATGAACGAAACTAAGATTGGGGTGGATAGAAAACTTGCTGAAAGCTTAACCAATGGGCTAACAAAAGAATTCGAAAAAGAAAATATTCCCATGACAGTAGAAGACATCCAGGAAAAAGTTGAGCTTACTCTGATGGATAGTGAACGCAAGGACGTAGCTCGCCAATATATCATTTATCGTAATGCTCGTAACCGTGTCCGCAACTCCAAGGATACAAAAACTAAGCAACAATCCATTTTAAACGACGAATTTATCAGCATGTACAAACATCAAAGCAATCCCTTCCCAACTCAATTAGGTGAATTTGTCTACTACCGAACATATTCTCGTTGGCTACCCCTTGAACAGCGAAGAGAATATTGGTGGGAAACAGTACGCAGAGCTGTAGAGTACAATTGCAGTCTAGTACCTACTTCTGCTAAAGAAGCAGAAAAACTTTTTGATAACATTTACAATTTAAAACAATTCCTTTCTGGACGAACCTTTTGGGTTGGTGGCACTAAAGTAGCATCACATTATCCGATGGCAAATTTCAACTGTGCCTTTGAAACTATTGATGATTTTGAATCCTTCCGTGATCTCTTCTATCTCTTGATGGTTGGCTCAGGTGTTGGTGTGCGCCTCTTAAAAGAAGATGTAGCCAAGCTTCCAAAAATTCGTACGGATGTTAATGTCATTCATGAAGACTATACTCCCGTACTTAAGGATCATCGTGAAGACAATACCTCTCTCCGTTTCAATAAAAATATTGCCTATCTGGTAATTGGTGACAGTAAGGAAGGTTGGGTTCAATCCTTAGAGCATTTCTTCCGCATTCTCTATAGCAATGAATATAAGTGTATCAATACTATTATTTTAAATTATAACAATGTGCGTCCAAAAGGTGAAGTTCTTTCTACTTTTGGTGGTACTGCCAGTGGACATGAAAGCTTAAAAAATATGTTTTTCAAAATTGACAAGATTATAAAAAAAATTGGTGTAAGCAAAAGCAGTAGCTTTATTAAACTAACGCCTGTTGATTGCCTAGATTTTTGCAATATTATTGGCGAAAACGTGGTTGTAGGCGGTGTACGACGCACTGCTGAAATAGCCCTCTTAGATTCTGATGATGATGATTGCATTCAAGCTAAAAGTAATCTTTATAAGCAAATTGATGGTCAATGGATTGTGGATAAGGATATTATTCACCGTCAAATGAGCAATAATTCCATCTACTACACCAGCAAACCTTCTAGAGAACGCTTACATTGGCAAATTGAGCAAATGCGTTTTTCTGGTGAACCTGCTTGGATTAATGCAGAAGCTGCGACAAAGCGCAGACCGAATATGAATGGTGTTAACCCCTGTGGTGAAATACTGCTAGACTCTAAAGGCATGTGCAATCTAACTACTATTAACTGCTTTGCTTTTGTACGAGTTAATGGTAGCTTAGATAAAGATGGTCTGCTTGAAGCACAAAAGCTCTCAGCACGGGCTGGTTATCGGATGACTGCTGTAGATTTAGAGCTACCTAAATGGGACTTAGTTCAGAAACGTGACCGCCTCATCGGTTGCTCATTAACTGGTTGGCAAGATATGGTAAATGCGCTAAATTATACTAAAGAAGAAGAAATTTTACTGCTCCAAGAATTACGTGCTGCTGCCATCACTGAAGCAGAAGCTTATGCGAAAGAATTAGATTTAGAAGTTCCACTCTTAATGACCACAGTTAAGCCGGAGGGAACTTTATCACAACTTCCTAGTGTATCTAGTGGAGTACATTATGCGCATTCTCCTTACTTTATCAGACGAGTACGCATTAATTCCCATGATCCATTAGTTAAAGTTTGCGAAGAATTAGGATACCCAATCTATCCTGAAGTAGGACAAAATATTAAGAACTGCACCACAAAGGTACTGGAGTTCCCTGTTAAAGCTCCTCGTGGACGCACAAAATATAATGCTGGTGCCATTGAGCAATTAGAAAACTATAAAATGTTTATGGACCACTATGTAGACCATAACTGTAGTATTACCGTTCATGTTCGTGAACATGAATGGGAAGCTGTGGAAGAATGGATTTGGAATCATTGGGATGAGGTAGTAGCTGTAAGCTTCTTATCATTAGACGACAGTTTCTATGAGCTTTTGCCTTATGAAGCAATTGAAGAAGAAGAATATAATAGGCGTGTAGCAGAAACAAGAGATTTTGTTCCTTCCCTGCTCACTAAATATGAATCAAAAGAAATAAACCTAGATCCTGGCACTGACGGCTGTGAAAATGGCGTCTGTCCAGTGCGCTAAGGAAGAGAGCATAAATGGAAATAAAAATTAAATACTTCTGCCCTGAGCTAACCCGTATCGCAAAAATTGATCAAGGAGATTGGATTGATTTACGAGCAGCTAAAGAAATCTCTTTGCAAAAAGGTGAATTTGCACTGATTCCTCTAGGAGTTGCCATGGAGTTGCCTTTAGGTTATGAGGCTCATGTAGTACCTCGCAGTAGCACTTTTAAGAATTTCAAGCTTTTACAGGTAAACTCTATGGGTGTTATTGATGAATCTTACTCAGGTGATGATGATCAGTGGTTTTTTCCAGCTTTAGCCATTGAAGCTACTGTAGTACATCTAAATGATAGAATTTGCCAATTTAGGATTATAGAAAAAATGCCACCAATAACTTTTCAAGAAGTGGACAGCTTAAAAAACGAGAACCGTGGAGGTCACGGTTCTACTGGTAAAAAATAAAACTCACAAATAAGCAAATGGTCATTGGGTAAATTATCCCCAATGACCATTTGCTTATTAAAATTTTATTTAAGAGTTCATTGCTAGACAATAATAGCCTTGCACAGCCTTATAAATCTGTTCTAACTCAATAAATTCATTATCAATATGTGCTTCTTCTTCTCTACCTGGTCCAAAGCCAAGTGTTGGAATATGCCTTTCGCCAGCAGAGCTACTACCGTTAGTACAAAAAGAATAGGCATGTAGTATCGGTTCAATTGAAGCTAAACGCAGACTAGCTAAAGTTTTTACCACAAAATCAGCATCCTTTTCCATCTTCCAAGCTGGTGCAAATTTATCTTCATCTATAGGAAAATCTGTATATGTTTTAAAACTGTTCTTAGCAATACTGACCTTCGCTTCTATTGTTGGATATTTTTGCTTTGTTTTTACTATTACTTCCTCTAACTCAGCTAAAATAGCCTGTTTGCTATCGCCTGGCAAAAGCCGACGATCAAAGGTAGCTTTACAGTAGGCTGGTACAATCGATGTGCCCGGATAAGGTTCGGAGATGATATCTGTAAGCTCCATTATCGCCGCTCCTAAAAGCTCATCCCGTTCCATTTCATGAGCCCTAAAAGCTTCTACTAAATGACACATATCATAAACTGCATTTTTTCCTTTTTGTGGATTTGCAGAATGAGCAGGTACTCCAAAGGTTTCTAAGAGAATTTCTCCTCGACCTCTTTGCCCAATATTCAGCTTTAACTCACTAGCTTCTCCAATAATTACTAAATCCGGTTTTACTCTTGTTAATACAGCTCGCAAGGAAACACCTTCTGCTATTTCCTCGTGTACTGTACCTGATATATAATATTCTCCTGCAAAATTCTCTCTATTTTGAGCTACTAAAGCACCTGCATAAATCATAGCTGCTAAGGCACCTTTCATATCTGTCGCTCCTCTTCCATAAAGCTTACCATCTGCAATCACTGCCTGAAAAGGATTTGTCTTCCAAGCTTTCGTGTTATTTGCAACTACTGTATCTAAATGACCATCAAAAAGCACCTTTTTACCAGGCTTTTTGCCCACAACTTTACCAATAACATTACCTAATTCATCTATCCATGCCTCATCATAACCAAACTCTAACATTTTATTTTTTAAGAAGAGTGCTAATTCCCGCTCTTCTCCCGTATAACTGCGGATTTCAATAAAATCAGTTGCCAAATCTGCTACCTGTTGTTCATATACTTTATTCCACTTTAACATTTAATTCACCCTTTTCCGACTTCTTGCAAGTTTCATTTTACACCATAAGCTACTCTTTTTTCTATTAATTTTTAGTTTTGATTGTTTTTTTGCTGCAAATTATCCTTGAGTGTTCCGCTAATCTAATGTACAATTATTTTTGCTATAGTTTAGCCAAAGGAGTTTAATTATGAAATTTTCCACCTTGCGAAAAGCCTTCCCTTTTACCCTGCCCGTTTTAGGCGGTTATTTAGCCCTAGGCTTTGGCTTTGGTATTCTGCTTACTACAATTGGCTACGGTTGGTTTATCTCTTTTTTAATGAGTTTTTTTATGTTTGCAGGTGCAGGACAATACTTGGCTGTGAGTTTTTTCGCTGCTAATTTAAGTATTACGAGCATGCTACTTGTAACATTTCTAGTTAATTCCAGGCATATTTTTTATGGGTTATCCCTTTTTGAAAAAACCAAAACTATGAATAAATGGGAGAAATTTAATCTCATTTTTTCTCTAACTGATGAGAATTACGCTCTACTCAGCTCGCTAAGCGTACCAGCTGGGGTTGATCCAGCCAAATTTTATACAGCCTTAGTAAGTCTTAATCACTTGTATTGGATTCTAGGTAGCTTATTAGGAAGCTTAATTGGATCATATCTCAATTTTAATCCTCAAGGCATTGAATTTGCCCTTGTTGCACTTTTTGTAGTTATTGTGCTTGACCAATGGGCAATTTGCACAAACAAGTTGCCTTTTTATCTAGGTGGCATCAGTGCTATACTTGCTTTGCTTTTTGCCAAACCATACATGATGCCAGTAGCTGGACTTTTAACTACTGTTGCCCTCTTATTTGTAAGGAAGGTTGAGAGTAAATATGACAACAAGTAAATTAATCTTGGCTATATTTTCCATGGCAATAGTCATTTTTTTAACTCGTGCCATCCCATTTATTTTTTATTATAAAAAGACTCCTCCAAAAGCTATTTTATACTTAGGAGCGAATTTACCTCCTGCTATGATGGTAATTATTACAGTTTATAGCTTGAAGGATGTTGCTTGGATGCAATTTTCCGGGATCTTACCTACGCTTTTAGCTATTGTGACTGTAGTTACACTACACCTTTGGAAGCGTAATTATCTTTTAAGCATTATTATCGGCACACTTGTCTATATGTTTTTAGTGCAATTGATCTTTTAATGTGCTGCACAACCTATTTTTTTGCTCTTGCCCTCGTTGCTCCATAAATATTACCCATTTTTCTATTGTTTCTTGACTAACTACGTGCTCTAGCTTGCAAGCATCCTTTTCTGCTACTTGTGCCGAAACACCCAAAACTTCACTCAAAAAATCATAAAAGAGATGGTGTTTACCATGCACTTCTCGTGCATAGCTTTCTCCCTCAAAGGTTAATACTATTGTCCCATAGCGCTGCTGCTCAAGCAGTGCTACTTTTTTTAGTTCTCCTAAAGCTCTATTTACACTGGCTTTCGCCACACATAAACGCTTTGCGATATCTGTTACTCTGACTATTTCATGCTCTGCTTTAAGCTCTAAAATTATTTCCAAGTAATTTTCTAAAGATGAACTAATCTTCATTGTGTTCCTCCATTACTACATTTTCCTCTAACTTTTTCACCATCTGCTCTGTTGGACAATTTCCAGCTTGCCAACACTGTTCACACTGGCTACAGCCTGTACATTTACCTCTTTGAGCATTTTTATATGCCTTGATGATAATCCAAACTGTGGAAATTATTATGAGTAGGAGGATGAACCAAGTTATACTATTCATCTTAACCCTTCTTTCATTTTTAATTTTTCTACAAAGCAAGTTTTTTCTAATGTTTTAGTTACCTTAGCCCTAAAAGCTTTCCTCCTTGATAAATCAAAAAAGCCACTAGCCATGCTGTGCCTGTTTGCATCATTACTGCAAAGACCGTCCATTTCCATGAATTTAGTTCTCGCTTCATGGCTGCTATAGCTGCAATACAAGGAGAATATAATAGTGTAAATGCCATCAGTGCGTATGCGCTTAAAGGTGTAAATGCTGCTTGAATATTAGTGAGTGAGCCATATAGAATACCCGCTGTACTTACAACTGCTTCCTTAGCTACTAACCCGGTAATTATTGCTACACTTGCCCGCCAATCACCAAAACCAAGGGGCGCAAAAATTGGTGAAATCCCTGTTCCTAACACAGCAAAGATGCTTTCATTTTGATTAACAGCAACATTCATATCCAACCTAAATGTTTGGAAAATCCAAATAATTACTGAAGCTGCAAAAATCAGCGTGCCAGCTCTTATAACAAAATCCTTACTTCGATCCCAAACATGTGTACTTAGGCTTTTCAGGGATGGCATACGGTAAGGTGGCATTTCCATCACAAAGGTAGAAGGTTCACCTTTAAAAAGTGTTTTTCTTAAAATAAGTCCTACCAAAATAGCAATTATAATTCCTAATAAATACATCGAAAGAATTACTAAACTTTTATGCTGGGCAAAGAAAGCTCCTGCAAAAAGTGCATAAATTGGCAACCTTGCACCACAGGACATAAATGGTGAAAGCATAATTGTCATTTTTCTATCGCTCTCATTTTCTAAAGTACGAGTTGCCATAATTGCTGGAACACTACAACCAAATCCTACTAGCATAGGGATAAAGGATTTACCATTTAGTCCGATTTTTCTAAGCAATTTATCCATAATGAAGGCTGCACGTGCCATATACCCGCTGTCCTCAAGCAAAGCTAAAAATAAAAAGAGCATAATTATTTGGGGTAAAAATCCCAAAACGCTGCTCATACCAGCAATAATACCATGAACAATCAGATCAATTACCAAATAATTCACTTGGAGATTATTTAGGAGTTGCTCAACCATTTCTGCTAATTTAACATTGAAAATAATATCTAAATTATCTGTAAGAAATGTTCCGATGGAACTAAAGGTTAGTTGAAACATTAGTGCCATCACACCTAAGAAAAAAGGGATAGCTAAATACTTATTAGTTACCAAAGCATCAATTTTATCCGATAAGCTTTTCTCACCAATTTTTAGCTTGCGATGATAAACCTTTTGCAATAAAAGATCAATGGCATGGTAACGCATATCTGCCATGGTAATTTCACCATCATAATGATAGAATTCCGTTATTTCATTTATTTTCACTTGAGCTAATTGCGCTTCCTCTGCCTTAAGCTTTATTTCCTGTAGGAGAAGTTCATCTTTTTCTAAAAGCTTAATAGCAGCCCATTCTGGCTCTAAGGATAATTTTTTAGCTTGATCTGCAATTATTAAGGCTAATTCTTCAATTCCTTGGTGAAAACAAGTTGGATAAAAATCTATGTCTTGATGTTCTTGTGGATTATGTGCCAAATCGAGAGCAATTGTTAAGAGTTCCTCCATGCCTTTGCCCTTGCTAGCAGTAACAGGCACAATAGGAACTCCTAAAAGTTTAGCTAAACCAGCTACATCGATAGAATCCCCATTTTTCTCTACTACATCCATCATATTTAGCGCAATAACAGTTGGCCATTTCAACTCTAGCAGTTGCATGGTTAAATATAGATTACGCTCAAGATTAGAAACATCTACGATATTAATAATTACATCAGGCTTTTCCTTAACTAAAAAATTGCGAGCTATTACCTCTTCTAAAGAATATGGCGAAAGAGAATAGATACCAGGTAAGTCTACTAAGTCTACCTGCTCATCTAAACCCTGAATCCTACCAAATTTTTTTTCAACTGTTACGCCCGGCCAATTTCCTACATATTGAGAACTTCCAGTAAGTTGATTAAATAGTGTTGTCTTTCCTGCATTAGGATTGCCTACTAAGGCTAAAATATGGGACATAGCTCTACTCCTTCTCCTTGGTATCTTCCATAATAATTAATTCTGCCTCTTTTTTTCTGAGAGTTAAAACATACCCTCGTAAATTAATTTCTAATGGATCACCAAATGGTGCAACTTTTCTCATATATATTTCTACGCCAGGTGTAATTCCCATATCCAAAAACCTTCTACGTACCGCACCTTCTACCTCAAGTTTAGCTACCCTAGCCTTACTACCAGGTTTTAATTTATTTAAGGTTTTCATCTTTCACCTCTAATTGTTAGTCTATGCTAACAATATACCTTATTAAGTATTTTTTGTCAAATTTTCTCACTGTATCTCTTGCTTAATTAAAAAATTATTTATTTAACTTTCAGTGTACTAGTGGTATAATACAAATATTAAAATTATGATTGCGAGGCTATAAAATATGTCTGAATTAAATGAAAGAACATTTGAGAAAAAAGCTATACTCCCAGATTCACCTGAAAATATAAAAAACAAACAGGACAATTTTTGGAAACAACACGGAAAACTGAAAAAACGTTTTATTGTGCTAGGAATTTTACTAATAATTGGACTTATTTATGGCTTTTTAACTGTACAAAAAATGCTTAAGCCCCCAACTTATAATACGGCAATTGTGACCAGAGAAACTATGAAAAATAGCATTAGTGCGGATGGAGTGATTAATGCCAAAGATATACAGACAATTACTCTTACTCCGGAAGTAAAAATCCTTGAAGTGTTTTATCCTGAAGGAAGTACTGTAACTGCAGGTACAAAACTCGTAAAGCTAGATAATTTTAGCTTGGAATACCAATTACAAAAAAATGAATTTGCCCTGTCATCTTTAGAAAACAGTAGAATTGCTGGTGCTCGTAATGCAGTAAGTAATGCTGAGTTGAATCTTGCCAAAGTTACTGCTGACCTAAGAGAAGCAGAAACAAATAAAGCTCAGGGCATTACTGGTAGTAATGCTACCCTGATTGCTTTAGATACCTTAACTCGTAGCCTAGCGTCAGCAGAAAAAGATTTAAGTGATACAGAGGCTCTTTTTTTAGAAGGTTTTGCTGCACAAGCGGAGGTAGATGCTAAGGATAAAATTGTGCTGGATTTAGAAAATCAAATTAAAAGCACTAAGCTACAAGGTAGCACTGAGCTAGAAACCCTACGTCGTCAACAAAAACAAGCAGCTATAACTTTATCCGATGCTAGAAGTAGTTTGCAAGACCTTACTGGTGTCCAAATTTCCTCATCGAAGCTTGATATTGCTCAGTTAAACACACAGGTTGCCAATAGCCAAGTTATCACTAATATCAGCGGTACAATTGTTCAGCAAGATGCTAAGGCAGGTAGAAAATCTGCAGCAGGAGATAAAATTATCATTCAAGATTTGAGTGAATATCAAGTTAAGGTCTATCTCAACCAATATGATGCTGTGAATATGCTAGTAGGAATGCCAGTTAATGTCACCGTTAAAGGTATGGAGGACATTTTCAAGGGAACAATCAGCAAAATTGCTGCAACTGCTGAACTAAGGGCTAGCGGATCGTCCCAAGAAACAACTGTTGAGGTGACAATCAGCCTCCAAACTGAGGATTCCCGCATGCGCTCTGGTTATGAGGTTTCCTGTGAGATTATTACCGCTTCAGTTGCTAATACCTTACTAGTTCCATATGATGCTGTCCTCACTGCTAAAGATGGATCTAGCTATGTTTATTTGCTAAAAAATAAAAAAGTCACAAAAACACCTGTTTCGGTAGGGTTACAAGGTGACTATAACATTGAAATTCTGACAGGATTAAATGAGGGTGATGTATTAGTGCTGAACTACGAGGAGAAGGTCAATGTCCAAGGTAATTAAGTTATGTGATATAGTAAAAGTCTATCATACTGGAACATTTGATTTTACTGCTCTTCACGAGGTTTCTTTATGCGTGGACCAATTGGAATATGTAGCAATTATGGGGGCTTCTGGTTCTGGAAAATCCACCTTGATGAACATTATTGGCTGTCTTGATCATTTTAGTAGCGGAAGTTATATGTTGGATGGTGAGGATGTTTCCTCTATGACTGATGATGAGCAAGCAGATATTCGTAATCGGAAAATCGGCTTTGTTTTTCAAGCATTTAATCTTTTGCCAAAACTTACCTCTCTTGCCAATGTTGAACTTCCTCTGGTCTATGCAGGTTATTCAGCCAGCGAACGCAGGAAAAGAGCTTTATCAGCTTTAGATAAGGTGGGTCTCTTAGACCGCGCCAAGCATAAGCCAACAGAACTTTCAGGCGGAGAAAAACAACGAGTAGCCATAGCTCGCGCTTTAGCTACAGAACCGGCAATCCTCTTAGCTGATGAGCCTACAGGCAATCTTGATAGTAAATCTAGTGAAGAAATAATGGCAATTTTTGAACGACTGAACAATGAAGGTGTAACCATCCTCATGGTTACACATGAACATGATATTGCTATGCACACCAAGCGCATTGTTACCTTTAAGGATGGCAAAATTATCTGTGACTCTCCAGTATCTGAACGTCTAATCTGTTTTGGAGGTGAGCAATAATGGATTTACGCGAAAGTTTTTCTTCTGCTATTGATAGCATTAGAAGTAATAGTATGCGGTCTTTATTAACCATGCTAGGCATTATTATTGGCATTGGTTCAGTTATTGCTATTGTGGCGCTTGGAAATGGTCTTAAGTCCTATGTTAGCGGTCAATTTGAGTCAGTAGGCAGCAATTCTATCCAAATAAATATCACTCCACCTAGTGGAGTCACCCTTACCAAACAAGATTATTTTACTATTACTGATATAGCTTACTTAAAAAGCAAGCTGCCAGAGATAAAGAATGTCTCTTTTTTGAGCCTGCGCACCTTTGGTAAGCTCAGTACAGAAAAAAAAGACTTTGAAGCTGTACTATCTGGGATAGATTATGATTATACCGAGGTAGAAAAACTTGAATTTATCACAGGCCATATGTTCACTGCACGAGATGTAGCTACCAAACGCAAGGTAGCTTTAATTTATGACAATGATGCCATTAGACTTTTTAAGACTGTGGACTGTCTTGGCAAGAAAATTATCTTCAAGACTGATACTGGCACTATTTCACTCTCGGTTGTTGGCGTTGTCAAAAATCCACAGGGTGGAATGATGTCGATGTTCGGAGATAATGTTCCGTTGATGCCTTTTGCCCCTATATCGCTTGGAGAACAGATTTTTCCATCCTTCTTTGAACAAACTCAACTTTATGTAAAGCATGATGGCACACTTACTGCTGAACAAATTGGCGATCGGATTATCCGTATCCTGGAAAAAACTCACCATAACTCTGGTCTCTATGTTGCCCAACTTGGCTTTGCTCAGGTTAATACAATTAATGATGTTTTATCTAAGCTTACCCTAGCTGTAGGAGCTATTGCCGCTATATCTCTCCTGGTCGGTGGAATTGGTGTCATGAATATTATGCTAGTATCCGTCACTGAACGCACCAGAGAAATTGGGATTCGCAAAGCAATAGGTGCTAAAAAAAGAGATATCCAAGTACAATTCCTCTTGGAGAGTGTGGTGCTATGTTTAATTGGTGGTATTCTAGGCATGCTTTTAGGCTTTTTCCTTGCTTGGATGGCTGGTACACTTTTTAACATTCAAGCGACTATCACTTTTGGTGTTGTTGCCCTTACTGTTCTTTTCTCTTCTGCCATTGGTATTTTCTTTGGACTTTATCCTGCAACTAAGGCAGCAAAACTAGATCCGATTGAGGCGTTGCGCTATGAATAGAAGAGCTTGTGCCCAGGCAATTGTTTTTACGTTTATTTTTTCATTGCTATTTTCACCTATAACTCAGGCTTCGGTTAGTACTTCACCTTGGCAGCAGCTTTTAACACCAGCAGTTCAAGCTTCTACTACCATCAGAAATATAGACTTAAGTATCTTCTACAACAATTTAATTTTTGCAGAACAGGCAAAGGAAATTCTAGTATCAGAACAACAAAAAACAAGCTACACTCAACTAATAGCAAAGGTAGTTGCTACTACCACTACTGCAATCGATTTAACTAGCCCTAGTGCCATTCTATTTGCAGCTCAGTCTGCTGCCATTTTAGGCACAATAACCGTTGATGAGCTAAACCAGCTAACTGCTTTAGTTCCGATTTATAGCACCATCCAGTCAAGGTTTTTAACCGATTACCCCAATTATACTACATATAAAGATAATGCCGTGCAGGAGAAAAATTTGCTACTGGATAAGCAAAAAGCAGAAAATAGTATAACCTTAAATATAGCATCCAATTATCTCACCTACTTAAGTGCAAATTCACAACTTGCTTTAGCTACAGAAAGCTCTCTGCAAGCTGAAAATCAACTGGCATTTGCTAAGACAAAACTTAAGCTTGGTTTGGTAAGTCTTCGAGCTAAGGAGGACGCAGAGCTTAGCTTAAGCTCTGCCCAAGCAGATTTAGCTATAGGCAATGCAGAATTCACAAGTGCAAAGTTAAAATTGAAAAATTTCTTAGTTATTCAAGCTAGCACCGAACTGCCAGCTCTACCTAAAACAGAATTACTGTCCAAGCTTGCTAATAGCTTAAATACTGCTAGCACTCTTAATAGTTATCTGCAGTTACTTTATCTCAATAATATAGATTTAAAAAAGCTAAGCAATCTACTGGCTGTAGAACAAGAAAAGCAGGTTTATATTGAAAATTATTTTAAGAACAGCGGGATATCAGTACTCTCCTTACCCTTCTATACCTTGAGTACAGAACTGAGTAAACAATATACTAGACAGCTTCAAGTACTTAAACAAAGCTTAAAAAGCCAAGCTGTCTCGCTTTATCAGAATAGCCAGAGTACATTTTATGCACTGCAAGAATCAACCTCTAACCAAAAAAATCAAGCTTTAGACATAGCTAAGATGACTAAGCTATATCAGCTAGGTAGGCTAAGTAATTTCCAACTAAAAAATCTTCAAAGCCAAGCAAAGCTTACTAATTTTAGCAATGAACTAAATACCTATGGCTATCAAACTCTTATATTACAGCTAGAATCGCTTTGTGGTACACTAACCTATCAGGAGCTGATAAAATGATAAAAATTAAAAAAAGCTTAGTGCTCTTACTACTAATCTGTTTCAGCATTACCTTTTGTGTGCAAGGTGCAGAGGTTTATACTCTATCTACTGCCAAAACTATGCTCCTGCAAAATAATGAAGATATTATCTTAGAAAATCTTTCAGTTAATGCAGCTTATGCTAATTATGCACAAGCTCTTGCAGATAAATACACCGGAAATACTACTTTAGCCTATCAGTTGAATACTGAAATAGTTCCTGCTCAAACGCTAATTGCACTTGAACAGGCTACAAAACAATTAGAATCATTAAAAAAAGAAAAATTGCGAGAGCTTGAAAAGAATTTCTATCAAACCAGCTTTCTTACACAGGAACTGAGTATTTTACAAGCAAAGCTTAGCATTGCAGAAAAAAATAATAAAGCCAATACACTACGCTACCAACGCGGGATAATTAGCAAATACACTCTTAACCAAGCAGGTAATGAAGTATTGCAATTAAAGGCAACCCTCCTTAGCAAGCAGGCAGAACAGAGAAAAGTAGACCAAAATTTTGCACTGCTTCTTCAGCTTGATCCAGCTGTAACATACAACAAAGAAACCCTTATTATCCCCTTAAGTAGCCATTATAGTCTAAGTGATTTGGAAAGCTATATTAGCAACCAGCTAAGCATAAATAAGGAATATTCCTGGCTACAGCAAGAAGCAGCGCTGGCTAGTAAGGAATATGAACTCACAGTATTATATTCGGCTGGAAGTGATACTAGCAAAGAAATAGCCAGATTACAAGCAGCAAAGAAAAAACAGCTAGCTCAAAATTCTTATACAGACTTTCCAACAACTTTTGCACAAAGTATCAGAACTAGTTATTATTTGCTAGAAGTCCAGTATCAGAGCTTGCAAAAAAGTAATTCTGCCATGCTAACAGCTTCCTCCCAGTTGCAAAAACTGGCAAAACAGTTACTTATTGGAAAAGTGCTAGGTTCAGAAGTAGGAAAAGCTGAAGTTAGCTATCATGAAGCAAAACTTGCTTACGATAAAAATCTCTTGGATTACTCGTTTGCTGTGCTAGATTTTACAACACAGTAGCTAAAACAAAAAAATGGTGATATGCCTTGTATAAAGGCACATCACCATTTTTAATTTGTTTTTATTCTAAAGAAAGCAGATAATAATAAAGCGGTTGCCCACCTTGATATAATTCAATTTCTAAAGCTGGGTACTGTTTATTGATCATAGCTTGCATTTCCTCAGCAGTATTCTCATCTATATCTTTACCATAATAAATAGTCAAAAGATCTGCATGTTCAGCTTCCATCGCCACTAATAAATTAAACATTGCTTCGCTTAAATCTTTACTATTAGTTTTTATTTTGCCATCTGCTAAGCCTAGAAAATCTCCTTCTGAGATTTTTTTGTCTTCATAAGAAGACTCTCTTACTGCAAAGGTCAGTTCACCTGACTTTACCTGAGCAAGAGCTGCTGTCATATTTTTTATGTTTTTTTCCACTTCAGCACCAGGAATATAGGCCATTAATGCACTCATTCCCTGTGGAAAGCTTTTGCTAGGAATTACCCTAACATCACAACCTTCAATGAGATATTTTGCTTGCTCTGCTGCTAAAATAATATTTTTATTATTTGGCAGAACAAAAACAGTACGAGCATTAAGTTTTTTTATAGCCTTAACAATATCCTCAGTGCTAGGGTTCATAGTTTGACCACCAAAGATCACTTCATCTACGCCCATACTCCCAAGTATTTCCTCTAACCCCTTGCCTGCTGCTACTGAGACTATACCAAAATCTTTTTCAGGCTTAAAAACAGCTTCTACTTCTGGATGTTTACTTTGTAATTCGGAATGCTGCTCAGCCATATTGTCAATTTTTATATCATGAAGAGAACCAAGTTCCCCTAAATATTCTAGTACATTTCCTGGATTATTTGTGTGTACATGTACTTTAGCAAAGCCTGCTCCGGTAACCACTAATAGTGAATCTCCCATAGCGGATAAATCTTTTCGGATTTTCAATTCATCCAGCTTAGATCCCTTCACAAAAAGCTCTGTACAATAGTGAAACTCTAATTCATCAGTTAATAGCATTTGGTCCATACTAGGTTTGTTTGTTGTTTCAAAAAAATCTTCCTCAAGTACAAAACTTTCATCTAATGCTGCATATGCTCCTGCCAAAATACAACAGAGCCCTTTACCTCCAGCATCAACAACGCCTGCTCTAGCTAACGCTGGCAGCATCTCCGGTGTTCTTGCAAGCATAGCTTCAGAGGCTTTTAATGCTCCAAGCAAGATAAGCTTACAATCATCGGTTTCTAATGCAGCTTTTTTAGCTCCACTTGCCGCGCCCTTAGCTACAGTGAGAATCGTACCCTCCACCGGTTTCAAAACAGCTTTATAAGCCACATGAACAGCACTTTCGAAAGCTTCTACCAAGATACTAGAATTAAGCTCTTCCTGCTGTTCTAAAACTTTACAGAAGCCACGAAATAATTGTGATAAAATTACGCCAGAATTTCCCCTAGCCCCCATTAAAGCTCCATTTGCCATTGCTTTTCCTAAATCATTCAGGGTAGCATGCTGCAGCTCTTTAACCTCTTTAACCGCAGCTGAAATAGTAAGCCCCATATTTGTTCCTGTATCACCATCTGGTACTGGAAAAACATTTAAGGCGTTAAGTAATTCCTTGTTGCGAATCAAATTTTGTGCCCCAGCTAAAAATAAATTTTTAACTAAGTCAACATCTATTTTTCCTTCCACTAATACTCCTCCTAAGCGATAACCTTAACGCCTTGCACAATTACATTGACATGCTCAATAGGAATACCCGCATGTTTTTCTAAAATATAGCGTACTTTTTCAATAATATTTTGGGCAACTTCGGTGATTTTCACACCATAGCTTACCACGATATAGATATCTACATTTACTTTATTTTCAATAAAATTTACAATAACTCCCTTGTTAGTATTTTCTCTACGCAAGAGCACAAAAAGTCCATCCTGCAATTTTTGTGAAGCCATTCCTACAACTCCATAACATTCAGAAGCTGCAAAGCCTGCCATTTGAGCGATTACTTCTTTACTTACTGTAATCTTACCCGATTTGTTTTCAGTTACTTCTGGCATGCTATTTCCCCCTTCCCAAAGCATAATTTAAGAGATTTTTGATTATTTTTACATATATATAATACCAAAGTAAATTATATATTGCAAAACAATTCTACATTTGTTAATATAGATAGGTAAAAGTACATAGCAAGGAGGGTTAAATATGGCTAAATGTGCAGTATGCGGTAAAGGTGTTGTTTTCGGTAGCAGTGCCAGCCACTCAAATATTAAAACAAAAAGAACTTGGATGCCTAACTTACACAGCGTGAGAGCGGTTGTTGAAGGTACGCCAAAAAAAATTAAAGTTTGTACACGTTGCTTGCGTTCTGGATTTGTGAAACGCGCTTCGTAAATGATTTAATCTTTAGCACTGATAAAAAGCAGGAAGTGACAAGCGAAAGCTGTTATCTCCTGCTTTTTTTGCTATGCTACAAATTAATTCTATTGCACCGTATTTATATTGCTACTCCTCAGTCTGGAGCATGACTTCTTCCCAAACTTCATAGGCTTGGGTTAAAGCTGCTTCAACCTCTGTTAATTGATTATTTAGCTCTTCTGCTTTTAAGTAATCTTCATAGCACCCAGCAGCACTAAGCATAGCACACAAAGAGTCTTTTTTAGCCTCTAGCTGGCTCACTTGCTTTTCTGCCTCTCTCAACCTTACCGCTAAGGTTGCTCGCTCTCTCCGGCTAGTTTTGGGCGTCTGCTTGCTAAGCTGATTATCTTGCTGTTCTTTTTCTTCTTTATTTTTACCTGCTTGAGCAAAGTTGGCTAATTGTTTTTTTTTATAGCGATAGTAATCATAATCTCCTAGATATTCTATTAAGTGATGTTCACTTAAATCTAATACCCTGTTAGCAACTTTATTAATAAAATAGCGATCATGAGAAACAAATAATAATGTTCCATTGTACTCTTCTAAAGCCTCTTCTAAAGCTTCCCGCGAATAAATATCTAAATGGTTGGTTGGTTCATCCAGAATTAAAAAATTGGCTTTTTGCAGAAAAAGTTTTGTTAACATCAGCCTTGATTCTTCTCCGCCACTTAAGCTAATGACACTTTTATAAACATCCTCACCACGAAAACCAAAGCGAGCTAACAAATCTCTTGCTTCTTGCAAGGTAGTCACACCTTCTGCAAGCATTTCATCTAGCAAATTCCCCTGAGTTAAAAAATGTTCATGTTCTTGATCAAAGTAAGCAGGACGAACATTGGCACCTAGTCTAATTTTCCCCTCATAGGGTGCTTCTCCTATAACTGCTTTTAAGAGAGTTGTCTTGCCACTGCCATTAGGCCCAACTAAAGCTACTTTGTTTGATTTTTCTAATATATAATCTATTTTTTCTAATAACATACGTCCTGGAAAGCTGATGGTCATTTCTTTGATCACTAATACCTGCTCACCGCTATTTTCCGCTTCTTGAAACTGAAAACCAATCCCCTTATGCTCACCTGGCTTATTTACTCTTTCTAAGCGTCCTAGCTGACTTGCTCTACCTCTAGCCTGTTTGGACTTAATACCAGCTTTGTATCGGCTGATATAGTCCTCTAAATCTCGAATTTTCTTTTGCTGTTTTTCATATTCTTTCGTAGTGGCTAAACGGTTAAATTCCTTTTGTAAGGCAAATTCAGAATAATTCCCCTTATAGCTTTTTATGTTCTTATGTTCAATTTCTAAAACCTTATTTACTACTTGATCAAGAAAATATCGGTCATGGGAAATTAATAATAGTGTGCCACTAAAGTTCTGTAAATATTTTTCCAGCCACTCCATTGCCTGCAAATCAAGATAATTATTTGGTTCATCTAAAAGTAGAATATCTGGTTTTCTTAAAAGAATCCGAGCTAAATAAAGTCTAGTTTTTTGGCCGCCGCTATATGTAGCAAAAGAGCGCTCCATATCTTCTAAGCTAAATCCTAAACCAAAAATAACTTCTTTAATAGCTGTTTCAAAATTATAGCCATTATCATGTTCATAGCGCTGTTGAGCTTTAGCATAATCATTCATAGCCTCTTGCAAGCTTATTGGATCTTTTAATATCATATCAGTTGCCATGATTTTTTCTAAACTTTTTAGCTTGTTTCGCAAGATAATTAAATCCGCATATTCCTCTAGCATAAATTCCCACAGTGAAAGTGAGAGGCTATCCTCTTCTAAAACTTGTGCTAAATATGCCATGCGTGTACCTTTAGCTTGGTATATTTCTCCATCTTCATAGGATTCCGTGCCTAAGAGTATTCGAAATAGCGTGCTCTTACCGCAACCATTAGGGCCAATTAAAGCAGCTTTATCACCTTCTACTAATTGAAAATTTATATCCTCTAAGAGAGTTTCTCCATTAAAGCTTTTTTTAAGCTGACTCACCTGCAAAATCGCCATACATATCTCCTATTACTGACAAATTTCTAATATAACTTTAGCATAAACCAAAGCTGCCTGATACAAATCCTCGGTGTCAACAAATTCCACTGCTGCGTGTGCCTCATGAATATCCCCTGGTCCAAAAACTACTGTAGGAATGCCTGAGGCAGCTAAATGTGCTCCATCTGTCCAGTAAACCACTCCTATAAGTGGAGGATTAGTTGAGCATACTTCCCCAACAGCAGCTTTTAGCACCTCTACAAGTTGATGCTTTACATCAATTTCCATCGGAGCTCGCCCTTGTGTTTCTGGCATTTCTATAACTGTTGCCTGTAGTTCAGGATAATCTTGCTGTAAATTTCGAATTATTTCTTCTAACTCCAGCTGCAACCCTTCAATTGTTTCTCCTGGAATCCAACGACGATCTAAGGAGAACCAGCAATTTGCTGGAACTATATTATTTTGCATACCACCTTCTATTTTTCCAATATTTAGTGTGGGTTTTCCTACAAAATGATGTTCCCTCATAGCTAGCTTGGGAATTAGACTATTGTTAATTTTTTCAATTATTTTTGCTGCATAAACAATCGCATTTATCCCAGCTTCTGGCATACTTCCATGTGCTGCTTTGCCAACAACTGTGATCTTAAACCAAGTCATACCTTTATGGGCTACTGCAATTCCTAGTTTGGTTGCTTCTCCGATAATAGCCATATCTGCAATTTTTTCTTGGTCTGCCAGATATCTTGCACCCTCACTAGTATTAGGACTTTCTTCCCCTACAACACCTGCGAAAAGCACATCCCCAGTTAGTTTGATTCCTGCTTGATGCACAGCCTTCATGGCAATTAGCATGGCGGCTAGTCCACCTTTCATATCTACGCTACCTCTACCCCAAAGTTTACCATCCTTAAGGTAAGCCGTAAAAGGTTCTATCTCCATCTGCTCTGGACTTACCGTATCCATATGCCCACATAAAAGAAGTCTTTTTCCACTAACTTGTTTAAAATCTGTTAGCGAACCTAAAACATTGCAGCGGCCTGCAAAGACCTCCTGCAACTTTGCTCCCATCCCATTATCCTGTAAGAACTTGGCAATATATTCTGCCAACTCTGTTTCAACGCCTTCAACACCTAAGTAGCTCTTTATCCTAACTAATTCTTGTGTTAGAGCAACAACCTCTGATTTTTTTATTAAGTCTAGTACGCTTTCCATATATTTTTCCTCTTTTCGAGTAATATATAAATATTTTGCCTATGTTTTATGATAGCACAGAACAAGAAAGAACGAAAGACACAAAAAAGCCATGCTATTCACAAGGAATAGCATGGCTTTGCTTTAATTCTTATAAGTTTTTAAGTAATCCTGTGCGCTCATTGAAGTCATCAATTAAGGCATCAACTTCATCAATTTGATTATGCACATTCTTCCAATAGTTTTTATCATACCACTGAGCATTGAGCTCTTCAACATCTCTAGCTTGTTGCTCTACCCAAGTGTAGTACTTCAAGTTATGGATACGTTTTCTAGTAGCATAGGTAAGTTCTTCTAAATTATCCGTAGATTGGTGTAACATACAAGCAACATGATCAATAGCTGCCTGTAATGGGGTGTAAGCTCCTTGCTCTACAGCTTGCTCTTCTAAACGAGAACCATACATTTCTGCAGAGTCAGTTAATACAGTTGCTAAAATATCATTTTCAGTCAATTCATAGTATTTAGCCATTTTAATGAGACAAAGCACATTGGCAATACCAGAAATTCCTAAATAGCCTAAAGTTTCTACAAATTCTGGAGTTAATCCCACTGTTTTCACAAGATATTCTTTACCTGCAGGCTCATTAAAGAGTCTGAGCAGATTAACAGCATCATTGTCATCAATAGCAACAGCTACATCTGTATTTTTCACATTATGAATCCAAGGAATATGCTTATCGCCAATGCCTTCAATTCTGTGTCCACCGAAACCATTGTTGAGGATTGTTGGGCATTGTAAAGCTTCTCCAACGCCTAACTTGCTTGCAGGGTATACTTCTTTCAAGTAATCACCAGCAGACATAGTGCCAGCAGAACCAGATGTGAAGCAAGCACCAGCAAAGTTACCATCTTCACCTTTGATATCAGCAACGATATCAGCAATTGCATGGCCAGTTACTTGATAATGCCAAAGTGGGTTGCCCATCTCTTCAAATTGATTGAAGATCATTACATCATCACGTTGTTTTAATTCCCAAGTTTTGTCAAATATTTCTTTTACGTTAGACTCGCAACCAGGTGTTGCAATAATTTCACCAGCAACCTCTTTTAACCAATCAAAACGCTCTTTAGACATTTCAGCTGGTAAAATCGCAATTGATTTACAAGCTAATAGTGCTGAGTTGTAAGCACCACCACGGCAATAGTTACCAGTTGATGGCCAAACTGCTTTGTGGAAAGATGGGTCGAATTGTCCAGTCATCAAGCGAGGTACCAAGCAACCAAAGGAAGCTCCTACTTTGTGACAACCGGTTGGGAAGAATTTACCAACCATACAAATGATTCTTGCATCTACGCCTGTTAAAGCTTTTGGTAACTCAATGTAGTTAGTTTTACCAAATAATCCACCTTTGGCAATTGGTTCATTTTTCCAGGTAATTCTGAAGAGGTTTAATGGGTTAATATCCCAAACGCCTACATCTTTTAATTTTTCTTTGATCTTTGCAGGAATTAAATCAGGATTTTGCATTTGTTTGAGAGTTGGAATAATAATTCCTCTCTCTTTAGCTAGCTCTACTGTTTTTGCTAGCACAGCTTCATTCTTTTTCAAGTCAATTTTGTACATTTTCAGTTGCCTCCTATATAATATTATATACTATCAATCATTGTGGCTATGTATATCACAATGCCCCTCCGATATAAAACATGTATTCATTTGTATGTTCTACTTTTTAGCTAAAAACAATACACAAATTCTACAGTTTTTCAAGTATTTTATTTCCACTACGGAATCATTATAACTCACTATTTTCAAAAAATCAAAGGCTTTTTTTATTTTCAATTAATTTATTTCACTATTATTTAATGCCAGTTAATAAATAGTCTTTTTTCGGCTCAATATTTTTTGCAAAAAATAATAAAAACTGGTAATATAATTTCCGAAGGAGTGATCAAATGATTAATTTTATCGGTACATCTCATGACCCACATTTCAACTTAGCAATGGAAGAATACTTCATTAAACATTTTGCTACAGAGGATGATTGTATTATTCTCTGGCAAAATTCACCGGTGGTAGTAATTGGCAAGAACCAAAACACCTTAGCAGAGGTAAATTATGAGTATTGCAAAACACATAATATACAAGTAGTCCGTAGATTATCTGGCGGCGGTGCAGTTTACCATGATTTAGGAAATCTAAACTTCACCTATATTACAGCCAATAACCATGATGGCATTGGACCAAACTTTAAAAAATTTACTCAGCCTGTGATTAATGCCCTTGCCCAGCTAGGCGTAGTTGCAGAACTTTCTGGCCGCAATGATATTACTATAGACGGTAAAAAGTTTTCAGGTAATGCCCAATATTATTATAAGGATCGGGTACTGCACCATGGTACTATTCTTTATAGTTCTGATTTGAGCATGGTTCAAAATGCTCTCAATGTTAAACAGAGTAAAATCGAAGCAAAGGGTGTAAAATCTGTACGCAGCAGAGTAACTAATGTGCTTGATTATCTAACCACCAAAGCCACCATTAATGAATTCATGCAAACGCTGATGGATTCATTGATGATAGAGGCCGGTGCAGATAATAAACCTTATGTACTTACCCCTGAGAACTTGATCGCAATCAAAAAAATCCAGACACAGCGTTATGATACTTGGGAATGGAACTTTGGTCGTTCTCCAAAGTTTAACCTCAAACAAGAGAAGCGCTTTGAGCAAGGTACTGTAGAATTTTATTTTGATGTAGACAACGGCTTGATTAATGCTTGCAATATTTTTGGTGATTTTTTTGGTAAGCAGGAAATTAGCGAATTAGAAGCAAAAATGGCTGGTTTAGAATTCTCAGAAGCAGCTGTTACTGAATTTTTCAAGACAATTAATGTCCATGATTATTTTGGCAAGCTAACCTCCACTGAATTATTAACCTGTATCTTTCAATAAAGACTAAGCTACAAAAGGATACCTCAATTTTCTTGAGGTATCCTTTTTTTTATATTTTCAACTGCTCTTAGAAGCTGCTTCCGCCTCCACCATGGCTACTGCCACTAGAGCCTATACTTCCCGATGATCCTCCTGAATTCGTTGGAATCTTAAAACTCACAGTGTTTTTATGTAGGAATAGGTCCTCTTCCAACTTAAGATTCAACCCACCAGCAACAAAATAATCTGCTGTCTCAGCTATTTTTACCTTGCGTTTAGACATCGCTATCATAATACCCAGTATGAGTAGTGCAAGAACAAATGGTACGAGAAAATTAATTAGATAGAAAGAATAATTCTGATAGTTAGCCGCAATCAGACTAGCTTGCTGAATAAAATTGCTTGCAGCTGTTGCATAGTTTTCACTTGTTAAAGCTGGAGTAATAGAATCCAGCATTTGTTGAATTTTTTCGTCAGGGTAAATAGGAATAGCACTGCCGCAGGTGCTAATGTACACTTCTCGTAAATCCATATTCACTGATAATACCAGCCCTGCTCGATACTTTCCGATACCAAACCCAGAATAATCATAAAAATCATTGGCATAAGCCTGAGCACTAAGATTTTTGCTGTCGTTAGTGCTTGTAACTACTATATCCATTTGCTCATTATTCACAAATTCTGTAGCTAACTGCTGAAGTTGATTTTCCTCAACCGTTGTCCATAAATCCGCATAATCATAAACCTTAACCTTCGTGTCTAGCTGTTTCCACTTCACTGCCTCTGGAGCTGCTTGTACTTCTGCTAAGGTTTTATACCCATTATTGGCATTGGACCAGATTGTGGTAACGCCTAAGAAAATGCCCACTAAAAGTAAAAAAATCAAGAAGAAGTATAGGATAGACTTTTGTTTATCAATTGGTGTTTCACCAACGAACTTTCCTGTTTGCCCATTCATGGCAAAGGCATAAGTCTTTTTTTCATAGCGAGTATTTAAGAACCACACTGGTAATAAGGCTAAGGATGCAGCTTCATTTGTTACTTCAAGTTGTTGCTCTTGTAAGCTAATACTAGTATAACCTCTGCTACTTAAGGATTGATATAGAGCATCATAGAGTGATTTTTCTGCCCTTTCCTTTGTTCGTTGTACCAGTTTTTCTTTTTCTTCATCTGGTTGTTGTGCCAAATAGCCAGAAAGATAAGCAAAATTAAACTCTGTTAGCTGTGCATAATCAAAGGGTTCTAAGCTATCCATTGTTGCATCATCAATTTCTTTAGAGGCATCTGCTGGTAACTTCTCAAAACGCATTGTTCCACTTCGCCCTACTCTATAATAGCTTCGTTCTTCATAATTATAGCTACCATCAGACCAGCTGCGCAACTTAATAGCTTGACCGGCAAGACTGCCCTCCGCTCGGTAATCATGTAAGTAAAAAGGTATATAAACTCCCGATATTTTATCAATATTTTGCCTTCTGGTAAATTCCTTAGGTAAGAGTGGCCTTCCTTTGCAAAGAGCTAAAAATGCTTTTTCTGCATCTTCTTTTGTTTTGTGAAAACCAATTACTGCTTTAGGACGAAAATCACCTTCTAGCTTAGAAGGGAAAATAGTTTTTTCACCACAATAAATGCAAAAAGCTGCAGCTGTAGTTGGAGAAGCTACAATTTTTCCACCACAACGAGAACAGGTATAATTAGCTAAGGTATCACCGTGTCCCTGCTCTTTGCTTGTATCACTGCTTGGATTAGAAAGTTTAGCATAACGCTCTTCATAGGCTACAATCGGACAGGAAAAATTACAATATTTGCACGAAAGTTCCTGATTAGCAGGATTATGTGTCAGTGTTGCTCCACAGGTAGGACAAACATATGTTAAAATTTGCATTTTTTCACCTCGTTTTCCAAAGAATTCTCTTTTCATTCTATAACTTTTTGAAAAAAAGCACAAGAAAAAGCTGTTAACAAGTAACAGCTTTCCGAAATAAAAATATCCTATTTAGTTTAGTGATTCGCGTTTACCAGTTACAAGATAAATAATATCTTCACCAACATTTGTGGTATGATCTGCAATACGCTCTAAATACCTAGCGATAAATATCAAGTATACCCCTTGCTCTACGTGTTTAGTATCTTGCTCCATCAGTTTAATGACATCCTGTTTCACCTGGGAATATAGTTTATCTACTATTGAATCCATTTCACACATTTCCTTGGCTAGCTCTACATCCTCTCTAACAAAAGCATCTAGAGCCTTGTTTACCATCACAATGGTGGTTTCTGCCATGAGTGGTATGTCAATTAAAGGCTTCATTAATGGCTGATCAGCAAACTTAATAACAATTTCTGCAATATCCTCAGCATAGTCACCCATTCTTTCCAAATCCGTAATTACTTTGAGGATTGCGGAGATTAAGCGTAAATCCTTAGCTACTGGTTGCTGCATCGCAATTAAGCTTATGCAAGCATTTTCTATCTCTTCTTGTTCGCGGTCAATCAAATCTTCTCTTTCGATAACTAGATGTGCCAAAGCAACCTCTCTTGTCTCTAGCGCTTTAATTGCATCTTTAATCGCATGCTCTACCAAATCTCCCATGTAAAGTACTCGCTTAAACAAATTATTAAGATCTTTTACAAAAAATTCTCTAGCATCTTTTCTGAACATAAGTATCCTCTCCTTCTACCCGAACCTACCGGTAATATAGTCTTCTGTTTTCTTATTTGCTGGATTAGTAAAGATTTTTGCCGTGGTATCGTATTCGATAATTTCCCCAGTCCAGAAAAATGCTGTCTTATCAGAAATACGAGCAGCTTGCTGCATATTATGGGTAACAATTACAATTGTATATTTTTCTTTTAAGGTTTGCAATAAGTCTTCTATTTTGCTAGTAGAAATTGGATCCAAGGCACTTGTAGGTTCATCCATTAATAAAATTTCCGGTTCAACTGCTAACAGTCTTGCAATACAAAGCCTTTGTTGCTGTCCACCAGAAAGTCCCAACGCGGATTTGTATAACCGATCATCTAATTCATCCCACAAGGCTGCTGCTTCTAAACTTTCTCGCACTATTTTATCTAAAATCTTTTTATCTTTGATTCCATGAACCCTTGGACCATATGCTACATTATCATAAACACTCATAGGAAATGGATTTGGTTTTTGGAAAACCATGCCAATTTTTTTTCGCAAAATATCTACATCCGTGGATACAGCATTAACATCCTCACCATCAATTCTTATTTCACCTGATATTTTCACCCCATCAATCAGATCATTCATCCTGTTTAAGGTTCGCAAAAAGGTGGATTTACCGCACCCTGATGGACCTATAAAAGCTGTAATTTCTTTTTCCTCTATGGTAATATTAACATTTTTCAAGGCCATGAAATCCCCGTAATAAAGATCAAAGTTTTTTACAATAATTTTCGACATATCTATCTCCTTATGCTTTCTTAAAGCTCTTAATCACTAAATTTGCCAAGAAATTAATAAATAGAATTAGGATGATTAGAACAGCACCTGAAGCAAAAGCCATATCAAAATCGCCAACCTCCATCGCCACTAAATATAAATGCATGGCTAAGGTTCTTGTAGGACTGAAAATGCTATGCACCACTCTTAAAGAGCCTCCTAATGTTAAGAGCAAGGCTGCTGTTTCTCCCACAGCGCGACCTATACTAAGGAGAATTCCCGTTAATATTCCAGGTAGAGCATTTGGTAATACTACCTTACGGATTGTATAAAAATGGCTAGCCCCTAAGGCTAAGCTTCCTTCCTTATACGAACGTGGTACCGTCTTTAAGGCTTCCTCAGATGTTCTAATAATCGTAGGCAAAATCATAATTGCTGCTGTTAATGCTCCAGATATAATTGACCAACCACCTGTAATTGGCTTTAATAAGGTAACAAAAAAGGCAAAGCCGAAAAGTCCAAAAACAATAGATGGAACTCCAGCAAGTGCTTCGGTACTAAATCTGATTATCCCCATCAGCTTGCCATCTTTCATGTATTCTGTAAAATAAATTGCTGTGCCTACCCCAATCGGTGTTGCAATGATAATGGTAAGCACTACAAAATACAACGTCCCAATTAATGGTGTAAGAATTCCACCCTCTTGACCCATCTTTTTAGGTACTGTAGTTAAAAAATCCCAGCTTATTTTTCCTAAACCTCTATACATGATATAACCTAACACTGCAGCCAAAATAATTACTGTCAAAATTGCAGCTGACCATAAAAAACCAAAAGCTATTTTTTGCTGAAAGCGGTTTTTATTATTCACTAATTATTCCCCCCCGCTTAATAATATAAGTGGCCAAGGAGTTTATCAGCATGATAAATACAAAAAGCACAATCCCAGTAGCAAAAAGAGCACTGCTATGTAAGCCTTGAGCATAGCTCATTTCAATAGCAATATTACCCGTTAACGTCCTTACCTTAGAAAAAATACTCATAGGTATTACCGCTGCATTACCAGCCACCATAATTACAGCCATTGTCTCGCCAATTGCCCTTCCCATGGCAAGGACAATACCTGCGACAATACCAGAACCTGCAGCAGGCATCAATACTTTAACAATTGTTTGCCAGTGAGTGGCTCCTAATGCTAGGCTACCTTCTTTGAATTCCCTTGGAACAGCCCTAATCGAATCTTCAGCAATATTCACAATTGTCGGTAAAATCATAATAGCTAAAATAATTGCTGCTGAGAGCACCCCTAAGCCAGAAGAAATTAAGGGATCAGCTTGACTCCCATAAATTTTTTGCGTAAGAAATCTGACAAATGGCACTACAACAATTAAACCAAATAGGCCATAAACAACAGAGGGAATACCAGCCAATAGGGTTGTAGCTGGTCGCACTATCTTTGCCATGCGTTTTGGGGCAATCTCTGCCAAAAAAATAGCTACTGCAAGCCCTAATGGCACTCCAATAACTAAGGCAACAAATGTCACTACCATCGAACCAATTATCATAGCTCCAACACCAAAAATACCTTTCGTGCCTTCCCAGGTAGTACCGAAAATAAAGTTTAGTAAACCTGTTTCACGAATTGCAGGCCAGCCTTCACGGAAGATAAAAACTCCAATCAGTCCAAGAGCCAGTACTGAAATCAGCGAAACTATGAGTAAGAATTTTTCTGCTAATTTTTCTTTAAGTTTTTTCATACCTCTCACCTTTCATCTGGTTTCGAGAGTATTGTATCTTAAATCTGTTAATATCTCATATGCCAATTGTTAAGTTTGTGTTAATTTTTTATTAAAATTAACCGTGGTAGCTAAAAATTAAAGTTAATGCTTTAGCTTCTAATCTTTAAATACGATTCTTGATATTTTTATTTGTCCACCATAAAACTAAAAATGTTAAAATGCTAATCAAAGCTACTAAACGATTTGCTTGTACTTTGTCGCCACTTTGTACAGCTTCATAGATAGCTAAAGAAAGTGTCTGCGTTTTTCCTGGAATGCTACCAGCAATCATAAGCGTAGCACCGAACTCTCCCATGCCTCTAGTGAATGCCAGCATTATACCAGAGATTACTGCTTTCCATGCCATAGGTATTGCCAACCTCCAAAAAGTAGTAAAGCTAGAAGCTCCTAAAGTTGTCGCTATGGATAAAAGATCTTGGTCTAATTGCTCAAAACCTGCTTGAGCTGTGCGAACAAGCAAAGGAAAAATAACTGCCACTACTGCTAAAATAGCACCTGCCTTGGTAAAAACCAAACTAATCCCAAAGCTTGCTTTTAGCCATGCTCCAAACAGACTATTTCTTCCCAGCAAAACTAATAAATAATAGCCCAGCACTGTTGGTGGCAAGACCATAGGCAAGGCTAATAACGACTCAATAATATTCTTACCTCTAAAGGATTTGATTGCCAGTAAATAAGCAAGTGGTAAGCCTAAAATTGTAACTATCAGGGTAGCAGTTCCTGCTATTTGTAATGATAAAAAAACGGGTACTAAATTCATATTATTTTATCACACTTCCATATCCATAAAATTTTAAGATTTCTTGACCTCTTTCGCCTAAACAGAAAGAGAGAAAATCTTTAGCTACAGCTTTTTTTTGTGAATTTTTGTTAATACAGATATTTTGCATTAAAGGACTGTACAAACCAGTAGCAATATCTATATATTTATACTCTTTCTTTACCACCAAGGATTTCGCCGTAAAAGCCACATCTGCTTCACCTTCAGCCATATATGTCAAAGCAGACTGGATATCTTTAACGTAAATGATTTTCTGCTCTATGCCTGGCAAGAGCCCACTATTTTCTAAAACTTCCATTGTTGCCTTCCCATATGGAGCTGTTTTTGGTTGAGCTATAATAATTCGTTCAACCTCTTGCTTGTTAAGATCAGCAAGCTTAACAACTGGCATCCCTGATGCTACTAGCATCACTACATACCCCTCAGCAAATTCTTGTACATCTTCTACATAGCCATCAATAGCTAACTTATTAATGGTTTTGGTATCTGCAGCAGCGAAAACATCAACAGGCGCCCCTTCGCTTAGTTGTTGACCTAAAGCTGAAGTTGCTCCAAACTGCAGTACTACTTTTTGCCCTGTTTTCTGCTGAAACTCCTCTGCAATTACCTTAAAAGCATTAGTCAAATTTGACGCTGCAGAAATTTGTAGAGGCTCATCCAATTGTTTCCCACTACAACCACATAAAAGACTAGTTACTATGCTTAATACCATAATTTTCTTTAACACTACTGCACCTCCGTTATTCATCTCATAGTATAACGGTACCATAGTTTATTTTATAAAGCAACACTTTAATATAGAATAATTTTGCAGTATTAGAGAAATCCAATTTAAAACTTCCTTTAAGCAAACAAAAGCAATCCGTTCATTGAGAATAATTGCACATAAATTGACAATAGATGGTTGTTTTTATATACTTCATTTTGTTAGTTTATTTTTTAAAGTTTTTTTGCTGAACTATTCAGTCTAATTATACGGAGGTAATAATGAGTTATCTTAGAAAACCAGAATGGTTGAAAATTGCTAAAGGGGCTCCCCGCTGCGGCCATGTTAATGAAATTTTAGTAAGGCACCATCTTAATACAGTTTGCGAGCAAGCAGGGTGTCCTAACAGAGGTGAGTGTTACAAAAGTGGCACGGCTACTTTTATGTTGCTTGGTAAAAATTGCACTAGAAATTGTCGCTTTTGCAAAGTTACAAAGGATTCACCCGAGCAATTGGACCCCCATGAACCCCTAAATGTAGCAAAAGCTGTTGCTGAAATGCAGATCAGCCATGCTGTAATCACCTCAGTAACTAGAGATGATTTAGAAGATGGTGGCGCTGAACACTTTGCTAAAACTATTCTAGCTATTCGCGAACTTAGCCCTAGTACCACAATTGAGGTGCTTATTCCTGACTTTGAGGGAAATGAACAAGCCCTTCGCCTTGTAGTTAATGCTAAACCAGAAATTATCAATCATAATGTAGAAACCGTACCTGCACTTTATCCTGATGTGCGTCCAATGGCAATTTTCAATCGCTCTTTAGAGCTTTTGGGTCTGGTTAAAAAAATTGATGATAGCATCATCACTAAATCAGGCCTGATGGTAGGACTTGGCGAAACAGCAACACAAGTTGCAGAGCTTTTACATTCCTTACGTAGCGTTAATTGTGATATTGTAACCATTGGTCAGTATCTACAACCTTCAAAAGAACATTTACAATTAGTTGAATATATTCGTCCTGACCAATTCAAAAAATATGAAGAACTAGCTTATAAATTAGGCTTTAAGTATGTAGCTAGCGGCCCTCTCGTTAGAAGTTCTTACCATGCAGGTGATGGTCTTCATGCAATGCTATTAGCAGCCAGGCAGTAAACGAACCGCAAAAAGCAGTATGCCAAGTGGACAATCCACTTGGCATACTGCTTTTTTATTATTTTGTTTACACTATTCCTTCGGCTAACATTGCATCAGCAATTTTAATAAATCCTGCAATATTGGCTCCCATTACAAGATTATTTTCTTGACCGTAAAGTTTTGCTGTACTAGCTGCCTTTTGATAGATACTTTTCATAATTTCTTTCAGCTTGCTATCTACTTCATCAAAGCTCCAGGCATAACGCTGAGAATTTTGTGTCATTTCCAAGCCACTCACCGCAACGCCACCGGCATTGGCTGCTTTTCCTGGACCAAAAAACACATTATTTTGCAAGAATAAATCCACAGCTTCTCTACTAGTTGACATATTAGACCCCTCGGCTACTGCTATGCAACCATTAGCAATTAATGCTTTGGCATCTGCACCTAGAATTTCATTTTCTTTAGCACAAGGTAAGGCAATATCACAAGGAATGCTCCAAATTTCTTGTCCAATATGGTAGAGACTCCCCTCTACTCTTTTGGCATATTCGGCAATCCTACCGCCTTCAACCTCTTTAATCTGTTTGATCACATCAAGTTGAATACCTTTTTCATCATGAATATAACCATTGGAATCACTCATTGCTACTACCTTTGCTCCCAGCTCTGTGGCTTTTTCTACTGCATAAATAGCTACATTCCCACTTCCGGAAACAACTACTTTTTTATGAGCAAAACTCAAATTATGAGCGCCAAGCATTTCTGCCATGAAATAGCAAAGACCATAGCCAGTAGCTTCTGTCCTTACTAAAGAACCACCGTAGGTAATACTTTTACCAGTTAGAACTCCAGTAAATTTGCTTTGTATCCTTTTATATTGACCGTACATAAAGCCTATTTCTCTGCCACCTACACCAATATCACCTGCAGGTACATCTGTATTTTCTCCAATATGCCGATATAACTCTGTAATAAAGCTTTGGCAAAATCGCATAATTTCAAAATTGCTTTTTCCCTTGGGATCGAAATCACTTCCTCCTTTTCCACCACCCATAGGTAGACCAGTGAGAGAATTTTTAAAACATTGCTCAAAGGCTAGAAATTTTACAATTGACTGATTTACTGACGGATGAAAACGCAAACCACCTTTATATGGTCCTATTGCCGAATTAAACTGTACCCTGAATCCACGATTTACATGAACAACATTATGGTCATCTACCCATGGCACTCGGAAACTTATGATCCTTTCTGGTTCTACTAAGCGCTCTAAAAGCGCATATTTTTCCATTTGTGGGTTTTCTTCTACTAAGACTTCAAATGATTCTAGCACCTCTAGCACAGCCTGTAAAAATTCTGCTTCATTGGGGTTTTTTCTTACTACCTCCGCATACACATTTTTTACATAATTGTTTTTCAGTCCCATCTTCACAACTCCCTTTCTCGTATTTATTCAATTGCTGTTTTTGCTACTCTTATTTTACCATTATCATTTAATGTGCGCAATAATTATATTTAATTAGTGAATAATATAACATATATTAATTTATAACCACTTTTCAGTTGCTTTAGAAACACATTAAAGTATGTTGTTAATTAAGCTAATAAAGTTAAGCCAAAGTTAATAAAGGCTGATTTTGTGTATAAAAAAATAGGCTAAGAAAATTCTTGTGTTTTCCCCAGCCTATTTCAGATAATCAAACTTTTTATAAGCAAACAATAGCAACTTGAAAATTATATTCTACCTACACTATATGAACCCATTATGATTTAGCGCTATTTCGGTTTATGCATTACCATCTTTTTTCAGTTTTTCAGCACGTAAATATAAATGTGACTTTTCATTAACTAATTGTTCTGACATTACTTCCAACAAAAGCTGCTGTAAGATTTCCCCTATTTGCTTACCTTGTGTTATTCCTAGATCTTGTAGATCTTGTCCATCTATAGCTAAGCTTTTTAAGCTTATGCAAGGTTTTTCACGGATAATTTCTGCTAATAGCTCTACACTCTTTTGTATCCTTATATTTTCACACGCTTCTAATGTGCTTGCAAGCATGATACTTAAAGCATGCTCAAGCACCTCTTGTCCATAGCATTGTAATGCCTTTTTTAATCTTAGCTTATCTGTTTGTATTAATAGTTCTTTTGCTAATAGGATGCTAGTAACCTCATTTATGATACTCTTACTATATTTTAGCCCTTGCAGTACAGCCTTAACTTCCCCTACCTCTAGCGCTTGTAAACAACATGCCAACCTTAATCCTAGTTTTGGAGCAGTATTTTTGAGAGCTTGTATCGATTTTTCATATTGCATTTGCTTTAGCTGTCGCAACTCTGGAATACAGAATTCTAATACCTGTCTAAATTCCAAAAGCACGGATGTTGCATATAGACCTAACAGCAATTTGCTAAATTCTGCTTGTACCCGCTCTTTTGCTAGGCCAGTTAATAACTCGCAGTTAAGGATAATGCTGGACTTTGTTTTATCCTCAATTGAAAAACCTAACACCGCAGCAAAGCGTAGTGCTCGTAACATCCGCAACCCATCCTCGCGAAATCGTTGTTCCGGATTCCCTACTGCGCGGATGCTTTTTTTTATAATATCCTCTTGTCCACCACAAAAATCAAAAAGTCCTTCTGTAGGATGGTAAGCCATAGCATTCATCGTAAAATCTCGACGCAAAGCATCTCTTTCGAGTTCTAAGGTAAAGGTAACTTGTTCTGGTCTTCTGTTATCTAAATATTCCCCATCTACCCGATAAGTAGTAATTTCAATAGGCATCTGTTCGATAATTACAGTTATAGTGCCATGATTAATACCAGTAAGTACAAGCTTAAATTTTGCAAACACCTGCATGATAGCATCAGGCAAGGCATTAGTAGCTATATCATAATCCTCAGGCAACTTATTTAAGTATAAATCTCTCACACAGCCACCAATCAGATATGCTTCATAGCCTTGTTGGTTTAAAAGTTTAAGTATAATTAATACTTGCTTGGGAATATACATATTTCTACTCCTTTCCTACTACTATTACTCATATCTTCCCTACATCCTAACATGCTTTTTGCAACTTGCCAAGAGCACAAAAACCCTACTCTGGTCTACGCCAAAGTAGGGTTATCTAAGCTATGTTAGTCTTGTTCCTTTTATTTTTCCAATTCAAATTTGCTATGAATTGCTGCTACTGCTTTTTTTGCATCTACTTGATCTATGATGCAAGAAATTTTAATTTCCGAAGTAGATATTAAATGAATATTAATAGCCGCTTCTGCTAAAGCTTCAAACATCTTAGCAGCAGTTCCCGCATTTGTTTTCATACCTGCACCAATAATACTTATCTTTGCCACTTGATCGTCATAGCTCGCACCAGTTGCTCCTAGCTCTTCTTTGATTTGCTGGCAAATACTAAAAGCTTTTTTAACCTGATCTTCTTCAATAGTAAAACTAATATCGTTAAACTCAGCTCGCGAGTTACTTTGTACAATCATATCCACATTAATATGTTCATCAGCTAAAGCTGAAAATAATTTCATAGCAACACCTGGTTTATCAGGCACATTAAAAATAGTCATTTTTGCGCAATTTTTATCTAAAGCTAGTCCTTTTACCGCTAATTCTTTTTCCATATCTGCACTCTCCCGAACTATAGTTCCTTCGTTATAATTAAAGCTTGATCTAACATGGATTTTCACACCAGTATTTTTTGCATATTCCACTGAGCGTGGCTGTAAAACAAGAGCTCCTAAACTAGCCATTTCCAACATCTCATCATAACCAATGCTTTTTAGTTTTTTTGCTTCCGGTACTAGCCGAGGATCTGTAGTGTAAACACCATCAACATCTGTAAAAATTTCACATACATCAGCTGAGATCGCTGCAGCTACGGCTACAGCTGTTGTATCAGAACCACCACGACCTAAGGTAGTTATCTCGCCCTTGTCTGTTTTCCCTTGAAAACCTGCAACAACAACTATTTTCCCATGGGCTAATTCTTGTAATAGTCTTGCCTTTTCCACTCGCAAAATTTTTCCAGAACCGTGGACTGAATCAGTCAAAATAGCTACTTGTGGTCCAGTTAAGGAAATTGATTGGTGTCCCATTTCTGCAATTGTCATCGCTACTAAGGAAATTGATACCTGTTCTCCTGTTGCTAAAAGCATGTCTACTTCACGCTTTTCAGGCTTATTAGTCACTTGATGCATTAAATCCAACAATTCATCAGTAGAATGTCCCATAGCAGATACAACCACAACAACTTGATTACCCGCTTCTTTGCACTCAATTGCTCTTTTGGCAACTCTTCGCATTGCTTCCGGATTAGCTACGGAAGTGCCACCAAATTTTTGTACTACTATCCCCACATTTATTCCTCCTTGATTAATTCAAGTTCAGCAAATCCTCAATTTCATTGACTCTCTGTCTTGTCATTAAGGCTCTGGCAATCATTTTTGGACTTTCTTCTCCAGAGAGAACTTTTGTAACGCCTAGTGTGATAGGCATTTCAATTTGCCACTTTCTAGCCAATTGTGCTGTAGTTTCCGCCGCTTTCGCACCTTCAACTACCATGCCTATTTTACTTAAAACTTCTTCTAATGTAAAGCCTTCTCCCAATAAAATTCCTGCCCGCCTATTACGACTATGCATACTGCCACAAGTCACAATCAAATCACCCAATCCTGTAAGTCCAGAGAAGGTAGCCACATTTCCACCCATAGCTATACCTAAGCGAGTCATTTCTGTAATTCCCCTAGTCATGATTGCGGCTCTTGTATTATCACCTAACCCTAATCCATCAGAAATACCTGTTGCTAAGGCTATAACATTTTTAACTGCTCCACCAATCTCTACACCGCACACATCTTCATTGGTATAGACGCGGAAATTTGCACTCATAAATAAATCTTGCACATAGCTTGCTGATTGAGCACCATAACCTGCTGCTACAACTACTGTTGGCAAATTTTTAGCGACTTCTTCTGCATGGCTTGGTCCTGAAAGGACTACAATACGGTTTATTCCACCAATTTCCTCATCAATAACTTGACTTAACCGCAGACAACTTTTCTGTTCAAATCCTTTGGCTGTGTTGATTACTATCTGCTCTTTTTTTATGCAGCTTTTGCAACCTTGTAAAAAGCCACGCAACTCATGTGATGGTAAAGCAAGCACTAAATGCTCTGCTTTGCCAATAGCTCTTTCTTGATCAGCCGTAACATTTATTAACCAAGGCAAAACAACCCCCGGTAAATATTTTTCATTGCTTTTTGCTGCTGTAATTTTTTTTGCAGTTTCTTCATTTCTAGCAACAAGATTTATCTCATGTCCATTTTGTGCTAAGGCAAAAGCAAGGGCTGTGCCCCAGCTACCAGCACCTAATACTGCAATCTTGCTCATAGCTACTCCTTCTCGTTCTGCTTCACGATAATGACAATTGGATTACCCACAAAGCCAAAAACCTTACGCAATTGATTTTCAATATGTCGCTTATATGAAAAATGCATGAGATCCACATTATTCACAAACATCACAAAACTAGGTGGCTTAATACCCGCCTGTGTACAGTATTTTATTTTTAATTGTTTTCCTTTGTCTGTTGGAGGAGGATTATAGGATAATACTTCTGCAATAAATTCATTGAGGGTAGAGGTTGGAATACGAATCTCTGCCTGTTCCATCACATGATCTGCCAGTTCTAAAAGTTTAGTTACTCTCTGACCTGTTTCAACGGAAATAAATAACATTGGCGCATATTGCACAAAACCTAATTTTTCCCTCACATGTTCTTCAAATGCTTTCATGGTTTTGGTATCTTTTTCTACTAAGTCCCACTTGTTGATTACAATAATTGACGGCTTACCAGCTTCATGTACATAACCCGCAATCTTTTTATCTTGATCTGTAACCCCATCTACGGCATCTAGCATCATAAAGACAACATCCGCTCTATCGATAGAGCTTAGTGCTCGCATTACGCTATAATATTCCAGGTTTTCTTCCACCTTCGATCTTCTACGCAATCCAGCTGTATCCACTAATACATACTCTTTACCATTAGCTTTTATTTTTGTATCGATTGCATCTCTAGTCGTACCGGCAATATTGCTGACAATGACCCGCTCTTTACCTGTTAAAAAATTAACAAGAGACGATTTTCCTACATTAGGTCTGCCTACTACAGCAATCCTAGGAACATCAGCATTTTCATCTTCCTCTGGTTCAGAAGGAAATAATTCCACAACTGCATCTAATAAATCTCCAATATTCATCCCATGAGTTGAAGAAATAGGAATAGGATCACCTAATCCTAAAGCATAAAATTGATAAAGCTCCATTTCGACATTATCAAAATTATCTACTTTGTTTACTGCCAAAATTACTGGTTTACCTGTTTTTCTCAGAATTGCAGCTACATCTTGATCATCAATAGTCAAACCTGTTTGATTATCCACAACAAAAATAATTACATCTGCTTCTTCAATGGCAATCTCAGCTTGTTTCTTGACTTGACGGTAAATATCATCTGTTTGCCATTGGAAACCACCTGTATCAATCAGCATAAAACGCCTATTTAACCACTCTGCCTCTTTATAAAGACGATCTCTTGTCACTCCTGGTGAATCTTCAACTATGGCCTTACGTCCTCCTACTATACGATTAAATAAAGTGGATTTCCCAACATTTGGCCTACCAACTACTGCTACTATTTGCAAAAAGCTCGCCTCCTTCTGTTTTCTTTTTCAACTGGCCAATGGCCGCAACGTAATTTTGAACTTTTATATTTCTTGATAAAGCATCGCAAACAGTTCATAACCATCATTGGGAAGGTACCTTAATTCCCCTGGGCATGCTGCTGTTAACTCTGCTTGAGACATCTCATCTAAAAAAAGCTGGTCTCTATTCAGAGTAAGCTCTGTTACTATAAATAGACTTTGTTCTGCTGCTGCTTGTCTTTTCATACTTGCCAGTAAATCTTGCCCAGTAAGTAATCCTGCTACCGTAATTGTAGTGCCAAAAAAATAGTTAACCACTGGAATTACCTGTATTGGTAATTCTTTTTGTGCCTCTGCTAAAGTAAGCTGTAGCACCGGAGCAAAAGCTTGCCCGGTTAGAAAATAAATATTTGTATATTGCTGTAATTCTGTTTTTACGATTCGTTTAGGTGGAAAGCTTTTTACTTCCTCTAAAAAAGTGCGTACCATACCAATACCATTTTCATATTGCAAGTAATTCTCATAAGCCTCGTCCTCTGGTAGTTCTAGCTCTGCCAATAAATAGAATTCATCTCCTAAAAAAACAAAGCGTGTTCCAAATTCTTTTAAGTATTTTTCTTGCCATCCTTCAACCATAGCAATGACATTTCTAGCAGCTTCCTTGGTGAAGCGTTGTAGTTTTGGAAGCTTTTCCCTGAATTTTGTCAGACCTACCGGTACAATAGCTAAGGATTCTACAGCTGGGTAACGCTCCCCTAAATCACGAATAGTTTTTTCTAAGGTAGCTCCATCATTAATTCCTGGTAGCAATACAACTTGTGCCTCTACGCAAATCCCTTTTTGTAGAAAAAAATCTAGTTCCTCTAACACAGCTTTTGCCTGTTCATTTCCAAGCATTGCTCTTCTAACTTGATCATCTGTTGCGTGAATAGACATACATAATGGGCTCAGATGCTGCTCAACAATCCGTTGTTTTTCAGCCTGACTCATATTTGTCAGGGTAATATAATTACCAAAAAGAAAAGAATACCGATAATCATCATCTGTTAAATAGAGAGTTTTTCTTAATCCTTTCGGCAATTGCCTAATAAAACAAAAACTGCATTTATTGCTACAAACATGCATCTTATCGAAGGTAGCATCGGCGAAGCTAATTCCTAGCTCGTCAAATTCTTCTTTTTGTACCTGCAAGGTCTTTAGCTCATTTTCTCTGCGCACTTGCAGCGAAAGCTCTGCGGCATTTTGGTAAAACTGGTAATCCAGCTGGTCTCTTAGCCCGTGACCATTGATGGAAAGCAAATCATCACCAGCCTTAATACCTAAAGCCTCAGCTAGACTGCCTGCTTGTACTTCTTCGATAATCCCCATGTTTCACCTCTATTCTCACTTGCCTTATTTATGCCTTGCCTCAAGCACTAAATCGTTTTTTGCTATAGCTTATTGTGCTGTTTTCACCCATAATTATGGTTAGTAAATCCATCGTCATTTCCTTTGCTTAAATTCTTTTTATTTAGCTCTTGGATGACTAGCATCAAAAGCCGCAAGCAATTTATCATGGGTTACATGTGTGTAGATTTGTGTTGTGGAAAGATCTGCATGTCCCAAAAGTTCTTGTACAATTCTTAAATCTGCACCATTATTCAAGAGATGTGTAGCAAAGGAATGTCTTAAGGTATGCGGAGAAATTTTTGCTCCTATACCTACTTGTAAAGCATATTTTTTTATCAACTTCCAAAAGCTTTGACGACTAAGCTGCTTGCCTTGATAGCTGACAAACATCGCATCTACCCTTTTATCTGAAACTAAGGTTGCCCGAACTGTTAGCATATATTGCCGGAGATATTGCATTGCAATCCTGCCAATAGGCACAATTCTTTCTTTAGCACCTTTACCCATACAACGCAAAAAAGTAAATTCCAAGTTAATATCCTGATACTTAATTCCTACAAGCTCGCTTACCCGCACGCCTGTCGCGTACATAAGCTCCAACATGGTTTTATCTCTTATACCTAAGGGTGTACTTGTATCTGGTCCATCTAATAAAAGCTCAACCTCTTCAATTGTTAAAAAATCCGGTAAATGCTGTGGTTGTTTTGGTGTTTCAAGCATCAACAAGGAATCATCATGAATAACTTTTTCTTGCCTTAAGTAAAGGAAAAACATTTTAAGACACGAAAGCTTTCTCGCTACGGAACTAGGAGCCAATTTTTGATTATATAAGGCATAGGCATAACGTTTAACCAGTGCTATATCCAGCTGAGAAAAATCTTCAATACCTATTTGCCGCAAGAACATGATAAACCCAGCTAAATCACTACGATATGATTGTACCGTATTTTTTGCTCTACCTTTTTCAATATCAAGATAAAGTAAAAAGTCTTCAGAATATGCTTCCATATTGTTAACCCTCTTCTGCTGGTGGCAGGGGAGGTAAATCTTCCACACTATTAATACCAAAGTGCTGTAAAAACTCCGCACTTACCGCATATAAAATTGGCCGTCCAGGAGAATTTTTTCTTCCATCCTCTTGAATCAAACCTTTTTCCATTAGATTGCTGACAACAGAATCCACTTTTACACTTCTGATGTTTTCGATATCCATTTTTGTAATCGGTTGATTATAGGCAATAATAGCTAGAGTTTCTAAAGCAGCTTTCGTCAGTCGATTGCGCAGTGGCTTGAAAAATTTTTCTAAAGCTGAGGCATGTTCTGCTTTTGTTCGTAGCTTCCAACCACCAGCAATCTCAGCTAACTCTAGCCCGCTGTTTCTTGTTAAATATTCCAATTGTAAAATCTTTAACAGCTCACTAGCTTCTTCTTTTTTCCACTCCATGGCTTTGGTTAATTGACCAATTGTTACTGCCTCTACAGAAGCAAAGAGGATACATTCTAAAACAGCCTTATCTTCTTCTCTAAATAGCATCTGCAAGTACCTCACTATCACGCTTTTTAATAATTATAGAGCCAAAAGCCTTATCTTGGATGACAATTAGTTCTCCGTATTTACATAGTTCTAATAAAGCTAAAAAGGTGACTACAATTTCTGCTCTTTCCCAAACTAGCAGTAGCTCGCAAAAATCTACCCCATCAATGGTTTCACGTAACTTGCGGCGAATAAATTTCACTTGCCCAGTAATTGTATAACTACGTTTAACATACTCTAACTGTCGATCTAAATCTTGCAATTCTTTACTTCTGTTTTTAGCATATAATAGTAAATCCGCTAGCTGAATTCCCTCTAAAACATGAATATTAGCTACAAGCTGATGTAACATTTCCTCATCTTGTTCACGATAATAGTTATTTTGGGCTTCTTGTTGCATTCCATGCAGTGTTTCTAATACCTCCTGATATCTCTGATATTCCAGCAGGCGATCAACTAATTCTTGCCTTGGATCAATTTCCTCTTCAACTGTTAAGGCCTTATGTTGAGGCAAGAGCATTCTTGATTTAATTGCTAAAAGTTGTGCAGCCATTACTAAAAATTCACTTGCTACTTCCATATCAAGTTGCTGCATAGATCCAATAATCTGTACATATTCATCAACTATTAAGTGAATAGGAATATCATAAATATTTAGCTCATTTTTATGTATTAAATGCAAGAGTAAATCCAAAGGCCCTTCAAAGCATGGAAGTGCTACACAATAGCTCATTTTAACCTCGCTTAAAAATCAATTTTCATAGCAGCACGCACCTGTTCCATCGTTGCTTCTGCCCTTACTCTGGCTCTCTTTCCGCCGTCGGCTAAGATATCTTCTACCAGCCCAGCCTGAGCTGCAAATACTGCACGTCTTTCGCGAATAGGAGAGATAATTTCCTCCAACTTGGCTAAGCATGCTTTTTTGCATTCTCCGCAACCGATATTTGCCTGCATACAAGCTTGTTCAATCTCCGGAGCATTTTCCTGATTATATATTTCGTGATATTTATAAACTATACAACCTGCTGCCTTGGGATTTCCTTTATCTGTTTTATGAATACGAGCTGGATCTGTCACCATAGCATTAACCAGCTTTTTTAGTTCTTTTTCTTCCGCAGACATCGAGATAAAATTGTTATAACTCTTAGACATTTTGCGTCCATCAGTACCAGGTACTGATGGGAATTTTGCCAACAAAGCCTGTGGCTCAGACATAATCTTTGTCTCAAAAAGAAAATTGAACCTTCGTGCTATTTCGCGAGCCATTTCTAAATGTGGTAGCTGATCTTCACCTACAGGCACTGCTGTAGCTTGATAAGCTAAAATATCTGCTGCCTGTAACAAAGGATAGCCCAAAAAACCATATGTCATAATATCTTTCCCCTGTTTTCCCATTTGGTTAATCTGATCTTTATAGGTAGGACAACGCTCCAACCACGGCAAGGGTGTAATCATCGAAAGCAAAAGATGCAGCTCAGCGTGCTGCTTAACTTGTGACTGAATGAATATTGGGCTTTTCTCAGGATTAATTCCTGCAGCTAACCAGTCTAAAACCATTTCTTTAATATTCTGCCTAATTTGATTTGTAGCATCAAAGCCAGTTGTTAAAGCATGCCAGTCAGCAACTGTAAAGTAGCTTTCATAATCCTGCTGCAAATTCACCCAATTTTCCAAAACACTTAAATGACCTATGTGTAAGCGTCCCGTTGGTCGCATTCCACTTAGAATAATTCCCTTCACTCTGTTTCCCCCTAGACTTAAAAAAAGATAGTATTGGCAATACTAATAAAAAAATCAATGATAAAACTAATTATTGGTGATATAAACATAGATAGCATACCTGTGAAAGCCAATGCCATCAAAATAAAATATCCATAGCGCTCTAACATCGGCATCCACTTATAACTATATTTGTAAGGCAAAAGTGACTCCAAGACCTTAGAACCATCTAATGGTGGAATGGGAATCAGATTAAACACTGCCAGTACTACATTAAATTGCATAAAATAATTTAGAAAAATCACTAGCATGTTATTGGTATCAACTGCACCAAAACGATAGGCTAGTCCAAGTAGCATTGCACCTATAAAGGCCAAAATTAAATTCATAGTTACACCTGCCAAAGAAACATATAGCATGCTTTTCTTTCTTTTCACGCCAAAATATGCTGGATTCACAGGTACAGGTTTTGCCCAACCGAAGCCTACTAAAAGCAAAAGTAAAGTTCCTACAGGATCTAAATGCTTTAAAGGATTTAAGGTTAATCGTCCATATGCAGCTGGAGTGGGATCACCTAAAAGTGCTGCCACTTTTCCATGAGCATATTCATGCATCGTAATTGCCACTAATAATGCAGGAATAACTGCAATTAACATCAGTGGATTAGTCAAAAAACTTCTAATCAATATCTTCAACTCCTATTTTTTTATAACTTATGAGTAGCCCATCTCGGACTGGCAAGATCACATTATCTAAATCTGTACGGGCAAAGACTGCTGCATTGTAGGCATCCAATAAATTCTTTTGTGCTTTTCTAACTTTATCCTTAATCGGAAAAAGCACATCATCAGAAACTAATACCCCTCCTACGCGTAAAAGCCCCACTAAATTATCTAGCGACTCTAAATACATGCCTTTTGCCGCATCCTGTAAGATTAAGTCAAAACCCGGTTCTAATTGGCAAATTACCTCTTCCGCTTTGCCTAGGCGCAGGTCTACATAAGAGCTTAACCCTGTCGTCTCTAGATTTGCTTTTGTTTCTATAAAGAGTCTTTCTGATGCTTCTATTGCTACTAGTTTAGCACCAATTTCTTTACAAGCTGTCGCCAGCCATATGGTGGAAATACCCTGACAAGTACCACACTCTAACACCTTTTTAGCACCTTGCATTTTCAAGAGTATCGTAAGCAGCTGACCAGTGATACGGCCAATCGAGGGACAAATATCTGAGCGTTTTTTTTCTAATTTTTCTAATTCATCTAACCTACTATGAGGATTTGGTAATAATTCATAGATATACTCTTCTGCTTGGTCTAGATAGCTTATCGCCATTTTAATAAATCCTTTGCTTTGTACATATAATCTGCGCCGGAAAGCACGGTAACCAAAACGACAATATAGGAGAACACAGTTGCTAGATTAGCAAAGCTTGTCGGTAAGTATGGCAAGAGTAAAACTAAAACAATTAAAAGCATTTGACTGATTGTTTTCAATTTTCCCCAGATACTTGCTGCAATTACCACTCCTGCTTCAACAGCAATTGTACGCAGACCACTAATAGCAAACTCACGAGCTAAAATTACAATCACTATCCAAGAAGGTAAATAGCTTAAACCCACAAAAGCAATCAATGCCGACGCTACTAAAAGCTTATCAGCCAGGGGATCTACAAACTTACCAAAGTTCGTAACCATCTCATAGTGTCTTGCTACATAACCATCTAGTGCATCAGTAAGACTTGCTACTATAAAGATTGCTAAAGCTAGTAGTCTACTACCTGGAAAAGTCATCAATAAACATATTAAAAAAAATGGGATGAGAAAAACTCTTATCATAGTAATTTTATTTGCTAGATTCATTAGTTATCTCTCCAATCAAATCGTAACCATCTACTCCCAAAATTTCCACTTGATAAATCGCCCCAATTATCAGCTCTTCACCTGTGCCAACCAGCACAATACCATCTACCTCTTTAGTTTGCCCTTTTGTTCTTCCTTGATAAATACCTAAGTCTGCTAAATATGCTTCAATAAGTACTTCTTGCAAAGTACCGATGTATTTTTCATTTTTTGTAATGGTGATTGCTTGTTGTGTAAGCATTAAACGCTCAAAGCGCTCTTCCTTAACTTCTGCCCCAAGCTGCTCTTCCATCTCTCCAGCAATTGTTCCTTCTTCTTGGGAATACTGGAATGCACCTACCCAATCAAGCTGGTGCTCTTGCAAAAAAGTTAAAAGCTCTGTGAACTCCTCTTCCGTCTCACCTGGGAAGCCTACAATAAATGTGCTACGCAAGACAATATCTGGTATCGCCAGCTTAATGCGCTTTAGTAAATTTGATAACAATGCTAAATCGTATGGGCGACGCATATTTTTCAAAATTCTTGCAGAACCATGTTGCAGTGGAATATCTAAATAATGGCACATCTTTTTTTCCGTGGCAATAAAATCAATTAATTCATCACTAAGATGTTGTGGATAACAATACATCAAGCGAACCCATTGCAATTCATTTATTTTGACAAGCTCGCGTAATAGTTCAACTAGGCTCATTGCCGGGCTTAAATCCTTACCATATTCCGTTGTATCTTGCGCAACTAAAATTAGTTCTTTAGCTCCTGCAGCAACTAATTTGCTTGCTTCTGCCAATAAAGCATCCACCTGTTCGCTAACATAAGCGCCTTTAATGCTGGGGATAGCACAGAAAGTACAGCTTGCATTACAGCCATCAGCTATTTTTAAGTAAGCTGAACCGGCAGAAATTTTTTCCGTACTTGGTAAAGCTATATTTTCTAGCTCAGGTTGTAACCGCTGTATTTCGAACCATAATTCTTCTCTAGTGACTATGCCTAAAAACAAATCTACCTCAGGCAATTCTTCCAGCAGTTCATCTTGATAGCGTTCCGCTAAACAACCAAGCATCACCAGTTTTTGTGAAGGTTTGTTTTTTTTATAGGCACTTAAAGCAATAATAGTTTCAATTGACTCTAGCTTTGCATCTTCGATGAAGCCACAGCTATTCATCATAATCACATCGGCATCACTAGGATTTGTAACCATTTCAGCACCGTGCGCTTGCATAAACGCAACAAAGCGCATCGAATCTGCTGTATTTTTATCACAGCCTAATGTTTCTAGAAATATTTTCATCTATTGCTGTACTCCACCTTCTGTAGTATATAACATCCGAATTGGCTTACCTGCTGCCCCTGCTATACCTAGATCTTTTCCATTTAAGTTTACCATCACTACACCTGGATTGCCATAATGAATAGCAATTGGTGATGTGCTAATTAGCTCTTTGTTTTCACCAGCAACCATTGTACCCTCGAAGAGAGTTGTCGTTGCAGCTTTAGCACTCAGCCAGCATTTATCTTTATTTCCTACTGGAATAGTCAAAATGAGCTTAATTTCATTAGAATTAACTGGCTTAGTTATTACTGCAGGGCTAGTTGTTATCGCACTTTCTGTCACCGGTAAGACCTCTTGATCTATGCCTGGAATGCCTTCAGCAGTTGTGTGAGGGCTTTTCTCGGATTCTGGTAAAAAATAATTGAGATAAGCATATCTTGCACCAAAAATAATTACCATGAAAACTATTAGTACCAAAATTGTATTAAAACCCTTAAATTTAGTTACTTTTTTAATACGTTTGCGCTGTCTTAGCATGTGTTTAGGTACTATCTCGCTCACAGGATCAACTTTGCGATTTTGAATAGCATGCTCCATTTTATAGAGTTCAACCGTACTTTCAGGATCAAGCCCTAAGTATCTAGCATAGTTGCGTACGAAACCCAAAACAAAAAATAGATCTGGTAGGTCAGCTATATAATCTTCTTCTAAAGCCTGGATATATCTATGCCTAATTTTTGTATCTAGCTCAACTTGTTCTAAGGTTATTCCCTTATCCCTACGCTGCTCCTTTAGTAACTCCCCAGTCTTACTCATCAGCTTCCTCCAGTCTAACTTAACATACCAAAAATATTTTCATACTCATTTTTTGTAATTAGTACTCGTCTAGCCTTTGCTCCTTCATAGCCACCAACATAACCCTTTTCTTCCATGAGATCAATAAGACGTGCTGCTCTATTATAGCCCACTCTTAGCCTTCGTTGCAACATGGAGATAGAAGCCTGCCCACCTTCAAGCACAAGCCAAACCGCTTGCCCAAGCATATCATCCTCATTATCATCTCTCGCAGCTTCGGTTTCACTAGCTTCTACCTTCTCCTTAAATACCGGCTCCAAATATTCTGGTTTTCCTTGAGATTTTAAGTATGTTACTAAGGCAGCTACATCTTCTTCTGAAACAAAGGCCCCTTGTACCCGTTGAGGGTCCGAACCATTTATTGGGCAAAAGAGCATATCACCCATACCTAAGAGCTTTTCCGCACCAGCACGGTCCAATACAGTGCGAGAATCTACTTGAGAAGAAACAGCAAAAGCGATACGCGCAGGAATATTATTTTTAATAGTACCGGTAATTACATCTACTGATGGTCTTTGAGTAGCAATAATCATATGCATTCCTGCAGCTCTAGCTAATTGTGCAATTCTGGCAATGCAATCTTCCACATCCCTAGATGCTACCATCATTAAATCTGCCAGCTCATCTATTATAATTACAATTTGTGGTAATTCTTCTCCACCTTGAGTAAACATACGCCTATTGAAACCGACCAAGTCTTTCACTCCAGAAGCCGCGAAGCGAGCATAACGATCTTCCATTTCTGAAACCATCCATTTTAAGAAAATCGAAGCTTTCTTAGGATCCGTAACTACTGGACAAATCAAGTGAGGAATCCCATTGTAGCCAGATAATTCCACCATTTTGGGATCAATCATCATAAGCTTTAATTTATCTGGTTTATGTCGATATAAAAGGCTACAAATTATGGTGTTCAAACAAACACTTTTTCCCGAACCAGTAGAGCCAGCAATAAGCAAGTGGGGCATGCGAGCAATATCTGCTACAACACTTCTACCATTAATGTCAATTCCTAAAACTGCAGCTAGTTTAGCTTTACTATTTTTGAATTCATCAGCCACAAAAACTTCTCGAAGAGATACCAAAGAAGTTTTCTTATTAGGTACCTCGATGCCAATAGCTGCTCTCCCAGGAATTGGAGCTTCAATCCTCACCCTTGTAGCAGCCAAGCTAAGAGCAATATCATCTTGTCGATTGAGAATACTACTAACCTTGACCCCAGGAGCAATTTTTGCAATATAGCGAGTAACGCTAGGCCCCTCAGCAACTTCAATAACCTTTACTTCAATATGAAAATTAGCAAAAGCTTCTTCTAAAAGTGCAATGTTTTCCGCTTTTTCTTGTACACTAATAACATTATGTTGATTTTTCTTACCTTCAGTAAAAAGCTCAATACTAGGCAAATTATACATCGGTTTAGCCTCTAAATTATACTTTGGAGGCACAAAGCTATGCATGCTTTCAGTAGCATTTGCTCTGCTTCCGGCAAGCTTATCTGTTGGTAACGGAATTTGATCAGCGATATGACCAAATTCAGTAACTGGTATTGCCAGATTCTTATCACCCGTCAAGCTCAAATCATTTTCATCTTCAGTTAACTCTAACTGCTCATTTTTCTGCTCTTGTAAATCTAGTTGCTTTTTTTTATAAGAACTCCATATATCCTGTCTGAGATTTTCGATTGCTTCTTCGTTATTACTAGCATCCTCATCAGGCAAATCTTCATGCTGAAAAAAATTGTACCAAGCTTTCTTTTTCTTAATCTGGCTGTGATGTGCTAAACTATCTCCCTCAGTCAACATAGCTTGTGGGTTTTTAGTTTGTATAGTCTTAGCTTGACCATTTTTCCTTTCAGCAGCAGCTAGTCTTGCCTGTTGTTCTTGCTCTTTTTTCCGCAGTTCCAAACGCTCTGCACGTTTTTCTTTGCTTAGCAATGCTCTTGCTTGAAAAAACCTTTGGATATTTAGCTGCAGCTGTTGCATCATTAGCCAAAAGTTTTTACTCATCATTACTAAAACGCCAAATAAAAGTGCTAGGCTGAGAAGTACATAACCTCCAACCTCTCCAAAGAGCATGCGAATAAGAAAAGCCCAAATTGCACCATAAATGCCACCGCCATCAATCAGCAACGTCATTTTGATACTTTCTTTGAAGCTACCGTTAGTAAAGGTAAAATGAAAGAGCGCGGCAATTGCCGTAAAGGCTGTTAGAAAACCAGAAAACCGCAAATTCATTCTTAAAGGCTTTTGTAGATATAAATAATAAATTCCCATAAATAATAAAATAATTGGAACTATGACTTTAGTCTGGCCAAAAAAGAAGCGACAAAGCATCGCTAAAAAAACCCCGACAAAACCAACCGCACTGCTAGATGCAGTAGGGCTGAACATATCGTAGACAATGCTTAAGCTAGTAAGCACAGCAATAAATAAAAACCCTGCTCCTAACAATGGATAGCTTATTCCTGTTTTCTTTCTTCTTCCTCTGCGCTTTGCTGTCATGCTTTTTGGCACACCTAAGCTTTCTTTTGTTTTTTTATACTTCCATGATGATTGGTAAAATCATCGGTCTTCTTCTAGTCTTCTCATAAAGATACTTGCCCAAAACATCCCGAACTTCGGATTTAATATTAGACCATTCCATATTTTTACGATTATTGCTCTTATCCAAAGCCTTGCGAACCTTAAGTTTTGCTTCATCCATCAGAGTTTCAGATTCACGTACATAAACAAAACCACGTGACACAATATCTGGTCCAGCTACAACCACTCCGGTCTCTTTATTCAAGGTTATCACTACAATTAAAATTCCATCAGAGGATAACAGCTTTCTATCTCTCATGACAATATTACCGACATCTCCAACACCAAGACCATCAACCATAACCCTACCAGCTACAACTTTTGCTCCCAGTGAAACTTTATTTCTGCTGAAATCGAGACCTTGACCATTAGAGAGAATAAAAATATTTTCTTTTTCTACCCCTACTTCAACAGCCAGCTCGCTATGCTTAACTAGCATCCGATATTCTCCGTGTACAGGAATAAAATATTTTGGCCTAATTAAGTTAAGCATCAGCTTCAAGTCCTCTTGACTAGCATGTCCAGAAACGTGAATCCCGCCTCCATCAATATTTTCATCAATGACCTTAGCACCTTGTTTATATAAATTATCTATTGTGCGGGCTACTGATTTTTCATTGCCAGGAATTGGCGAAGCTGAAATAACCACAGTATCTCCTGGAATAATATCAATTTGACGATGATCAGACATTGCCATTCTGGTAAGAGCTGACAAAGGTTCACCTTGACTACCCGTTGTAATAATTACTAATTTATTACTAGCAATGCGATTAGAAGCTTCTAACTCTACCAGAATTCCTTCTGGGATGACTAAGTAGCCAAGTTCTGTTGCCACAGCTAACATATTTACCATGCTACGACCTGCAACGGCAACTCTTCTGCCGTACTTGACAGCTGTATCAACAATTTGCTGCAACCTATGCACATTAGAAGCGAAGCTAGCAACAATAATTCTTTCCTCAGCATCTTGAAAAACCTTATCCAAGGTATTCCCTACAGTACTAGCAGATCCAGTGCTACCAGCACGCTCAGCATTAGTGCTATCGCCAAACATAGCTAGCACACCTTTTTCGCCAAATTCAGCTAACTTGAAATAGTCAGCCACTTCTCCATCCACTGGCGTTTGATCAAACTTAAAATCGCCCGTAAAGAAGACAGTTCCCACCGGTGATGTAATGGCAATTGAGTAAGCACCTGGAATGCTATGACAAATTCTGACAAACTCAATAGTAAATGGTCCAATTTTTATAATATCTCTAGGATTTACAGTATTTAACTTATTGAAATTAGAAGGTCCATTTTCTTTGATTTTTTTTTGTACTAGCCCAATTGTTAATTTCGATCCATAAACAGGTGCTGTTACTTCCTTTAAGAGGAAAGGTAAAGCTCCAATATGATCTTCATGTCCATGTGTTAGTAGAATTGCTTTAATTTGGGTTTTGTTTTCAATCAAATAAGTCATATCAGGAATGACAATGTCAATTCCTAACATTTCATCATCTGGAAAAATCAAACCTGCATCCACAACTACCATTTGTGTTCCATATTTTACTACCGTCATGTTTTTCCCAATTTCCCCTAGTCCTCCTAAGGGTATAATTGACAATTTTTTTGTTGCGTCTTCTATCATAATTCCTCCGTTATCCATTTCAAATTTTAATTTTCTATTTTTCTTGCTTTACTGATAAAAAATCCATCTGTACCCCAGCGTTGAGGTAAAATCTGTAAATATCCATGTTCTTTAATTGTTTTTAGCTCTTCTACTAGAAGTTCAAGCTGTAATTCTTCTGCAAAGTCCTCTGGTTGAAATTCTGGATGCTCTTGTAAAAAGCGCAACCATTGCTCTCGCCCTTCTTCTTTCGTGATGGTACATAAACTGTAAACTAAATGTCCCCCTGGCAAAACATTTTTTGCTGCTGCCGCTAAAAGTTCCTGTTGCAACTCTACTAAATGATTAATATTTTCAGTTTCCTTGGACCACCTAGCATCGGCTTTATGGGCTAAAACTCCCAGCCCTGAACAAGGAGCATCTAAAAGCACATAATCAAAATTTGTTGTCAAGGGTTTTGTTGCATCATGTTTCTTACAACTTACTATCTCAACTCCTAAACGCTGAGCATTATCCATAATTAAAGCAAGCTTATGATCATAAATATCTAAGGCTAAAATGCTGCCTTTGTTTTCCATCATTTCTGCCATATGCATAGTTTTACCACCAGGAGCAGCGCACATATCTAAAACTCTTGCTCCTTTTTGTGGCGCTAGTATCTTACAAACTAAAACAGAAGCCTCATTTTGCACTGTATAGCACCCTGCTAGAAAACATTTTTCTTGTTCTAAATTGCTAACCCCAGTTGCTAAAAATACATTCTCTACCAGTTGGCTTTTTGTTAGCTGCCAACCAAGCTTAGTTAATTCTTCCAGCTGTTCTGCTTGTGCAGTTTTTAAGGTGTTAACCCTGAGACAAAGCTTAGGTACTTGATTATTAGCCAAGCACAGCTCTTCTGTTACTATTTTGCCAAATTCTGCTTCCCATTTTGCAATTAGCCAAGTAGGATGTGAATATTTCACACTAGCATAGGCTAGAAAATCTTCTTTATTGGGTAAGCTTACTGCTTGCCATTCTCTAGCAAACCTTCTTAAAACAGCATTAACTAACTTTGCCGTACCCTCATGACCAAATCTTTTAGCTAATTTCACAGCTTCATTGACAGCTGCCGAAACCGGTATTCTTTCTAGATAAATCATTTGGTAAGCGGACATGCGGAGAATATTCTTAATACTAGGAGTCAATTTTTGATATTTACCTTGTACGAATTTTTGCAGATAATAATCTAGTGTTAAGAGTCTCTTAACCACACCATAAACCAACTCCGTGGTTAAGCTTTTTTCCTGAGCCGTCATATCTGGCTGGCTGCCTAGAGCTTGTCTCAACGCAAGATTGCTATAAGCCCCGTCCTCTGTAATTTTATTTAAGACCTCAACTGCAAGGTAACGTGCTGACTTCATGCAAATTTCTCTCCCACTTGTAACTTATTTCCGTGCAAATAATCCCGTACATCCATAGTTTTCTTACCAGCAGGCTTAACTTTGGTTATTTCTAATACGCCTTTACCAGTTTGCACCAAGAGACTTTTATTAGCGGTTATAGCCAAAATTTCGCCAGGATCACCGCATAAACTACTTGTAGCTAATTTAGTCTCAACAATCTTCAAAGGAATATCATGCAACATGGCATAAACACTTGGTGTAGGATTCATACCACGGATAAAATTATGTAATCTTTCCGCTTCCCAAAACCAGTCAATTTTCTCTAAATCCCTTGTGAGCATTTTTGCGTAAGAAGAAAATTCTTCCTGCTGCTTTCTCCGTGTTTCAGTAAGCTTTCCAGCCATCACTAGCTCCAACGTTTCCAGCATAGCTTCGGCTCCCAACAAACTTAGTCTATAATGTACCAAACCTGTATTATCATTTTCTCCTATACTGAGGCTTTTTTTAATCAAGATATCACCAGTGTCTAAACCTTCATTCATCAGCATCGTAGTTACACCAGTACTTTTTTCTCCGTTAATAATCGCCCAGTGAATTGGTGCTGCGCCCCTATAAGCAGGCAAAAGCGAACCATGCACATTAATCGCCCCATATTTAGCAATGTTCAAAAGTTGCAGGTTGAGAATTTGCCCATAAGCTACCACAACAAAAAGCTCTGCTTGATATTTTGCAAGTTGGCTAATTGCCTCAATACTTTTCACCTTAACTGGTTGGAAAACAGGTATCCCTAAGGCTAAAGCTTTTTCCTTCACAGGTGAAAGCATAATTTTTTTACCTCTGCCTGCAGGCTTGTCTGGCTGAGTGACTACACAGCAAAGCTCATAACCTGCATCTGCAATAGCTGTTAAAATCGGAACAGCAAATTCTGATGTGCCAAAAAAAACTACCCTCATAGCGCGCCTACTCATCTAAAGAAATCGCTTTATCAAGAAAGAGAATTCCTTCTAAATGATCAATCTCATGCTGCAAAGCAATCGCAACTAATCCAGTTGCATTAATTTCGCAAACTTCTCCAGTTCTAGTTAGCGTAGTGATAGTAACCTCAGCAGCTCTCTCCACCTTACCATAAATCCCTGGCACACTTAAGCAGCCTTCGCTTTCAGTACTCTTACCACTCATTGCAATTATTTCCGGGTTTATCAATTCAATCAGTTCTTCACCAGTATCCACTACTGCCACTCTTTTAGAAATTCCAATTTGTGGTGCCGCAAGTCCAACACCATCTGCCTCATACATCGTGTCAGTCAAATTATCCAGCAACCTGAAAATTCTTTCATCAATCTTTTCTACAGGCTTAGCTACCTGCTTCAACACCTCATCGCCTATTTTTACAATAGTATATACTGCCATAATTTATATCTTTCCTTTCTTTAACTTTATCCGTTGAATTCTATATCAATTAATACATTTGCTTTATACTCTTTGTGAGCATAAATCATCTCCAGCGCTTTGCTGAGTGCAATTCTTAGCTGTTCTTCCTGTTGGCAACGGACAAACGCTTGCCAGCGATTTACTCCTCTTAGCTTGGCTACAGCAGCTCTTTCCGGCGCCATAAAATCCAATTCAGGCATAGTCTCCTGTAAGTAATGGATAATTGCCGAGAAAAGCTTCGCAACATGAATAATCATTTCTTCCTCTTTTGCAGAAAAGGTTACACTACAAAAACTTTGAAATGGAGGATAGGCTACCCTAGCTCTTCTAGCTAATTCGTGACGATAATAGGCCTTCATATCCTGTTTTTTGCAAAGCTCAAGCACAACATTGTCAGGAACATGGGTCTGCAAAAGCACTAATCCGCCTTGACCTCTTCGCCCACTTCTGCCTGCAACCTGCTTGAGCATTTGATATGCCCGCTCACCTGCACGAAAATCCGGAAAATTCAAAAGCACATCCGTGCTAATTACCGCAACCAGCGCAACATTGCTAAAATCCAGACCTCTTGCTAGCATTTGTGTCCCAATTAAAATATTTATTTCCTGCCGCTCGTAAGCCGCAATAACATCTAAACGATCATCAATCTTTGCCGTGGCATCTTGATCTAAGCGTTTAATACTTGCAGTAGGGAAAAGCCTTCTTGTCTCTTCTTCCACCTGCTCAATACCAATACCAAAACCTGCAATTCTTTGGGAATCACAAACAGGACAACGCTGAGCAACTTGGTATTCTTTGCCACAATAATGACAGATAAGCTTATTACTGTCATAATGCAACGTCAAAGAAATATCACATTGCTCACATTTATAAACATAACCACAGCTACGGCAAACATAGGAGGTATGATAGCCTCTTCTATTTTGGAAGAGCAATATTTGCTCTTTTTGCACCAAACATTTACGAATTGCCTGTTGAAGTTCTTGACTAAAAAGACCTTCATTGCCTTTTTTTCGCATATCAATAATTTCAATATTTGGATCTTGATAATCATTAGGTCTATTTTTCATCATCAGTAGTTCTAGCTTGCGATCATTAACCATCTTCACACTTTCTAAAGAAGGTGTTCCACTACCTAGGATTAACAAGGCTTGGTGATATTCACTGCGCCAAAGAGCTACATCTTTAGCATGGTATCTTGGATAAACAATCTGTTCAAACGAGGCATCATGTTCTTCATCAATTATAATTAAGCCCAAGGCATTGAAGGCTAAAAAAACAGCTGACCTTGTTCCAATAACTACGTTTATTTTACCACTTAACAAATCACTTTTTAACTGGCGTTTTTTCTTTTTGCTGATTCCACTATGCCAAATACCGATATTTTCAGCAAAATATGCTTGATATCGATAAAAGATATTCGATGTTAAAAATATTTCCGGTACCAAAACAAGAGCTTGCTTACCCATTTTAAGTGTCTTGCCAATAAGTTCCACAAAAACTTCTGTTTTACCACTTCCAGTTACACCATAAAGCAAAAATCCTCTAAAAAGCTCTTGCTCTAAAGCTTTACCTAATCTTTTAATAGCCTGCTCTTGCTCTATCGTAGGAGCAACGTCTAATCCTTGCCATGCAACTTTTTTTACCGTCTTTCCATGAACTTGCAACTTCAAAATACCTTTTTCCACCATTAAATTTATGAAAGGCCTTTTAACTTGACAAAAAGCTAGTACATCTTCAAGCATACATAGAGGGTTTGCAGCCACAAATGCACAAATAGCTTGTTGTTTTTTTGCTTTTTGCGTTAAAACATCAGCATAATTAGCCGTTAAAGCTACCGTGTACCGTTGTTCAGTTTTTTCAGGCACATAAGCTTCCAGCAGATTCAAAGTATCCGTTTTACTATTTAAGTAATATTCACTTAAGCGATTTGCTAAGTATAGTTGCTCAGTACTAAAATCTATTTGTTCAGCAGAGATCAATTCTCGTAAAGTACCCGAAAATTCTGTATTAGCTTTTATCGCTAGCACAAATCCTTGTAAAACACGACCACCGAATGGCACCTTCACTTTGCTGCCGACTTTAAGCACAGCTTCTAGTCCGGTAGGAATCAGATAATCGAAAACCTTATGAAGATGCCTAACCTTGGTATCCACCACAACTTCCGCATATTTCATTATCTTTTACACCCACACGTATCCTAATTGTACAACTTTATTAAGTATAACAGAAATGTCTATATTTATAAAGCAAATTTACCAAACAACTATCGTTCGCTTTACTAAACAATGGTTGTTTGCTAAGCTTGCTCTTTAATGTTATCAACAAGCTTTTTGCTAAGCTTGCTCTTTACTGTTATCAACAAGCTTTTTGCTAAGCTTGCTCTTTACTATTATCAGCAAATTGAAATCTAAAAGCAAAGAAGCCTCACTGCAAAAGCAGCAAGGCTTCTTTGAATGTAAACTGGCGATGACCTACTCTCCCAGGCTATCTAGAACCAAGTACCA
>JBAXCZ010000010.1:0-78433 GCA_037141195.1 Clostridia bacterium
CTTCACTTATGAAGTGTCTAGAAGTCTGGCTGCCTGTGAAGGGGCATTATTAGTTGTAGATGCGGCTCAAGGCATTGAAGCACAAACAATGGCTAATGTATATTTAGCTTTAGAACATAATTTAGAGATTATTCCAATTATTAATAAGATAGATTTGCCTAGTGCTGAGCCAGAAAGGGTCAAGCAAGAGGTGGAGGATGTAATTGGCTTAGATGCTAAAGATGCAATTCTTTGTTCTGCTAAAACAGGTATTGGCATTGAAGCTATTTTAGAGGCTATCGTGGCAAAAATTCCTGCACCTAAAGGTAAGGAGGAAGCTTCTCTTAAAGCTTTGATTTTTGATTCTAATTTTGATTCATATAAAGGCGCTATTCCCTATATTCGCGTTTTTGATGGTTCTGTTTATCCAGGTATGGAAATTAAAATGATGCATAGCAATAAAGCATTTACTGTAACTGAAGTTGGAGTATTTACACCACAGTTAAAGAGTGTAGAGGTGCTTAAAACAGGTGAGGTTGGTTTTATTACAGCTAGCATCAAAAATGTTAAGGATACTAGCGTGGGAGATACAATAACTGAAAATGTCAAACCAACAGCTACAGCGATGCCAGGCTATCGCAAAGTAACTCCAATGGTTTATTGTGGGCTTTATCCAATTGAAACAAACGAATATGAAGACTTGAGAGATTCACTGGATAAATTAAAGCTTAATGATGCCTCGCTAATTTACGAGCCTGAAACCTCTACAGCTTTAGGATTTGGATTTAGGTGTGGCTTTTTAGGACTTCTGCACATGGAGATTATTCAAGAGCGCTTATTACGGGAATACAACCTAAATCTAATTACTACAGCGCCAAGTGTAAGCTATAAAGTTAATAAAACTAGCGGGGAAATTATCATGATTGATAATCCGTCCTTGCTACCAAATCCAACTGAAATTATTAATATCGAAGAGCCAATTGTTAAAGCTAATATTATGGTACCTAGTGAATTTGTAGGTACTGTGATGGAGTTGTGTCAAAATAAGCGAGGCGTTTATATCGATATGCATTATATTACAGAAAGAAGAGTATCGCTAGCATATACACTACCCCTTAATGAAATCCTATATGATTTCTTTGATAAGCTAAAATCTAACACAAGAGGATATGCATCTTTTGATTATGAGCTGAGCGGTTATCAGGTTTCCCCTTTGGTTAAACTAGATATTCTCCTAGCAAGTGAGATAGTAGATGCGCTTTCCTGCATTGTGCATAGAGATAATGCATATTATCGTGGACGTATTTTAGTGGAAAAGTTACGCAAAATTATCCCAAGGCAAATGTTTGAAATACCAATTCAAGCAGCTATTGGTACCAAAGTAATTGCTAGAGAAACAGTATCTGCTATGCGTAAGGATGTATTAGCTAAATGCTATGGTGGAGATATAACTAGGAAGAAAAAACTGCTAGAAAAACAAAAAGAGGGTAAAAAGCGCATGAAACGTGTAGGAAGTGTGGAAATACCCCAAGAAGCCTTTATGGCAATTCTAAGTATAGAAGAGGAGTAGAAGATGATAGGAATATATGTACACATTCCCTTTTGTCAGGCTAAATGTGCATATTGTGATTTTCTTTCCTTTCCTCAGTCAAAAGTGGAATACGGAGTATATGTTGATGCCTTGCTTGAAGAGGCAAGTATCTACCAAAAACTTTATGGATCCAAAGCTGTGGAGGCGGATACCTTATTTATTGGAGGAGGTACACCATCACTGTTAGGAGCAGTAGAAATAGCTCGATTGCTGAAAGGCTTGCGAGCTATTTTTGCTTTAAGCACAGCAGAAATTACTATTGAGGCAAATCCTGGTACCTTACACTCTGAAAATATTTCTGCATGGATTGAGGGTGGGGTTAATCGTGTATCCATGGGAGCACAAGCCTTTGATGATAGCCTGTTGGAAGCCATGGGAAGAATACACCTAACCGCAGATATTACAGCTGGGATTAAGCTCTTAAGAAAAAAAGGGCTAAAAAACTTGAGTATTGATCTTATTTTTGGATTGCCAGAGCAAAGTATAGCTAAGTGGGAGTCTACTCTTAGGCAAGCAATAGCTTTAGAATTGCCACATTACTCAGTTTATGAGCTAAAAATTGAGCAAGCTAGCCGTTGGGGGAGGATGGGTATATTAGAGCAAGATGAAGATGTGCTAATTGCTATGCGTGAACTGACAAATAGGTTGATGATGCAGGCAAGCAGACAGCGATATGAAATTTCTAACTATGCTCTTGTAGGAGTAGAAAGTCAGCATAACTTAAAATATTGGCAGGGGAAAGAATATGTAGGACTAGGACTAGGTGCTAGTTCTCGTTTTGCTGATAGACGATATCAAAACACAGAATCCATGAATATATATTTTCAGCAAATTAAGCAGAATATTTTGCCGGTAGCTTTTGAAGAATTAATGCCTAAAGCAGAAGAAAGAGCAGAATATATGTTTATGGGCTTAAGAAAAATAAATGGAATTAGCTACAGAGCTTTTGCTCAGCGCTTTGGAGTAGACTTAAAAAAACTATATTTCGATCAAATAACTAAATTGGTAGGATTAGATTTGATTAATCTAGGAAAAACTCATATTTGCTTGACTGAACAGGGGATTAATCTTTCAAATCAAGTTTTTTTAGAATTTTTACCAGAATAGGCAGAAAAAATTCCAAATACAACGAAAATATACGAGGTAATCTATTTATATTCAAATAAACAGGTTCTTTTGCTTGTTTAATTGAAATAATAGGAATATAATTAAATTAATACAAAAACTATTGAATAAAATGAATATAATAGTAAAAAGTAGAATTATTTAAAGAAATGGATGATGAAAAATGAAAACAACATTTTTAGTTGATTTTGAAAATGTAGGAGAACAAGGATTAAATGGATCGGATAAATTAGCTGAATCAGATACAATAGTAATTTTTTATAGAGGTAAAATCAGTTTAGCGAGTGGAGTATATCAACTTTTTAGAAGCACGCGTCAAGGAAAAAACGCCTTGGATTTCGAAATTGTTGCTCATATGGGATATTTAATAGGTCAAGATAAAAACAGAGAAATTGTAATTATTTCTAAGGATAAAGGTTATCTTTCAGCTAATGATCACTTAAAAGAATTAGTGAAGGAAGTTAAAATTCAAACATGTGTAAGCATTGCTGAATTTTATCAACCTAAATCTACAATAAGTTTACCAACAAAAGTAGCTGTAACTACATCAGCAAAAGCCTCACAAACGCCAATAATAGTTAAAGCACCAGCAATTATTGCTAAGCCAATAGTTGCTACTGTAGAACCAAAGCCTACTTTAGAAAGCTTACTAGCTAATAAATGTAGTAAAGAAGAAATTATCAAAATAAAAATTATTTTTGAAAAAGTAAATACTAACCAAGAACTCCATAATGAATTAACAACAATATTTGGTGGAGGGCAAAAACAAATAGAGGTTTATAATTTGATAAAAGCTCTTTTTAAAGAAAGCAAAAAAAATTTATAAGTAATGTTAGAAAATTGTTTTTGAAAAGTAGGTGCTCTGATGAAGCTTGGCAGGTATCGACATTTTAAGGGAGCAGAATATCAAGTGCTATATCTTGCTAAAAATTCTGAAAGCTTAGAAGACATGGTTGTTTATCAGGCGCTTTACGGTGATGGTGGAATTTGGGTTAGACCACTTGCAATGTGGAATGAGATAGTAGAACATAATGGTGAAAAGATTAAACGTTTTATATATATTGAAGATAATTATTAATAGATGACCAAAATTAAAGTTTTATAGGTAAATAAAGATAGAAAGCCTAATATACAAAAAAAGCAACAGACAAGAGTCTGCTGCTTTTTTATATATTAAGCTTTCTTTTCATCTGAAGATTTGTATAAAAGATCTCCTAAAATAGCAGAGCCCACGGTGACATTTTCAGGATTAGCTTGAAAATAGATCATTGTTTGGCAATTTTCTGATATACCTATTTTTACTAAGGCTGCAGCAAAAAGTTTTGTTAACTCTAATTTTGTTTCATAAGATTGTTCTCGCATACTAAGAGTTACATAACTTTTACGGATTGGTTCAGCAAAATCTACTAGTAATTTGCCACCACTAGCAAAGCTTTCTAAATCGTAATCCTTAAAAATAACTGTTACTGTATAAGGTTCTGCTACTCGCAAATCACTTAATACTTTAGTAAAATCATCGGCAAGTGAGCGTTTGTCAGCTGTACTTAATTGGGTTGCATGAACTTGAATAAATGGCATATAATCACTCCTTTAAGTTTATACTAATTTGTGTTAGTATTATCTTATTATTGTATGCGATATAAGATAATTCTTCAATAGATTTTTAGGAGGTAGCCATGAAATTAACCACTTTTCCACCCTTTTTAGGGGATGAAAAAGCTGTGGCGTCAGTTATCAATACCAAAATGCCTTTTATAGCGGTTTATCCTTGGCAAGAAAAAGATTTAGTTGTTCTTGGAAGAAGTTCCCATGAAATACCAGATGTAAATATTGAAGCTTGTAATAAGCATGGGATAGGAATAGTACGCCGTAAATGTGGCGGAGGAGTTGTGCTTTTAACAGAGGGCATCTGGATAATTACTGCAGCTTACCCACTACCAGCAAATAATATAGTAGACATTCCACAAGTATTAGATGACATTGTACTTGTGATAGGAAAGGTGCTTGAACAATTTTACGGAAAAGAATTTTCGTTACAGGGTATGGGTGATTTAACTATTAATGACAAAAAAATAATAGGTTCAAGCCTTTATCATGGTAAAGGGTTAGTAATGTATCAAGGAAGTCTGTTAGTTCAGGCTGAATTAAAAAAAATCAGTAGATATTTGGGCAAGCAAAGCAAAGAACCAGCCTATAGAATGGGTCGCAAGCATGATGAGTTTATTACCAATTTGGGATTGCCAGCGGAAACTGATTTTTTACCGGTAGCAGAAAAGCTAGCTAAGGTCTTGCTGGAATTTACACCAAGATAAAGCTATGATATAATACATAAAAATTTCAAGATAAACTAAAGGAGTTGTACAAATATGAATTCATTAGAAAATATAAGAACTGGATTAACCTTTGATGATGTATTATTAGTGCCAAATTATTCAGATATATTACCTAACGAAGTTAATTTAATCACGAAGATTACTAAAAATATCACCTTGAATATACCCTTAATAAGTGCAGGTATGGATACAGTAACAGAGTCTGAAATGGCAATCTTTATGGCACGTGAAGGCGGAATTGGAGTTATTCACAAGAATATGAGTATTGAGCGTCAGGCGATAGAAGTTGATCGGGTAAAACGCTCTGAAAATGGAATAATTACAGATCCAATCTTTTTAGGACCAGATAACACTATTAACGATGCTTTAGATTTAATGAAGCGCTATCGTATTTCCGGTATACCTGTAACTGTTGAAGGTAAATTAATAGGAATTTTAACCAATCGTGATTTGCGCTATGTAAGAGATTATGATCGGCCAATCAGAGAAGTTATGACAAGAGAGCATTTAGTTACTGCACCTATGGGTACAACTTTAGATGAAGCCAAAGAAATTTTACAAATTCATAAAATTGAAAAACTTCCTTTAGTAGATAAAAACAACATACTTTGCGGATTAATAACTATTAAAGATATCGAAAAAACACGGCAATATCCTCACGCTGCTAAAGATGAGCGAGGACGATTACGTTGTGCGGCAGCTATTAGCATAGGAAGAGATACATTATTGCGATTAGAAGCTTTAGTTAGAGCTAGTGTTGATGTAGTAGTACTTGATACAGCACACGGTCATTCTAAAGGGGTACTTGATTTGGTTAGAGAGATTAAGACAACTTATCCAAATCTAGCTGTGGTTGCTGGTAATGTGGCTACGGGTGCAGCTACAGAGGCCTTAATTAATGCTGGAGCAGATTGCATTAAGGTAGGAATAGGTCCAGGATCAATTTGTACAACACGTGTAATTGCAGGAATTGGTGTCCCACAAATGTCGGCTATCAATGAATGTGCTCAAATTGCAGAAAAATATGGAGTGCCAGTAATTGCTGATGGCGGTGTTAAGCACTCTGGAGATTTAACAAAAGCTATTGCAGCAGGAGCATCTGTTGTAATGCTAGGTAGCTTACTTGCAGGAACAGAGGAAAGCCCTGGAGATATTGAAATTTATCAAGGTAGAAGTTTTAAAGTATATCGAGGGATGGGTTCGATTGCAGCCATGAAGGATGGTAGTAAAGACCGCTATTTCCAAGAGGATGCTAAAAAACTAGTACCTGAAGGAATTGAGGGAAGAGTTCCTTATAAAGGGGCAGTTTCAGAAACAATTTTCCAACTAATTGGTGGTTTAAGAGCAGGAATGGGATATTGCGGAGCTAAAGATATTTCCACTCTACAGCATGAGGCAGAATTTATTCGCATTACAAATTCTGGGTTAGTGGAAAGCCACCCACATGATATCCTAATTACCAAGGAATCACCAAATTATCGGCAATAAGCAAAAATACAAGTGCTACTCTAAAATAACGGGTAGCACTTTATGCAACTTAAGGAGAAATATAATGAAAAACATTTTTTTTTATGACACTCCACTAGGTAGTCTAGGAATTGTTTCAGAGCAGGATATGTTAATTAGGCTTTATTTTCCAACTGAAAAAACTGAAGCAGATGTAATTCTAAAAGAGACGGCTATATTAAAAAGAGCAGGGCTAGAGTTAAAACAGTATTTTTCTGGGAAACTCAAAGCCTTTTCGCTACCATTAGCGCCCAAAGGAACAGAATTCCAAAAGCGTGTCTGGCAGGAACTATGCAGTATCCAATACGGTGTAACAACAAGCTATAAGGAGATAGCTGAAAAACTTGAAAATCCTTTAGCTATGCGAGCTATTGGTCAGGCGAACAATCGCAATCCATTACCAATATTTATACCTTGTCATCGTGTCATAGGAAGTAATGGAAAACTTATTGGCTATGCGGGAGGATTAGAAAATAAAAAGTTACTCTTAAAACTAGAACGGGATTGTTCAGAAAATATGAAATGAAATTACTATATGAGGATGCAAAAAACACTTGAATCGTTTTCTTCAAGTGTTTTTTTGCATTAATAGTGTATATTTTATGGAGCTGAAGAAGGGAATCGAACCCACGACCTGCTGATTACGAATCAGCTGCTCTACCATCTGAGCTACTTCAGCAGAACTACTACATTCTAACATTTGTTTTTTTTAGTGTCAACGGTGAGGCTCTGCCATTTTTGGCTTGTCCTTACCGCTTTTCCACGGATAAAAAACTCCAAGAGCATATGATTTTTTAAAAGGTGAGCATATGATTACTACTTTAGATCACGTTGGTTATTATACGTTTTCAAGTTGGAAAAAGCAATAGATAGCAGCATATCAAAAACAGATTATCTTTTTTAGATAGTCTTTTTTTATACCATTTGAGCACGTTATTGTATAGCTTTTCTTTTATTAACTTCACGTATTAACGTACTTTTACTTATTCCTGTCATTTCAGATACTTGTTTATAACTCCTATCTTCAAGTAAATGAATTGCGTGATTAAGTTGTTTAGGATTATATATTTTTGGGCGACCTTCTTTAAAATCAGAAGCTTGCTTTGCTATTGCTTTGCCTTCCTGAGTACGCTCAATAATCATATCTCTTTCAAATTCAGCAAATGAAAAGAAGATATTTCTTATTAGCCTGCTTGAGGGGGTATTATCCATGATTCCAATATTAAGTATGTTTACCTTGACACCTTTACCAATTAACTCAGTAATTAATTGACTACCTTGTGATAAACTTCTAGCCATTCTATCAAGCTTGGTAACTATTAACGTATCTCCTGCCTGTAAGCTGGTAAAAAGCTTACTTAGTTCAGGTCTATTTGATTTTGATCCAGTAAAACTATCATGATAAATAATTTGAGCACCATTTTCTTTTAGCTGATTATCTTGTGCCTCTAAACTATTCCCGTCTTTTGCTTGTCCTTTAGTTGATACTCTTGCATAACCATAAATCACTATTAATCCCTCCTAATATTACATGTATTTATGATGCCAAGATATGACACCGCTCTATATGCCTATTCTACTACATCTCAATATTGGTGTCAATACTTGTAAGTTATAAAACTAAAAATAAATAAGAATAAAGTATAATATATTAATAATTATATAGTATAAATAGTGTATAATATAAAGGATATTTTAAACTGAAGTAATATAAAAAAATTCGAAGGTTAAAGTGGTTATGATTTTTTAAATTTCTTAATATGATTGGATGGTGAAAAATGGACGGTGAAATAATCGAAAGTGAAGAAATGGATGTAGAAAATCGGATAACCCTTACTTTTGAAATGGAAAAAAAGGGTAATCTGAAATTTTTTTTCAATAAAAAGACAATATGTATTACTAGCGGAGTAGGAAGCGGGAAAAATCATTGGGTAGAGAATGAATTAGTTAAGTATGGGAAAGTTCTTTTAATAACATCTAGAAGAGCGAAAGTAGATGAAACACTTTTTAAGGATAATGAATTTCAAAGCTCTGTAATGGGCTTGAAAAATCATGCTGTTTGCACAAATTCAATGATTGAGAAACTTGTTAGAAATAGTGCAACAGAAATGGTAATAAAAAATGTTATCGAACATTTTGACTACTTTGTTTTAGATGAAGCACATTCTTTGTATTCTGATGCTACATTTTCGAATGCGCCTTTTTATATAATAGAATTTTTTCGTGAAGTAATGAAAAAAAAGAAAAAAAAGATTATATTAATGACAGGGACTGCTGAGATTTTGGATTTTTTAGATAATAAAAAAGATATCCAGAGACTAGATTTCAAAAAAATCTGCTTTGAGGTAAAACCAAAAAAATATATTATAATATCTAATGATACAAGTTTTAACTTGCTTAAAATTGCTGCTGAAAAGAAATATAGAATAATATACTTTGCAAATAGTGCAAAGGGGATTGCGAAAGTACTACTGCCAATGCTGATAGAAAAATGTGGATTCGATGAAAGTGAAATTGCTGTTGTGATGAGTGATAGTAAGGCTAAAGAACACTTAAACGCTGAAATGCAAGATAAGATGAAATATGTATTGGAATACTTAAAAGCAAAAGAAAAAATCCCAAATGAAATAAAATGCTTAATTACGACATCAAAATTAATAGAAGGAATAAACATAAAAAATAAAGATATAAAATATGTGATTTGTGAAAGCCACTTCGCGACTCAAATAATTCAAATTGGTGGTAGGGTGAGAAAAGGCATAGACACGCTTTATATTGTAAATGATGTAAAGAGTAACTATAATTCACTTAATAAACTAGAATATAATTATTGTGAAAAAACAGAAATAGAAAGTGCTAATAATTATTTAGGAAAATTAATTATTGAAAATAGTGAAAATAAAATTGTTGATTATACCAAGAATTTATATTTAGTTAAAGCAATAAAGGAATTTATTGACATAATTGAAAAGAAATGGGAATATATTAAATTTAGTCCATTTAATAATAATCTCAAGATGTACTCACTAAGAAAAAGGGGTATAGAAGCTATTGAAAATGAGAACAACAAGTATAATGCATGTATTTGGGAAGATGAAGATGATACATTATACTATGCGAGAGATGCATTCGCTGAATTGCTGGGAGTAGAATATGGAGTTGGATTAATCAGTTATGCCAGTTTGGGTATGAAAATAAAATCTAGTGAGTATAGTGAGGAAATAAAAAAATATTTAATTAAAAACAATATCATTGATGTACTCTTAGATGGGGATAAAAGAGTAAGTATACTCATGGAGTTAACAAAATTAGGAATCATAAATACTAGAAATATTGCATATGCTAATTTGGGGAGTTTAATTAATAACTCTCTGGAGTATAAATTGATTCGGTGTGGCAATAAAAACGATAGCATATCTAAGATTGTCTTGCGATAAGATTATTATTGAAAAATACTAAATCTAGTATTAAGGCGAAGTGTAAATACTCCTATATACAATACACTTCGCCTTAAACTCTTAGAGAATAAAGCTTAATGAGTGTAAAAAAATCAGTTGGATGAAAGATTTATAAGTGTGGTCACCATTTTCATTAATATACTTAAACATATTGTTGGGGATCCGTGTGCTACGCTAGTAGCACACTCTACGGATCACCAAAGATTCTAGGAGCGTAGCTACTAGAATCTGTTCTCTTGACCTTAAGTCTTTTGATCTTAAATCTTTTGATCTTAATCGTATCTTTTTTAAGTACAAATTTATTAATACTAACAATCACTATAAAACATACCACTATATAATTGATATAAATACTATAAATATATAACAATATACTATTAATTTAAGTATTCGAATTATACTAGTTATCACAACCGAAGCTAACTATACACTTTTCTTTTCAATCAGCTTCTTTTATTACTCTCATAATATTCACAGCTTACCCTAGATTATGGGCTTATTTAACGTCTGGTGTGGCTAGGTGAGTTCGTGTTATCAGTTTTGTAGGTATACTTACCTCTGCTTATTCTATAGCATTACAGAGTCAAATAACGAGTCCATAATATATTGATCTATTCTAACACAGCGAGTATTTATCCAAGAAAACTGTGGCACTAAAAAGTGAGTTATTACTCCCTCATATTAAAATAAAAAAACCTCCCGAAAAAAGTATGTGATACAAATTAAACTAACATATGGATATACTTTGTAGCTAGAGGTTTTCAAGATGCCAGTTTAATGCTATTTCGGAAATCAGTTTAGACTGCTTAAAATTTCATTCTAAAAAAACTGATAGTTAATAGGGGGGAGTATTTTACATTTTTTTAATATTTTTATTTTTTTTCTAATGTGCTAAGTTACTTTACGTCACTGTAAATAATAAAAGTAAACCGATTTTGCAGATTATCGAAGCTAAATTTATTAGATGCTAAAAGATGGCATATTGCTTGATGATTTATGATAGAAAGAAAAATTGAATATTAGGATAGAGCAACGGACTTCTAATCCGTAGGTCGGAGATGCAACTCAATTGTAGAGTAGTGGTCTCCAAAGCCATTGGTTGCATATCAAAGAAAACTATTAAAAAATAAAATATAAATATACGAAAAAGCAATACTTATGCTAATTATATCTAAAATTAAATGGATTTGCAGCACAAGATATTGAGTAAGTATAAAGAAAATAACATGCTCTTAAAAAAATTACAGAAAAGCAGATACTGTACTAATAATGGCAAGGGTATTGTGATACAATGAGAGTGATAAAAATGCCACAGATGGATGGAAGAAAAGAAGAGTCAAATTAATAGATTATCTATTTAAGGATTAGCTAAATGTATGGTGGAATTAATAGTGAAAATTTTGCAAAGGAGTAATCACATGGCCGGAAATCCCAATCCAAAGTTAAAGCTGCTTTACCTAATGAAAATCTTGATAGAGCAGACAGATGAAGAAAACACTTTATCACTTAATGCCCTTATCGAGGAGCTAAAAAAATATGACATCAGTGCAGAAAGAAAGTCAATCTACAAGGATATGGAACTCCTAAAGGAATTCGGACTAGATATAATTCTCAAAAAAACAAAAAGCTTTAATTATTACATCGGTACTCGTGATTTTGAGCTGCCAGAATTAAAGCTGCTAGTAGACGCAGTGCAATCCTCCAAATTTATCACCAAGAAAAAGAGCAGTACCCTAATAAAAAAACTAGAAAATCTCACCAGCTGGAATCTTGCCAAGCTCCTGCAAAGACAAGTCTTTGTATCAGACAGAGTAAAAGCCATAAATGAAAAAATCTACTATAGCATAGATAAATTGCATAATGCCATAGCACAAAATAAACAAGTATCCTTTAAGTATTTTGAATATACAGTAGAGAAAAAGAAACAGTATCGCAGAAATGGCGAAGCATATCTTGTTAGCCCATATGCCTTATCTTGGGTAGATGATAACTACTACCTAGTAGCCTATTATGCCAAGCATGAAAAGACACTCACTCATTTTCGAGTAGACCGCATGACAGAGCTCAAGCTCTTAGAAGAACCACGAATCAGTATCAAAGAAGTGAACGGAGATAAAGAATTTAACATCGCCAAATATTCCAAACAGCTCTTTAGCATGTTCAACGGAGAATGTGTCAAAGTACATTTGCAGTTTCATAAAGAACTCATCAATGTAGTAATAGATCGCTTTGGGGAAGAAGTGCAGATTTGTAAAAGCGAGGGAGACCACTTCTCTGTTTGTGTAGAAGTAGCTAGCAGTTCAGCCTTTCTCGGTTGGCTCTTCCAGTTTGGTGATAAAGTAAAAATCCTCGCGCCAGTCGACCTAGTAGCAGAAATGCAAAAAATGTTAGAAAAAGTTTCCGCCAATCATCAATTGTAAAGGGATGGGTTTGCTATCCAGCTTCACTAAACATAACAAAGCAAATCTTAGCTAAATTTCTAGCCAACAAACCAACATCCCAACTATTTTTTCAATCTTCAGTCAGAAAAATGGGTTGTTATGACAAATATGTATATATGAGTATATACAAGACCCAACGTGTTGCATATACTTTTATATATGATTTTTTATGCAGAAGTTTTGAGATATTGGTAATGTGATTGAAAGAATATCGGATTATACCAAATGATAGGAAGGATACAAAAGAATGGTAGTAAATAAGCATGGAAGTTTTTATATGAGAAGTGGATGGGGAACTAAGATAATTCAGGCGGTAGAAGAGAATGATATGATTTTCACTCCGATTCATGAACAGCAGGCTATAGATAATATTGGGTTGGGAAGAATCATGATAAAAGCTTTACGATATTGGTCAGATGCGATGCAATTAACTGTAGAAGAAAAAACACAAGTAGGGATTAGATTAGTTCCAAAAACAATATATGAATATATTAGACAATATGATTTATATTTTCAAAGGCAAGGCTCATTGCTACTAATGCACAGAAATCTTGCATTAAATGAAGAAAATGCTACTGCGTGGTACTGGATTTTTAATGTGTGGTCAACAAATACTTTTAGTAAAGAATCATTTGTAGAAGGATTGCATGCTTATTTAGCTGTAAATGGTATGAATGTCAAGAAGGATGCTGTAGAAAAAGAATTTAATTGCTTGAAGAATACTTATATCGGAGATAGAAAATTTGATAAGAATAACATTATGGATGAGGATACATATCCGTTCCTTGCTCCGTTAATGATTCTCCAAATGAAGGATAAAACTACTATAGAGAAAAGACAATTAAATGTAAATGAAATGCCATTGGAAATATTAGTTTATTCAATTGCTATGGACAATCTAGAAGATAGTCAAAATGGAAACCAGGTTAATATTGATAAATTAATGGAAGAGAAAAAGCAAATTGGTAAATACTTTAGTATGAAGTATTCAAAATTGCTTGAGCTGTTGATGGAAGCGGAGAATAAAAAATACATCAATTTAAACAACAACTTCGGGAATAGATTTATTGAGTTTAATGGGTATGATTATGATAGATTAATAAAAAAATATTATACTTATAAGGAATGATAAATATGAGCTATACAAATTTAGTAACAAAGAAAAAGCAATATAAGTATTCAGCAAATATTTGTTTTGATATGAAGGATGAAGAAAAATTAGCGGATTTTATTCCTAATATAACAACAACAGAGATTCTTCGAGAATATCTACTCAGAATAATAAATCAAAATGCTGATGTGCATTCTAGAATTTTATATGGTTCGTATGGAACCGGAAAATCACACTTACTAACTGTGATTAGTGATCTTTTAGGACATATAAACACAAATGGTAAAGGATTAGTTGATTTTTTAAAAGCTATATCAAAGTATGATAAGGAGTTAGCAACAGTAATCAAAAGATTTGTTGAGGAGGAAAAGCCTTATCTGGTAGTTCCTATTTATGCAAACTTCAATGAGTTTGATAAGTGTATCACGTTCTCCCTTAAAAAGGAGTTGGAGCGTAATAATATTAGTCTATGTTTTAACAGTTATTTTGATGATGCATTAAAACTTATTAATAAATGGAAAGATGGAGAGGAGTCTGCGAAAAAACTCGAAGTGATTTGTAATACAAATGGAGTAGAGTTAGATGATTTGTGTCGTGGGTTAGAAAGTTACAATTCTTCTAGTGAGAAACCATTTGGTTTGATTTTTAAAGCAATGACGTATGGTGCAGAGTTTGTAAGTGAAGCGGGTAATTTGATAGATAACATTACATTAGCTAACAACACAATAAAGGATAATTACAGGGGCATTGTTTTTGTTTTTGATGAGTTTGGTAGATATATTGAAGATTCTGGTGAAAACATTCGTGTTAAGGATGTCCAGGATTTGGCAGAGTTTTGTGATCATTCAGACTTTGATGATTATTTAGTATTGGTTTCGCATAAGCAGTTATCACTTTATACAAATATGATGAAAAAAACATTAAGTGATGAGTGGAAAAAAATCGAAGGTAGATTCAAATCAACTTCAATCAATATAAAATATGATCAATGCTTATCATTAATACCACATATTATTCCTAAGACAAAGTTTTGGAATGATTTCAAAAAAAAGTATCAGAGTGAGTTAAATGAAATTTATAATCAGGCATATGATTTTAAGGGATTTTTATTGCCACCTGAAGAAGAAGGAATCAATCCTTTTGAGGGAGGTTTTCCGTTGCACCCAATTACATTATATGCATTAGATAGACTATCAAAAAAGGTAGCGCAGAATGAAAGAACATTTTTTACATATCTTGCAAGCGATGAGGATAATTCTTTATTTGTGCAGTTAGCTAGAATGAGCAAAAATGAATTTCATTTCGTAGGACTCGATGCTATATATGATTATTTTGAAGAAAATATCTGTTCCTACAGAAGTGGTGAAGCAAAAGATATATATAAAAAATATCAAGTTGCACTTAATAAGTTGGGAAATACTCCGGAAAATGTATTAGAGGTTAGAATACTTAAAGCAATTGCAGTTATATATATCATTGGAGATTCGGGTACAATAGCAGCTGATATGAATACTATTATTAGTGTAATTGATGATAATAAAAAGTATGTTGAAGCGGCAATTTATAATTTGGAAAAACATAAGATAATAAAATTCATGCGACAGTATGGATATTATGATTTTTTGGATAGTAGTATTTATGATTTTGATACGATGATAGAAGAAAGAATTGCTTCTGTTACAGATGAAATGGCTGTTTCCATATTAAATGAAGAGTTTGCAAATTTTGTAATATATCCACATGGATACAATCTTACATATCATATGAACAGAATTTTTTTGCCTGTATTTGCTCAAAAAGTTGATTTTAACAAGAAAGGCTTTGTTCGTTTTCTTCCCAAATATTATGATGGTGTTGTGGCATTTATTTTAGACAAACAGTTTGCAATAAAGGAATATGAAGATATTGAGAATATTCCAGACCGTTCAATTTTGGTAGTTAATCAAAATGCTACCGATATTTTGTATGAAATCAAAAGATATGTAGCTACGAAATATTTCTATTCGCTTCGAGAAGAGCTGATGCAAGATGATCCTACAGTAGAAAAAGAACTTACACTTTATTTAGTAGAGCAAAGAAGTGTAGTTACAGATATTATTTCGAAATGGAGAAATATTAGTGATAAAGAGATTGCGGTTGTTTCAAGAGGCAGAGAGTATGTTGTAAGTAACGGAAATGATTTAGCAGAGATAGCATCAGAAATTATGCTGAATAGTTATTTTGATACAATTATTGTAAATAATGATTTGGTAAATAAAAATGTTATTTCAGGAGCAATTAGGCAAGCAAGAGGAAAAGCACTTTCATATATTATGAATGATGATGATATCCTTAAAAATTGTTCATTGTATTCCCCTGAACATACTATATTGCGATCGGTATTATCAAAAAATGGCATTTATGAAGATAATACAGGTGGAGCAATCAATAAGTTACCAACGGGCGAAGATGCTGGCGAGCCAGTAAGACGAGAAATAAGGAAATATCTTAATAAGTGTATTCAGGGTCAAGTTGCATTGATTGATTTATACGATAGACTTAAGAAGCCACCGTATGGGTTAAGAGATGGATATATTCCTATTTTGCTGGCGTATGAACTGAGACAGTATAAAAATATTTCAATATATTTTCATGGTTCTGAACATGACTATTGTGAAGAGGAACTTCTTAAGGCACTAGATAGTCCAGAAGATTATAGCTTGTATATTTGTAATTGGACTAGTGAACAGTTGAAATATATTAGTGGGTTAGAAGAAATCTTTAGCAAGTATATTGATAAATCTGCAAAGAATCGTTTAAAAGAATTATTTGCAGCTATGAATAAACATTTTGTAGCGATTTCAAAAGCGGCAAGAACTACTAATAAATACGTATCGGACAATGCTAAGCATTACAGAGAAATAATGAGCATAACTTACAAGGATTACAATAGGTTTTTCTTCGAAACACTTCTACATATGAATGAAGATTTGCAAGAACTGCTACTACAGATTAAGACTATTACATTGGAATTGGAAAATGTCACTAATCTACAGATGAAAACACTTGAAAGGGCTATAAGAACAGTACTTTATATTGGTACAGATGTTTCAATTACCGAAGAGTTAAATAGAGTTTATGAGGCTGATTGGAAAGAAAAGAGATTTAAGTCCTTTGATTATAAGACGAGTTCAATGCTTGATTATTTAGGCAATATGAATTTGAATATGAGTGATAGTAAAGTTATTCAGGAATTAGGAAGGATTGTTACAGGATTTGAAATTGAATACTGGAATGACTCTAAGGTTGAAGATTTTTATGAAGCATTCTCTAAGATGGAGACACAACTTAATGATTACGTAGTACAAGAAACTGTAGGTAGTAATGAAATTAAGATTACAATTATTGCAGGTGATGAAGAAGAAAAGGTTACTCAGTTTAATAAAACGGAATTGTCAGAAACCAGTCAAATGATGTTTAACAAGATGAAGGCGACTATTGATAATTTTGGTGAGTCAATAAGCTACGAAGAAAAAATGCAGGTTTTAGCGAAACTTTTTTCAGACATTATGTAAGAATGGAGATATAAAATGATCTACTGGTGCAGTAGTTGCAAGGAGCCAGTGTTTGATAAAAAGGCACACGAACTTTCTTGCAATGGAAAACTTAAAAAAATGTCAGAAGGCTCAATATGTAATCCTGTGTTTATTCAAGAACGTAAATTACTTAGTAAGATTATAGGTAAAGACTTGACTGAAAAAAAAATGTGGTATTTTGGTTCCTGTAGATATTTATTCGATGGAGAAGTACAAAAGATATCATATGTGGAATGGTATAAGAATAAAGAACACCTAGAATATGCGGAAGAGTTACGAAGTAATATAGAGGTTGAACGTGATTATTGTGCATATATAGGGGTTGTAAAAGCAAATGAAGCTTATATAAAAGGATTGGTATATAAGACTGAAAAGTATGTAGTAGATACATATACAAAATATACAACAGGTGAGTATGAAACAAATAAATATATTCCTACCATATCTTTTTCAGGAGGGAAAGACTCAACAGTAGTAAGTCGAATTGTGAGAGATGCACTTCAAGACAATACAGTTGTTCATTTCTTTGGGGATACAACTCTCGAGTTTAAGAATACCTATGAGTATGTGGAACATAAATTTAAAAAAGAAAATCCGATGGTTCCGATGATACCGAGTGAGACTGAAAATGACTTTTTTAAGTTATGTAAAGTTTTTGGCCCGCCAAGTCAGCATGAACGTTGGTGTTGTACGATTTTTAAGACAAGTAGTATAAATAAAGAATTAGAAAACTTGACAGGAAATAGTTTGTCATTTTTAGGAATAAGACATAGTGAATCTGCAGCTAGAAGTAAATATGAAAAAACACAAGAGCATTCCAAGATATCATCACAGATTAATGCGATGCCTATCATAGAATGGGCTGATTATGATGTGTGGCTTTATATATTATATAAGAACCTTTTTATAAATGATTGCTACCAATATGGATACAAAAGAGTAGGATGTTGGTGTTGTCCTAATAATTCGGATTGGTCGATGATGTTAACAGAAATTTATTATCCTGATGATATGCAGAGATGGAAAGATATGGTGTATGACTTTGCAAGAAAAACAGGAAAAACTGATCTAGATGATTATTATGAAGAAGGAAGATGGAAAACAAGAAGGGGTGCGAGTGGACTAAAAGTAAAGAATGTTACTATTATGGATACGGCATGTAACCTGTCGGATACGGCTAGAAACATTATAATTGACAAAAAATTAAATAAGGATGTCCTGGAATTACTTAAACCATTTGGTGATTTGAAAATAGTCGAAAAAAAGGACGCAACATATATTCAAGTATACGATATTGATAAATCAGGAGAATATAGAAAGTGCTTTGAACTAGTTATCACATATGGAACGAATGTTATTAAAGTGTTACCGGAAGATAGAATTGATGTGGCTAATTTAGTAAATAGAATCAAATGTCAAATGAGAAAGTATCAGTTTTGTATTAGGTGTTCAGCTTGTGATTCGGTGTGTCCATATGGTGCAATTGATACTATTCATGGAGAATACAAGATAGATGAAACAAAGTGTCAGCATTGTAAAAAATGTATTGCAAAGTTCTATAATGGTTGCATTATCTGTGACAAAGTATCGGGAAAGAAGGGAAATCAGTGATTTACTTGGATAACGCAGCGACAACTAAAAATAAGCCTGAGGAAGTATATAAAGCATTTGAGTACTATATCAGAGAAGTAGGAGTAAGTCCGGGAAGAGGAAGTTATCAGCTGGGGATAGAGGCTTCAAGAATGTTGTATAAAACAAGATGCTCAGTAGCAAAATATTTCGGGCTTAATGAAGCTAATGTGATTTTCACAAAAAACTCCACGGAAGCAATTAATATGTTCTTTAATGGATATTTGAAACAAGGAGACCATGTTATCATTAGTTGCTATGAACATAACGCAGTATTAAGACCACTTCATGCACTTAAGGAAATAGGCATGATAGATTATTCTATAATTAGCCGTGATGATTTATTGCTTTCAGAAGATGTGTTGTATGACAAGTATGTAAATAAAAATACTGTTCTGTTCGTAACTACTCTTGCTAGTAATTTGACAGGACGAGAAATTTATCGCTCAGAATTAATAAGATATATGAAGGGAAAAGGCATTTGTACATTTGTAGATTCTTCTCAAGGAGCAGGAAAAATTCATTTATCTATGAGTGATGATAAATTAGACTATATTGCTTTTACAGGGCATAAAGATTTGCTTTCTTTACCAGGTGTAGGTGGCTTGGTATGCAGTGATAAACCAAACTGGAAGCCATTGATACAGGGCGGAACAGGGGTTTTTGGAGATTCATATGTAAATCCAAAAGTATTTCCGGAAGCATATGAAGCGGGAACATTAAACATGCCAGCAATTTGGTCGCTAAATGCCTCATTGGAGTGGATTGTTCAGAATTGGGAGAGCTTAAATTGTCATGAAAAGGAACTTACAGACTATTTATTAGAAGAAATCGGAAAAATACCTAATGTTGTTATTTATGACAAAGAATATGAAAGAGTCGGAACGGTTGGAATTAATATTTCAGGGCATAAGTCTAATGAGATAGTTCAGTTGCTTGATGAAAATATCATATGTACTAGAGGTGGGATTCATTGTGCAGTATTAGCACATGAAGCACTTGGTACAAAAGAAAAAGGTATAGTTAGAATTAGTATCAGTTGGAGTAATAAAAAAGAAGAAATAGATACTTTGATAAAAGTACTAAAAAGTGTAGGTGATTATTAGTGTACGTAGTTTTTTATAGTACAAGCTATGTGTTTGAGGCGGAAGAAAGATTAAAAGAAAAAGGTATTGAATGTAAAATAGTTCCGACTCCAGTTACTGATAAAGCATATTGTGGAATTAGTGTACAAACAGATAATAGCGATATTTTAGCTATACTCAAAGGAATGGAATTTCAAATAATAAGTTAGTATTTGCAGAGGAGGTGATAGGATGTCACTGACAGAATTGTCATTACTTAAGCATTACAAAACGTATAAAAACAATATAGTTAAAGAATTCTATACACCTATATTACAAGAGGCTATTTTATATCAAAGGTCTGTTGGTTTTTTTTCTTCAACTGCATTGATTGAATTGTCAAAAGGGTTATCGGGTATTGTAAAGAATGGCGGTAAGATACAGTTTATAGTTTCACCATATTTAAGCAAAGAAGATGTAGAGGCTATTGGTAAAGGATATGAGAAAAAAAAAATAATTGAAGATGCTTTGTTAAGAGAATATAAGGAGCCGGAAAATTATTTTCAGGAAGAGCGATTGAATCTATTAGCTCACTTAATCGAAGATGGATATCTTGAAATTAAGGTTGCATTTACACCTCCCAATAAGATCACTGGGATGTATCATGAAAAAGTTGGAATTGTAAAAGATAGGGAAGGAAATAAAATTGTATTCACAGGTTCACTTAACGAAACAATAAATGCTTTTTATAACAATTATGAGTCAATAGTTGTATTTACGTCATGGGAAGAATCAAAAAAATATGCTGAGGAGATGCAGGAGGATTTTGACTTGTTATGGAATAACAATGTTGAAAACCTAGAAATAATTGAATTTCCTGATGTAATTAAAGATCGAATAAAATTCAACAGAAAAGAGGAAGTTAATTACAATATAGATGAAGAAGATGAAGAAGATGAAGAAATAAAACTAAAAAGAGGTATACCGCATATTCCGAAAGGTTTTGAATTAAGAGATTACCAGAAGGATGCGATTGATAAGTGGGGAGAACAAGGGTATATAGGTATATTTGATATGGCGACAGGTACTGGTAAAACTTATGCTGGTTTGGGTGCGGCGGCAAGATTATATGAAGATAAAGGAAGATTAGCAATTATAATTGTATGTCCTTACCAGCATTTAGTTGAGCAATGGGTTGAAGATATTGAATTTTTTAATTTAAATCCTATTATTGGATATTCTGCTTCAAAACAAAAGAATTGGAAAAAGAAACTTGAAGACGATATATTTGATTATTCTATTGGAGTAATCGATACACTTTGTTTTGTTACAACAAATGCTACCTATTCATCAAAATTTGTGACACAACAAATGAGTAATCTGGGCAAGGATACGTTACTGCTTGTTGATGAAGCACATAATTTTGGTTCTACAACATTACGAAACAAATTATATCCTTCAATTGAATATAGATTAGCACTTTCTGCAACACTTGATAGACATGGGGATCAAGAAGGAACGGATTGTTTAAAACAATATTTTGGAAAAAAATGTATTGAATATGATTTGAAACGAGCAATTGATGAAGGAAAACTTACACCATATTATTATTACCCGATAGTTGTTTATCTCGATGAAGATGAGATTGAAAGCTATAAGGACATCTCATATATAATTTCAAAGGAATTTCATGCAGATAAAAAAGGGAAGGTTAAGATTACGGAAAGAGGTAAAATGCTTTTGTTACAACGAGCAAGAATTGTAGCAGGTGCAAAGAGTAAACTTTCTGAACTAAGGCGATTAATGAATCGGTATAAGAATGATACACACATTCTTGTGTATTGTGGAGCGACACGAGTTAGAGATTTTGAATCTGATGACGAAGAAGCTATTCGAGATGAAGATGGAGAAAGACAAATTGTTGCTGTATCCAAAATTTTAGGAAATGAGCTTGGTATGAAAGTTACGCACTTTACATCTTATGAAACTGCGGTACAAAGAGAATTAATAAAAAGAAAATTTGCAATATCAGATCCATATCAAGCAATTATAGCAATAAAATGTTTGGATGAGGGTGTAAATATTCCAAGTATTAAGACCGCAATTATTTTAGCAAGTACAACTAACCCAAAGGAATATATTCAGCGTAGAGGTAGGGTGCTAAGACTAGCAAAAGATAAGCCATTTGCAGTTATTTATGATTTTGTTACTTTAGTTAAACCGCTAGATGAAGCAAATGAATTTAGTGCTGATTATAATTGCGAAAGGGCACTGGCAAAGAGAGAACTTTATAGAATAAGGGAATTTGGAGATATTTCTTTAAATTCTAGAGAAGCGGATGAGTTGATAAATGATATAGAAAGTGCATATAGAATATCAAGGGACGATTCAGAGGGGGATATTAATGGAACAGAATTTTGATGAAAAGAAATTGGCTACAATTATATTGCGTATTCTTGAGATGGAAACAGATAATATCGTAAAAAAAGAGTCAAATCCAGCAATGGAAGAAAAAATCAAAGGTATGATTATTAAGGAGGTAGAAAAGAAATGATTATTAATAAATTAGAAATGTATAATTTCAGACAGTTTATTGGTTATCAAGAAGTTGAATTTTCTACTGACCCTGAAAAAAATGTAACTGTCTTGATAGGTGTAAATACTTCTGGAAAAACTACAATTGTTAGAGCCTTTGAATGGTGTCTTTATGGAAAAATCGGATTTGAAGATTCGATTTTATTAAATAATGAAGTTCGAAATAATATGCAGATTAGAGAATCACAGGATTCTTGGATAGCAGTTACATTTACACATGATGATAAAGTATATACAATTAAACGATTATTCAAATATATATGTAATGAAAGAACCTTAGATGGAGACAAGAGGATTGTTAATTTAAATAAAAAACCAGAAGAAACATTATCTTTAGAGTATTTGCAAAGCGATGGACAAACCAAAACTCCAATAGATCAATCTAACATAAGTGAATCAATGGATCGTGTGCTGCCAAAAGATTTATCTGATTATTTCTTTTTCGGTGGTGAACGTATTTCAGGAATTGCAAACAGAACTGATTTATCCAAAGCGGTAAGAGGTTTGATGAGACTGGACGTTCTTGAAAATGCTGGTACACATTTGTCAAAAGTTGTAAAAAGTTTTGAAAACAGTATAGATACATCTGGAGATGCCAACGCTCAAAAAGCAAAGGATAGTTTAGAAACATATATGAAAAAGAAGGAACTAATTTTGAAAGAAAAAGATAATACTGAAAAACAGATGGAATATTGGAAAGCTAAGGAAGCAGAATTTAATGCACAGTTAGCCAAAAGTAATATTGAGCAAGTTAAACAAGCTAAGAAAGAGCGTGATAGGATAGAATCAACACTGCATTCTGAAAAAATAAAATCTGAACATGGAAAAAAAGATTTTATTAATTATTTTAGTAATCCACAATACAGATCATTTGCATATTTTGGTATGCCAGCAATAAATGAAGCATTAAAGATGCTTGATTCACTTCAAGGAACAGATAAAAATGTTCAATGTGTGCCAGATATGGAACAAGGAGCAATTGATTTTCTTGTAAATAGAGGCCATTGTATTTGTGGAACAAAATTAGATAAGTGTACTATTCCGTATAATAAAGTTATGGAAGAAAGAAGAATTTTACCTCCAGAATATATTGGTTCAGCTGTTCAAACATATAAAGCAAAGGCTGAAGGATATCTAGCAGGAACAGAAGATTTTAATGCTAATATGGAGGAAAAGTATAAAAGTATACGATATGGATTTCGAACTATTGGTGAGTTAAATGAAGCTCTTGCAGAACAATCAGAATTAATACTGGATGATACGGATGCAAATAAAATAGAGTTAGATAGAAAAGATGCAAATACTAAATATATGGAAGCAAAACAAGATTATGAAACCTGTGTTGCTAGCATTGGTGGATGTGACACAAACATTAAGAACTGTGAATCTGCAATTGACAAATATGCAAAAAGCAGTACAAGAAATTCTAGGGTCGCAGGATTTATTTCTTATTCACAAAAAGTATATGAATGGCTTCTTGAAACCTATAATGGAAAAGAAAAAATTGTCAGAGATCAGTTACAGATAAGAGTAAATAAAAACTTTAAAAAAATGTATCATGGAATGAGAACAATTTCGATTGATGAAAAATATCGAGTTCGATACAGTGATGTTACAACTGAAGAATCCGACGGATTAAAGGCTGTAAAGAGTTTTGCCTTTATAGCAAGTCTTGTTTCTATGGCAAAAGATAAAATTCTTGACGATGATGATATGAAATTGGGACAAGCTTATCCGCTAGTAATGGATGCTCCGTTTTCTAATGTAGATGAAATACATATTGATAATATCTGTAAAATATTACCACAAACCGCCAATCAAATAATTATGGCTGTTATGCAAAAGGATTGGGAATATGCTTCAAATAATCTAAATAGGTATGTTGGAAAGAGTTACAAAATAGAAAAAGATAGAGATGCGGATGGTAAAGAAATTGAGACGTCTACACATTTTAGATAAGGAGGGTTCTTATGTTTGATAATGATTATAGAATAACAGGTAAACATGCCAATTATTGGAAAGATCTATGTGAGTTAGCTGGAAATGTTCCAGATAGAGATCAGCATAAAAATTTCAAAATATTCAACGCTTATATTGATGCATATGTACTTTGCCCAATAATTGGATATCAATATAATAGAAAAGGTGTTATTGATAATAGCGTTGATGGAGATGCTGGTATGCTATCGGCAATTTTTAAAGATAGGCGTCTTCAGCTTAAATTTGTATATCAAACACTTATGCTACTTGACAAGGAATCAGAACCAGAATTAGATAAAAGGGTTTTTAGAGCATTCGCATTTTCGGAGAATACAGAGGAAGAAAAGCATTTTATTAGCAACAATATGAAAATTTACAATTCTTATTTTTTGGGTGGATTAGAAGTGTTACATGAAGAATTTGTAGATCAATGTTTTGATGAGGATGGTTACTTAAAACAATTATTTGATTATGTAAGGCATTTTGATGAAGAACAAAATGGAGACGCATTAAAAGAAGGAATTGACAAATATATTAATAAGTAATGGTGATTATGGAAAATATATTAGAAAAATGGACAACCATCACTGATGAAATACTATCAGAAAAAATTGATTTTACATTAGAAGAGATATCAAATCTATTGAGCAATATGGGGTTAATTGAGTTTCAAGAAGAATGCCATATTGAAGACCTTGAAAGATATATATTCCTATATTGTAACGATCAGGAAATATATTGTTCTGATGAACGTTCGTTTATTGAGCGTGTTGGTTCAGTATTCATTTATAATGATATTAATAGAAGAACAAACAAAGGAACAATTGCAACGAAAATCATTGCAGCTGACTTATGTCAATTTAGTGATGCTATAAGAAGTTGCTTGTTTTTGATGAAAGTTATTAATAAAGCAACGGAAGAATTCAACATATTTTTGTTTAAAACGAATGAAGGATTTTATATTGGATGCAGATTGTATAATACAGATATCTTTAAAAATTGCTCATTATCTTATGCAATTCAAACGGATACTGAATTGGATGAAATAATTCAAAGATTGACATATTTACCTAATACAGATGAATTTATTCCTTTCTACAGAGCATTATTAGAAGTGATTGAATATGAAGAATCATGTCTTCAAGATTATGATTTGAAAATTATGTTAAGAAGAGGTGTGAATTTTTCCTATCTGGATATACTTTCAGATATTGAAAAAATTTACCACATAAATCTAGAACGTGCAAGAGAGATGCATTATGAATCATTTGAAAAGAAAATTAATAATATAATTACTTTTGAGTATTCATCAATAATGGATACCTTAAGATTTATAAAGTCTGAAAAAGCAAATACGCTTGAAATGTTGTTTGAAGCAGAAGAAATGGCACTGCTTGCAAAGGAAAATGAACAGAAAAATGAGCAAATCCTGCTATTACCGGATGTAGTAAAAACTAGAGATAGTTCAAATGATAATAATCTTAAGGAACATTTAGATGACCCAGAGCTTATGATTAAATTACTAAGAACGCAGAAAGGGTTATAGATATGGGATACGATTTAAATGAGGGAAGTTTTGAAAAGAGACCTTTATCAAAAGAAGAGATGTGGAAAACGATCAATTGGTTATTTTCTAACAATTCTATTAATGAAACAAGCTATAAATTTTTGCTTTTTAAATCTCTTATTGATTGTTGTTGTTTAAGAAGTACAATTGGAAAATTGAGTTTCGATATTATTTTTTCCAGGTTTACAGAAATCTCATGGAATATTATTTTGAAATATGGGGTTAGACAAAAGTCTTTAACGATTAATCTTAAAAAAAGTGTTCTTGAACAAATTTTACATGAATATGCAATGATTAGTCTTGATAATGAGTATGTGGCATGGCATAATATTGAAAAAAATGATCGTATTCGTTTGTGCAAAAATATTACAACTAAATGTAAACGATATGTTGTAGGAGCCTTATTTAGTGATATGAATGCTTTGTTTTTTTCATTTGATAAAAAGGAAGAATGGATTGAATTGAATCCAATAATGGTAAAGTTTATAAATGATAACAAAGCTCTTATAGAAAACTTAAACTATTATAAATGGGCAAAGTTTTATATCACTATAAACGACCCTGAAATTGAAAAGAATTTTTCTTTTCTTGCAGATAATGATTTTATACGGAGAAATGAATCTACATATCGTGCTATGCTAGCATATGAATTTGAGAGAAATAAACAAAATGAATTTGAAACAATTAAATTGCCAAATACCTTTGAATTACTGTGTGCTGCAGAAAATCAAAGCGTGTATTTTGAGAAGAATGAAATTAGCAATAAAATAGAAGATGCATATGAGAACGAAATGTATGAATCATATGAAAAAATGCAAGTATACTTAAATGATCCTTTGCTTTTGATATGTAAATTAAAAAAGAAGTTGAAAGCATAATTTTATAAGTACAATAGGTGGAATAGATGAGTGAAAAAAATAAGAAAAGAAAAAAGGTCTGAGAAGAAGTTGTGGTTTTGGTAGCAGAATATTTTCGAATGAAGACGTTATCTAATGAAGAAATAGAGATAAATTATGAAAATAAGACAAAAAGGTGAGGACACAAGGTGAAGGTTCATTTTTGTTCTTAAATTACATAAAAATGCTATATTTTCACATAAGCAATTCGAAAAAACGCATAGAAAAGCACACCCTAAATGTTAGTCTTCTTAGCTAATATTTAGGGTGTGCTTTAAGGTAAAGGCTAAAATAGTATTATGTTTTCTAAGCTGTGCTCTACTTATGATAGCAGGTTGTAGTGCCATAGTTCAAAGCATCGATGAAGCAAATGCATATGGCGGAAATTTAAGTTTAACATATAAATTACAAACCAATTCAAATCGAACACTAGACTTTCCGGTAAGTAATTAAAAAATTATTTTATCAAAATAAATAATGATAAACTGTTTAATACCTAAATGGGTAACTGGCTTTCATACCAGTTACCCTCTTTTTAGCTTTTTGTAATTGTTTGTTTACGGCTTTTTCCTGCTTTAAGCCTGTCTAATGGATTATAGTTGTCAAAGTTGTCTTTTAAGTCATCATCGAACATATTAACATAGCGTCTGGTCATTTCCAGAGTGCTATGTCCTAGTAATTTTTGTAATCTAAATACATCACCAGTAGCAAGAATCCAATGCTTAGCAAAGGTGTGTCTAAAAGCATGGATAGAAGTTTTTAGAACGCTTCGGCTATGATTATATTTAGCAACACCAATTCTCAATCCATTGTAGGTAAGCTTTTCTTCGCCAATGTTACAAAAGAGAAAGGAAGATTCTAATGCTCCGTTTCTCCAAGTCCTTAAATATTCCTTCAGTACGATTTCAAGGGCAGAGGACATAGGAATTATTTGAACTTTTTTATTCTTTGTGTGTTGTAAAATGATTTCACGTTGAGGGAATTTCAAATCACTTATCCTAATATTAATTATTGTTGATGCTCGATTTCCTGTTGCTAATATCCAATTAATCACTGCCCATGTGCGCCATTCAACAAAAGTTGCGTTACTGCGAGGTTTTTCAATTAGTCGCTTTTGTTCATCGATGGTATAGGTTTCTTTGATAGTTTCTTGACATTTTAGTTGAGAAATTTTAAACGGTTCAATGTAGCTATTATTCATACACCAATAAAAAAAAGCTCGAATACCTCTGAGGTAATGATTTATGGTTGTAACTTTTGTTTCTTTTTGCATAAGTGCAGAAATCCATACGAAAATTGTGCGTTGTGAAATATCTTTTGTTGTTGTGTTAGTGAATTTAGTGAATTTTTCAAATGATTGTCGATATGAACGAATACTAGAGGGGGAAAGATTATGTGCTTTTTTTTCTTGGACGAAATCTTCAAATAGATCAGAGAGTGGAATTCTTGCGTTGGTTCGTTTATTTAATTTTCTTTTAACAGCCATATTAACACCCCTAAATTAGTGTTAATCAAAAGTGTTAATCTATTGAAATCTCACCTTAATCATATGCTCTTGTAATAGCCTGAAAGTGTTGATATAACTAGGTTTAGCGGAATATTCACTTCGCCGTAATTACGAATCAGCTGCTCTACCATCTGAGCTACTTCAGCAGAACTACTACATTTTAACATTTGTTTTTTTTAGTGTCAACGGTGAGGCTCTGCCATTTTGGGTAAATAGGAAAGACAAACACCTGCAGCTAACTTTAACTAGCTGCAGGTGTTTGTGCAAAAAAAAACGAATTATTATTATTGCATTGTTACGCTAAATGTGTTGGAAGTTAAACTATTATTAGTAGACTGATCAATGGCGGTTACCTTGTAATAATAAACTCCAGGGCTAGCTAAAACATCTGCAAAAGTAAGCTCTTTAGTTACGGTTATGTTTTGCCTGGCTGGATTGCTATTGCTCCAACGCTCTAAACTATAAGTTATGTTATTACCACTGCTATTCCAGCTTAAGTTGACAGTATTGCTTATAATTGTGCCACTAAGAGTTGGTCTTACAAGGGTTCCATTTGTTGGTGGATCAATTGGTCCATTGGTGGTGCTAGGTGGATCAGTGATAGTTCCAGGTGTCGTTCCTACTTCGGTGGCACCTCCAGAAATTGCTCCAATTGTTGTACCAGAATCAAGTAAAGCACCTACATGAAGCGGACAAGCATTTGCAGGAGCTAAAAGATCTCTATCTTTAGTATTAGCTAATATTTCATTACCTGCAAGTTTAATTTTCACCTTGGCAACTACATTTGGGCAATTGATCGTAGCCAATTGCTTACTATCAAGACAAATTGCAGTTAGCACCCAAAGTGAAGAAGTTTCGCTAGGCTTATCGTTGCTATTAAAGAGTTCTAAGCCTTGATAGTCAATAGGAGTAAGCTCGGAGGGTAGAGTGCCTGTTTTTTTATCAATGGAAATCTTTTCAATATTTTTTGGTGTAGCAAAATTTTTGACTGGAAAATCAGCCATTGCTGTTTGCATAACCTGCTTCCAAATAAGAGCGGGATATTTTCCTCCATAAATCATTTTCATATAGTGATCTGGATCTGTACGATCAAATCCCATCCAAGTAATACCAGTATATTCTGTTGTGTAACCTGCAAACCATGCGTCTGTATTACCTTTTTTTCCATTAAAGCTTGCTAAATCAGGTAATTGTGTAGTGCCAGTTTTTCCTGCTACGGGCCATTTCATTTTTGCTTTTGTTCCTGTACCATTATCTACTACTGTTTTAAGCATGCTCGTCATGAGATACGAGGTTTGAGGTGACATAACCTCAACTGGTGCTTGTTTTGCTAAATAAATAATTTTATTGTTTTGATCAAGGATTTTTGTAATTATATGAGGCTCGATATAGACTCCACCATTAGCAAAGGCTCCATATGCTCCAGCCATATTTATAGGAGCTACACCTTTTGTTAGTCCGCCTAGTGCTAATCCCAAACCCTTATCTTCAGCTAAAAGTGGAAGACCAAGAGCTTTACCAAAATTCCAACCTGCTTCAATGCCAATTGTATTCAAGCATTGCACTGCAGGGATATTAATAGAGTTTTGAATGGCGGTTCTCATATCTGTGAGTCCGCCAAAATTCCCATTCATGTTATTTGGTTTGTATTTTCCAAAAGAAACGGGAGCATCGATAAAAATAGACGCTGGACCATATCCTTTTTCTAAGGCGGGTCCATAGCTAACTAGAGGCTTAATTGTAGATCCTGGCTGACGAAGCATTTGCGTAGCTCTATTTAAACCACGCTTTGTTTCATATGTTCTACCACCCATTAAGCCAGCAATACCACCAGTTTTATGATTGAGGATTATAAACGCTGATTGAACTGGTATTCCACCTATATCCTCCGGAAAATTAGCAGGGTCTGCAAATACTTCATTAATTTTTGCTTGAATAAGTGGATCCTCAGTTGTATAAATTTTCAAACCACCTGTGTATACAAGCCCAGTTGAGAGATCTAAACCCTCTAAAATAGTTTCTGTCTCATCGATGGCAGCATCAATGAAATAGTTTGTATCATTTTTATTTGCGCTAGAATTTTCTTTATTAGCTAGGACAATTATAGAATTCTTAGCCTTTGCTGATTCAGCCTCGCTGATAGATCCAGCTTTAACCATATTAGATAGAACCATTGAACGGCGGCCTAAAGCTGCATCCATATTTTTATATGGATCATAGTTTGAAGGGCTCTGCGTAAGTCCGGCAATTAACGCACATTCTGCCAAATTTAAGTCTTTAACATCTTTGCCAAAATAAGTTTCTGCTGCAGCTTGAACGCCGTATGCACCACGGCCAAATGGAATAACATTCAAGTACATTTCGAAAATTTCATCTTTTGTATATCGGCGCTCCATCTCTAAAGCCAGAAAAATCTCAGATATTTTTCTCCTGAAGGATTTAGCAGTTCTAGCATCTGGGTCAATGTAAGCATTTTTTACAAGCTGCATAGTTATAGTACTACCACCTTGGGTGATACGACCATTTTTGATAATGCTAAAACCTGCACGCAAAAATGCTTTAGGGCTTATTCCGTAATGATGATAAAAATCAGGATCCTCAGTAGAAATAAAGGCATCTTTTAAGTCATTGGGAATCTGCTTAAATTCTACTACAGTCCTATTCTCTACTCCGTGGAGTAGAGTTAAAGGTTGACCCTTAATATCGTAAAAATTAGTTGATAGTTCATATTGATAGTTATTAGGATCCCAAGTATCTAAATAACCCTTAAAGGTAAAGTAAGTAACGGAAAATACGGTTATACCTATTAAGCTTATAATTAAGAAAAGCATTAAAAAAAAGCGTTTGGCATTGAAACGTATTTTTTTCTTTTGTGTATTTGTTGTAAAGGTTGACATAGTTGCCTCCTAAGGTATTTTAGTATCAAAAAATCTTTTTAATTATATCACATTTTTAATTTTTTTGCAGAAAAGCATAAAAACCCCACTTATCGCTAAAGTACGATAAGTGGGGTTTTTGAAGGAATTTTTTAAGAAACAGCTGTTGCTTTTTTGCTATTTTCATAAAGTGTACTCATTTTTTGTTCAATTGGTAAGTGACTTGGCGAGAAAAGATAGACTCCACAGCTAACTTCGTGAATATATCCACCAAGTGAATAGCTAACTCCACTGAGAAAATCTACAATGCGAGTAATAGATGCTTGCTCTGTATGCTCTAAATTTAAGATTACGGGCTGATGTGCAACTAGCTTTGCCGCAATAATTCTAGCATCATCGTAGTTGCGAGGGTTACTGATAGAAAAAACTATCTTAGTAGTAGCTGATGAAAGTAATTTAAAATCACTCTTGCTGGGTGTTGTTTCCAGAAGATTAAAGGCTTTATTAGCTGGAAGCAGACTTTTTTGTATTTTAGTTTCTTTCTTCACTTTTGTTTCTGGAACTTCCTCTAGATATTCTTCGGTTTCAAATCCAAATACCTCTAAAAAACTTTTAAGAAAAGACATAGGAACAACTCCTCTATTGATTATTTATCAAAAAAACACGCTAAATTTCATAATTTTTATTTAATTATATAACAATAAAATGTAAATGCAAAGTTTTTTTCCTTATTCTGGGGGAATACCATACTCGCTGTGGAATATTCCTTTTTTTTGCCACTTACCACTACGATAACGAATTAGTGAAATTATGGAACCAGCTAACCAACCCATAGGAATAGCCCACCAAATGGCTTGATAGCCAAAGAAAGCCGAAAATAAATAAGCAAAGACTACTCTTACAAGGAGATTAAATGCACTGGCAATAGTAAAAACACTCATGTCACCTGAGCCACGCAAGACCCCATTTGTGGTAAAGAGAATAGCCATAATAAAATACAGCGAGGAAACAATTTTTATGTAACCTACACCAATATTAATTGCTTCTTGGCTAGTGCTAGCATCCATAAATAGGCTGATTATTTGTGGACCAAAAAGGAAAATCATGAGGCTAATGAAAGCGGAAATTGCAACGGCTAAAACTAAAGTTGCATGATAGCCTTGTTTAGCACGCTTAATATTGCCTGCACCAATGTTTTGACCAACAAAGGTGGAAATAGCCATACTAAAATTCATCATTGGCATCATTGCAAAAGAATCAATTTTACAGGCGGCGGTATAGCCTGCAATTACAACACTACCATAACTATTTACAAGTCGCTGTAGAAAAAACATACCCAAAGAGACAATTAATTGTTGAATAGTTGAAGGGATTCCATAGCTTAACATTAGCTTAAACATAGGGTAGCTAAAAACTAGTTCCCCTTTACTGGAGCTCATGATTGGCATGAATTTTACAATATAGAGTAGGCAGAGAAGCGCAGATACAGCTTGAGAAATTACAGTTGCCCAAGCAACACCAGCTACGCCCAGATTCAGATATACAACAAAGCTATAGTCTAAAACTACATTTAGAATTGTAGCAAGGATTAAAAAATAAAGTGGTGTTTTAGAATCCCCTAAAGCTCTCATAGTAGCGGCAAAGGCATTATACATAAACAAAAATGTTATCCCAAGAAAATAGATTTTTAAGTAAGTTGAAGAGAGTATAAAGATATTTTCAGGTGTATTTAAGAGCTTAAGCAGATAATCACTAACCAAAACACCGAAAACGGTAACAATTAGCGAAAGTAAAAAAATGGCAATAAGCGATGTGAAGATGGCTTGTTTTGTTTCTTTAATTTTTCCAGCACCAAAATATTGCGAAATAACTACGGAACACCCAGTAGTCAAGCCCATGGCTACTGCCACAAGCATAAAAACAGCTGGGAATGAACTACCTACTGCTGCTAAGGCATTTTCTCCAACAAAATTGCCAACAATAATTGCATCCACCATATTATAGAATTGTTGGAATACATTGCCTAATAGCATGGGTAGCGTAAAGAAAAGTATAGTTTTTGCTGGGTTACCTATTGTCATATCCTTAGTCATGAAGCACCTCTTTTTCTTCTAAACCAAGTTTATCATAAATAATAAAATTTTACACGCTAGGTTCTTGAAATTATGCATGGTTTTTATGTATAATGGTCATACGTACTACAAAGAAATGATATTTTGATAAAGGGGTTAGATATATGCATAAGAAAATTGCAATTATAATGGGAAGTGAAAGTGATTTATCTATCGTACAAAAGGCTGCACTTAAATTAAAGGAATTTGGTATTGAGTATGAGATGCATATTATGTCTGCTCATCGCACACCGAAAATAGCTTGTGCCTTTGCAGAGCAGGCAAAACAAAATGATTTTGGAGTTATTATTGCTGCAGCAGGTAAGGCTGCTCACTTAGCGGGAGTTTTAGCTGCTCACACAATACTACCGGTAATTGGTATTCCAATTAAGTCTTCAACTCTTGATGGCTTAGATGCACTTTTAGCTACTGTTCAGATGCCAACAGGCATCCCAGTAGCCACAGTAGCAATTGATGGCGCAGAAAATGCAGCACTACTAGCAATTCAGATATTAGCTATTGCTGATGAAGATTTAAGTATGAAATTACTGCAATACAAACTAACTATGGAAGAAAATGTTCTAGCTAAAGATAAAAAATTACAAAGTGAGGGTTATTAAAATGAAAAAACTTGAACAAATATATGAAGGAAAAGCGAAAAAAGTATACGCTACTGATGATCAAGCTTTTTATATTGTTTCATATAAGGATGATGCTACTGCTTTTAATGGAGAAAAGAAAGGTACAATTTCCAACAAAGGAATTGTGAATAATCTTGTATCTAATCATTTAATGAAAATGTTAGCAAAGCATGATATTGAAACGCATTTTGTGGAAGAGCTTAGTGAGCGAGAGACATTAGTAAAAAAAGTTACTATTGTGCCAATAGAGGTAATTGTGCGTAATATTGCTGCAGGATCCCTTTCTAAGCGTCTAGGTTTACCAGAAGGGACAAAGCTAAGGAGTACTGTTTTGGAATTTTGTTACAAGGATGATAATCTTGGTGACCCTATGATTAATGACTATCATATTGCAGCTTTGAATTTGGCAACACCAGCAGAAATCGAAACTATTTCTCAATATGCACTAAAAATAAACACTATTTTAGGTGCTTATCTTCAAGACTTAAATATTGAATTAATCGATTTCAAGTTAGAATTTGGCAGGCTAGCAGATGGAACAATTATTTTGGCTGATGAAATTTCACCAGATACCTGTCGGTTCTGGGATACAGTAACAAAAGAAAAATTAGATAAAGACAGATTCAGAAGAGATTTGGGTGGAGTAGAAGGTGCATATCAAGAAGTGATGCAACGCTTACTTGGAAAGTAGTATGGAAGGAGATTTAATGGATGTTTGATAAGTTGAATGAAGAATGCGGAGTGTTTGGCGTATTTAACAATAATGATGAGCTAGATGTGGTTGGGTTAACTTATTTTGCCCTTTATGCGTTACAGCACCGAGGACAAGAAAGCTGTGGTATGGCTATTAATAAAGATGGCATTATTAATGGATATAAGGATTTAGGATTAGTTAATGAAGTATTTACTAAAGAGGTAGTGGAAAAACTTGGAACAGGAAATATTGCTATTGGTCATTGCCGTTACGCAACTTGTGGACAAGGAATGCGTAGTAATGCTCAACCGTTGATGATTAATCATATTAAAGGGGCAATGGCAGTAGCACACAATGGTAGCTTAACTAATGCAGGCGAACTCCGCAAGGAACTAGAGCTAGGAGGAGCAATTTTTCACGCAACTAGTGATACTGAAGTGATTGCTTATACGATAACCAAGGAAAGACTCAGTTCTTCTTCAATTGAAGAAGCAATTTCCAAGGCGATGGAAAAAATCAAGGGTGCATATTCCATGCTTATTATGTCGCCGAAAAAATTAATAGCAGTTAGGGATCCCTTTGGTATAAGACCGTTAAGTATTGGCAAATTAGGGAATAGCTATATGGTTGCTTCAGAAACTTGCGCTTTAGAGAGTAACGGAGCAACTTTTATCAGAGATGTTCTGCCTGGTGAAATAGTAATTATTGATGAAAATGGTTTGCGTAGCATTACTACTCATTGTGGAAATAAAAGCCATTTATGTGTGTTCGAATTTGTTTATTTTGCTAGACCTGATTCTGTAATTGAAGGATCAGGTGTACATACAGCTAGGCAAAGAGCAGGTGCATATTTAGCTTTAGAGCACCCGGTACAAGCGGATGTTGTTATAGGTGTTCCTGATTCTGGGTTAGATGCAGCGCTTGGCTATGCAAAACAATCTGGAATTCCTTACGGGGTAGGACTTTTGAAAAATAAATATATTGGTAGGACATTTATTCAACCTACACAAGCTCAAAGAGAAAATGCGGTAAGAATTAAATTAAACCCTGTTGCCTCAACCTTAAAGGATAAACGAGTTGTGCTGGTGGATGATTCAATCGTGAGAGGAACAACAAGTGCTCGCATTGTAAAATTAATTCGCGATGCAGGCGCAAAAGAGGTGCATATGAGAGTATCCTCACCACCTTTTAAGTATCCCTGCTATTTTGGCACGGATGTAGATACACAAGAAAATTTAATTGGCTGGCATTTAAGTGTTGCGGAGATTGAAAAACAAATAGGAGTAGATTCTTTAGGTTATTTAAGTGTAAAAGATGTGCAAAAACTTGCTGCTGATTCTAACTGCAACTTTTGTGTAGGTTGTTTTACTGGAGAATATCCAATTGAAGTGCCAAAATCCAGCCAAAAACATATCTGTGAAATTCCTATCAGTGTTAAGGGTAAAAAGGAGGAGGATTAAGATGGAAAGCTTTAGTGAAAGCTACAAAGCGGCAGGCGTTGATGTAACTGCAGGCTATCAAGCAGTAGAATTAATGAAAAAACACGTAGCATCTACTATGATAGAAGGTGTAGTGTCTGATATAGGCGGTTTTGGTGGTCTTTTTCAACCTAATCTTCAGGGAATAAAAGAACCTGTTCTAGTATCTGGGACTGATGGAGTAGGAACAAAATTGAAATTAGCATTTTTGCTAGATAAACATGACACAGTGGGAATAGATTGTGTTGCGATGTGTGTAAACGATATTATTTGCAGTGGTGCACAGCCATTGTTTTTTTTAGATTATATAGCAGTTGGGAAAAATTTTCCCGAAAAAGTTGCTGAGATAGTAGCTGGAGTTGCCAATGGTTGTAGACAATCAGGATGTGCTTTAATAGGCGGTGAAACAGCCGAGATGCCAGGTATGTATGCTGAAGATGAATATGATTTAGCGGGATTTTCTGTTGGGTTAGTTGACAAACAAAGTATATTTTCCCCAGAAAATGTTGTGGAAGGAGATGTAATTATCGGCTTAGCATCAAGTGGAGTACACTCCAATGGATTTTCTTTGGTGAGAAAGATTTTTCAAATAGAAAAGAAGGAAATCTTGCAAGATTTCCAAGAAGAATTAGGAATGACTCTAGGTGAAGCATTAATTGAACCTACTAAAATTTATGTAAAAACTATTCTTGGTTTGAAGGAAGAGGTCAAGATTAAAGCGGCAAGTCATATTACTGGTGGCGGTCTTTATGAAAATATTCCTCGGGCACTACCGAAAGGGATAAAAGCAGTAATAAATAAACAGTCTTGGAAAATTCCAGCAATTTTTCAACTATTGCAAAAAAAAGGCAATGTGCCTGAAAGAGATATGTATAACACCTTTAATATGGGTATAGGTATGTGTGTTATTGTAGCAGACTCGGAAAAAGAAAAGGCACTCACTTGGCTTGTAAAAGAGGGCATTGAGTCTTATGTCATAGGCAGGACTGCAAATGGAATTAAGGGTATAGAGTTATGCTAAGAATTGCTGTTTTTGTTTCTGGTAGCGGTTCTAATTTACAGGCATTAATAGACGCCAAAGCCGCAGGAAAGATAGCACAGGGGGAAATTGCTCTTGTGCTATCAAACTTTCCCGAGGCTTATGCCTTAAGGAGAGCAAAAAATAATAATATTCCAATAGCAGTAGTAAGACGACAGGAATTTAGTAGTAGAAATGAATTTGAAACAACAATTGAGCAGATATTGAATGAGTATAAAATTGATTTAATTGTTTTTGCTGGATTTTTAGCAATTGTAAGTGTTGAATTTGTGCAAAAATATAAAAATAAAATCATCAATGTACACCCTTCACTCCTGCCAGCCTTTGGAGGTAAAGGGATGTATGGAATTAATGTCCACAAAGCAGTATTAGCACAAAAAGTAGAAACAACAGGGGCAACCGTACATTTTGTAAATGAAATTACTGATGGTGGTGAGATTTTAGCCCAATTAGAAGTGCCAGTCTTACCATTTGATACTCCGGAAATCTTGCAAAAAAGGGTCTTGGAAAGAGCAGAATGGATAATTTTACCACAAGTAGTAGAGCGAATTTGTCAGGAAAGGTCGTGAGTAAGTGCAAGTTTTAGTAATAGGAAGTGGTGGAAGAGAGCATGCTATTATCAAAAAATTACTTATTGATTCTCAAATCAGTAAAATTTACGCAGCGCCTGGCAATGCTGGAATCTCACAAGATGCTATTTGCATAGCTATAAATGCCAATGATATTTCTGCAATTGTGGAATTTTCGTTAATAGAAAAAATAGATTTTGTAGTAGTTGCTCCAGATAATCCCTTGGTTTTAGGTATGGTAGATGCTTTGGAAGCTGTAGGCATAGCTGCTTTTGGGCCTAAAAAAGCTGCAGCTATCCTAGAGGGTAGTAAAGTTTTCGCCAAAGACTTCATGCAAAAATACAATATACCGACAGCTGCATATATGGTTGCGGAAAATTATAAAGAAGCAGTAGCTTATGTAAGAAAAGAAGATAAATATCCAGTAGTATTAAAGTCAGATGGATTAGCTCTTGGCAAAGGCGTGATAATTGCGAATACTGAAAAGGAAGCTATGCAAGGTCTGCATGCACTACTGGTAGAAAAACAATTTGGTGAAAGCAGTAGCAGGGTGGTTATTGAAGAATTTTTGAAGGGGATAGAGGTGTCAGTTTTAGCATTTACTGATGGAATAACAATTGTTCCGCTAACTGCTGCGATGGATCATAAAAAGGCATATGATAACGATTTGGGATTAAACACTGGGGGAATGGGTGCTATTGCACCACATCCAGCTTATACGGAAAAAATTGCTGATGTATGTATGGAGAAAATTTACCTTCCTACTATTCAAGGTATGGAGATGGAAAATAGAAGCTTTAAGGGAGTTTTATTTTTTGGTTTAATCTTAACTGAAAAAGGGCCATATGTTATTGAATATAACTGTCGTTTTGGGGATCCTGAAGCTCAAGTTGTCCTGTCATTGCTAGATGGCGATTTATTAGAAATAATGCAAGCTGTTAGAGCGGGTAAATTATTAGAAGCAAGCGTAGGCAAAAAGGCTGGTAGTGCTGCTTGCGTAATATTAGCATCAGGTGGATACCCTAATAGTTATAAAGTGGGGTATGAAATTCATGGCATAGAAGCTGAAAAAGAATTGCAAAATGTTGTGATTTATCATGCTGGTACCAAGGAAGTTGACGGAAAAATTGTTACAGCTGGTGGTAGGGTGCTTGGAGTTACAGCTATTTGTAATAGTCTGAGGGATGCTCTGAAAAAGGCTTATGCTAGAATCGAGCAGATTAGCTTTACTGGAATGCAATATAGAAAAGATATTGGGAAAAAAGCAGGTGAAATGTAAATGGCAGTATTTCGTATTTATGTTGAGAAGAAAAGCGCATTTGCTGTGGAAGCAGCACATGTGCAAGCTGATATTGAAAATGTACTACAAATTAAAACTAATAAAATTAGAATACTAAATCGTTATGATGTGGAAGAGCTGGAAGAGCAAACATTTAAGAGCTGTGTTCAACACATCTTCTCTGAACCACCAATTGATCGGGTCTTTACTGAATTGCCAGTACAAAAAGGCAGGGTGCTAGCAATTGAGTTTCTGCCTGGTCAATTCGATCAAAGAGCAGATTCAGCTGCACAGTGCATTCAAATGTTTACTCAAGGGGAACGTCCAATTGTAAAATCAGCAAAAGTCTTCTTATTCGATGAGCAGCTAGATGAAAAAAGTTTTGCAAGTATCAAGCATTACCTCATTAATGAAGTAGAAGCAAGAGAGGCAAGCTTAAAAATACCACAAACATTAAAAACTGAGTTTGTGCAACCAGTAGCAATAAAAAGCTTAAAAGGTTTTTGTCGTTTAGATGAGCAAGATTTAAGTAATTTAATTCTGAAATATGGATTGGCAATGGATTTAGCTGATCTGCAAATATGTCAAGCATATTTTCAAACAGAAAAAAGAGACCCTACCATGACAGAGTTGAAAGTGTTAGATACTTATTGGTCCGACCATTGTCGCCATACTACCTTCGCTACTGAACTAGTAGATGTAAAAATTGAGGATCATACAATTAAAGATACTTACCAGCGATACCTAAAGCTACGTGAAAAAACACACGGAAATAAACAGAAGCCACTTACTCTAATGGATATTGCTACTATAGGTGCAAAAAGCTTGAAAAAAGAAGGCATATTAAGGGATTTAGATGAATCGGAAGAAATTAATGCTTGTTCAGTAAAGATTAAAGTTGATATTAATGGTAAAGATGAAGACTATCTGTTCATGTTTAAGAATGAAACTCATAATCATCCAACTGAGGTAGAGCCTTTTGGTGGTGCTGCGACTTGCTTAGGTGGAGCAATCAGAGATCCACTGTCCGGTCGAAGTTATGTATACCAGGCTATGCGAGTGACTGGAGCAGACAATCCCTTAGTAAAGAGTAAAGATACTATGGCTGGAAAGTTATCGCAACGAAAAATAACCACCACCGCGGCAGCGGGGTTTAGTTCATATGGCAATCAAATTGGCTTAGCAACAGGCTTAGTAGAAGAAGTTTACCATCCTGGCTACATAGCCAAAAGGATGGAAGTTGGTGCTGTGCTTGGAGCAGTACCTGCAGAAAATGTAGTTAGAGAAAGGCCACTTGCTGGAGACGTGGTAATCTTACTAGGAGGGAAAACAGGCAGAGATGGCTGTGGTGGAGCTACTGGATCATCCAAGTCACACACAAAAGAATCACTTATAAGCTGTGGGGCAGAAGTACAGAAAGGAAATCCACCAGAAGAACGCAAAATTCAACGTTTGTTTAGAAATCCAAGGGTAACAAAAATTATTAAGCGCTGCAATGATTTTGGAGCAGGCGGAGTTTCAGTAGCTGTAGGAGAGTTAACTGACTCTCTAATAATTAATTTAGACGCAGTACCTAAAAAATACTTAGGACTTGATGGAACTGAGTTAGCAATTAGTGAATCCCAAGAGCGTATGGCAGTAGTGGTAAGCAAAGAAAATATTGAGTTAATCATATCAGAGGCTAATAAAGAAAATTTAGAAGCAACCGTGATTGCTAAGGTTACGGATGAAAATCGTCTGAAAATGGTGTGGCAAAAACAGCATGTGGTAGATTTAGATCGGACATTTTTAAATTCCAATGGTGCAGGTAAAAAAGCTAATGCATACATTGCAGAGCTAAATTTTAGCTGGGAAAAATGGCCCTTGCCAAAGGGTACTAGCTTAACAGAAAAGTGGGAAAATCATTTGCAGGACTTAAATATCTGCTCCCAAAAAGGTTTAGCTGAACGTTTTGATTCTACGATAGGTGCTGGTAGTGTTTTAATGCCTTTTGGGGGGATAGAACAAAGTACTCCTGCGCAAAGCATGGTAGCAAAAATACCCATATTACAAGGTGAAACTACTACTTGTTCAGTTTTTGCCTATGGTTTTAGTCCTGTTTTGGCATCAATAAGTTCTTATCATAGCGCCTACTATGCAGTTATAGATTCAGTAGCTAAAGTGCTTGCTTGTGGTGGTAAAATTAGTAAGTGTTGGCTTTCTTTACAGGAATATTTTGCTAAGGTAAATGACGACCCAATACGCTGGGGTAGTCCTCTAGCTGCACTTTTAGGAGCATTAGAGGCACAGATAGCGCTAGAAGTAGGAGCTATTGGTGGTAAAGACTCTATGTCAGGAACATTTGAAAATATTAATGTACCGCCAACTCTAATTTCATTTGCTGCATCAATTGGAAAGACTAAAAACATAATTTCATCTGAATTCAAAAAAGAAAATAGTAAGGTAATATGGTTAAAACCGATATACTTGAGCAATGGCTTAATTGAAACACAGAGCTTAAAAGAAGTTTTTGCTATTATTGAAAAAATGATAGAGGAAAAAGTAGCTTTAGCCATTTATGCAGTTACTAAAGGAGGTATTGCCGAAGCTATTTCAAAGATGACCTTTGGGAATAAAATTGGGTTCCATTTTGCCAAAGAATTGTCAGAAGAAGAACTTTTTTGTCCATATTTTGGCAGTTTCTTAATTGAAGTAACTTCAGATAATATCTTATCATCTGAGCTATTAGGAAAAACACAAGCTGATTATGCTATTTCAGGGTTAGTTGAGGAACTGAACTTAACAAAATTACAAGTACTATGGCAAGCAACCCTTGAGCCAGTATTCCCTACAAATGAAAAAACAACAAAGGAAAATATTACCTCATTTGCATATACAACAAAGCATATTAGCAAAGCAAAACAAAAAATTGCTCATCCTAAGGTTTTGATTCCAGTTTTTCCTGGTACAAATTGTGAATATGATACTGCAAGAGCCTTTCAATTAGCAGGAGCGGATACTCAAATAGTAGTTATTAAAAACTATGATAGTCAATCAATTAGTGATTCTATAGCAGAAGTCGTTGCTATGATGAAAAAATCTCAAATAATTGCACTACCAGGCGGGTTCAGCGGCGGAGATGAACCCGATGGTTCTGCTAAATTTATCACAGCATTTTTTAGAAATCCGAGACTTACTGATGCTGTTATGGAGCATTTGCAAATACAGGATGGATTAATCTGCGGTATTTGTAATGGCTTTCAAGCCTTAATAAAATTAGGATTGGTACCTTTCGGCGAGATTAGAGAACAAGATGAGCATGCCCCTACCCTAACTTTTAATACTATCGGTCGACATCAATCAGGTTTGATACATACCAGAATTGCTTCGAATAAATCACCATGGTTAAGTCATTATAAGGTGGGAGATATACATACAGTAGCGATTTCTCACGGAGAAGGTCGATTTATTGGCAGCAAAGAAATTATTGAAAAGCTTGCTGTTAATGGTCAGATTGCAACTCAGTATATAGACTTAACCAACCAACCAACTATGGAACTGCCATGGAATCCCAATGGTTCGGTACAAGCTATTGAAGGAATTTTATCTCCTGATGGTAGAGTGTTTGGGAAAATGGCGCATAGTGAACGCATGGGTGAAGAGCTTTATCTAAATGTAGCAGGAAATAAAAAACAAAATATTTTTTTAGGAGCTGTAGAATATTTTAAGTAAAATTTCTTAAAAAATGAATATAATTTCGCCAATTATTTCTTTGAAGAATTAAATATTGTGCTATAATTAGTCTGTAAAATGACACAATATAAAAATAATTAGTTCGTACATTATGTGAACTGAAAGGTGGATAAAGTGCGGGGGAAACTTGTTAGAATTAGAAAAGGTAAGGTTTTAGGAGGAGTTATCGGAGGTATCGCTAGATATATTGAGGTTGATGCGGTACTACTTCGCCTAATTGTGGCATTCTTAGCTATTATCAGCAGTGTATTTGGTGGGGTTAGCATCCTAATGGTAGGAGTAGCTTATTTACTTGCTCTGATAATAATCCCGGAGGAGCTTGAAAGTAATGTTCCTGAAGGTAAAACTGAAAATCTTGAAAAAGATCTTAGATTAAAGGAGTTGGGGAATATGAATTTCTTAAGAGGGCTAGGAATAGGTTTAATTTTGCTAGGTTGCTTGTTTTTAGCAAAAGAATTTATGCCATGGATTCCTTGGGAATCATTATGGCCTGTCATTATAATTATTGCAGGAGTAATTTTGCTAATTGTAAGCGTACGCAAAACAAATGATAAGGATTAGTAACAATAGTTTAGCTAAAATTAAAAAGATAATTTCATTTTTTTTGCTTGTCTGTTTGCTGTTTTCTTTTTTAAGTTTGCAAATTAGTGCAATAGGAAATTATAGCCCAGATAAAGAAGCTTTAGATGCCTATCTTAAAGCTGAAATTATTTCCGCAAATTTGCCTAGTTTAGTATTAGGAGTAGTACAAGGGGATACAGTTAAATATCTTCAAACTTTTAATAATCCAAATTATAAAGAAAATGTTGTTTTACCAAGTAGTATTATGTTAACAGGAGCTATAAGTAAGGTCATGACTATAAGCCTAGCATTACAGCTCGCTTCGGATAGCAAACTAAAGCTTGATGAAACTATTATACATTATTTACCAAATATTCCTTGGGCAGAACAGGCTGGAGCAAATCTTGTTACTGTTAGGATGTTGCTACTAGGAACTAGTGGAATTAGTGGGAAAGACAAATGGAGCCATGTAAAGAGCTTTAATAAGGCTGGAAATTCTTACGCTGATGCTGATGCAAATTATGTTCTCCTGCAAAAAATATTAGCGGCAGTAAGTGGATTGGATTTTGGTTCATTGCTCAGAGAAAAATTATTTGTACCACTAACAATGAAACATAGCTATGTAAAGCAACAGGATGTGGAAGGGAAATTTAGTAATGGATATGCTACGAAGTTTGGATTTAACTTCCTAATGAGCTCAATAATCAATGAAGAAAAGCTTTCTTTAGGCTATATTGCTAGTTCTCCAGATGACTTATGTAAATTCATGAAGTTCTTAAATACCGGTGAAAGCGCTAATGGTAAGCTGATTTTATTACCAGAGTATCTTGGTCTACTACAAAAAGACTTAGTAATTACACAAGCAGGAGCTTTGGATAAAAGCTATACTATGGGTTTTCAAAAAGAAAAATTCACTGGTGTAAATGTTTTAAGAATGGAAAGCGGTGTAGAAAATTATTATGCTACTATTGCACTAGTACCAAAATATGAAGCTGCTATATTTATGCTTTCTAATGCAAACCATGCATTAACTACTGCAAGTATTTTGTCTAAAATCTTTACTAGTGTGCTTAATATTCTCATGGGTAAGGTTGCTTTTCATACTGGATTTGACTTTTTTACCCAATATTTGTTAATTGATGTTGCTACAATATTAGTACTATTAAGTTTGTTTTTTTCGCTAATATCACTTTCAGGTTGGAAGTCCAAGGTAAAAGCAGGAATGCTTAATCTACAGCATAGTGCTGTCTTACCATTTTTATATAACTTTTTAATACCACTAATTTTTATTATTGGGTTGCCATTGCTCTTAGACAGATCTTGGAAAAACATTTTAGAGCTAATTCCAGATATTGGACTTTTAGGTCTCATCGTTGCACTGATGAATATGCTGATTGGAATTCTAAAAATATTGATATATTTCTTGTATCACAAGAAAGACTGGAGCTTTAAGGCGCCTAAACAAAAAAAAGCAAAGACTTTGAAATTTAAGAAGAGATAGTGCAAAGCACTATCTCTTTAACTAATCTATCCTAGGTGGTGTGTTATGGCTGAATTTATCTTGGAGTCTGATTATCAATTACAGGGAGATCAAATTCAAGCTGTGGAAAAGCTGGTCTCAGGACTAAATGCAAAAATGCATGGTCAAACGCTGTTAGGTATAACCGGTAGTGGTAAAACATTTACCATAGCTAATGTGATTTCACAGGTGCAAAAGCCAACTTTGGTATTAGCACCAAATAAAACTTTAGCGGCACAACTTTGCAGTGAATTTAAGGAGTTTTTTCCACATAACGCCGTAGAATATTTTGTGAGCTATTACGATTATTATCAGCCAGAGGCTTATCTTCCCTCAAAGGATATTCATATTGAAAAGGATAGTTCAGTCAATGAAGAAATTGATAAATTAAGACATTCTGCTACAGCCGCGCTTTTAGAAAGGCGAGATGTAATAGTTGTTGCCAGTGTTTCTTGTATTTATGGTATTGGTTCACCTCAGGATTATGCTAATTTAATGCTATCCTTGCGGGAAGGCATGGAAGTTACTAGAGAAGAACTCTTGCAGCGCCTGGTGGCAATTCAATATAGTCGCAATGATATTGCTTTTGAAAGAGGCAGCTTTAGAGTGAGAGGGGATATTGTAGAAATAATTCCCGCCGGCAATAATGAAAAAGCTATACGGGTGCAGTTCTTTGGCGATGAAATTGAAAAACTGATGGAAATAGATGTTTTAACTGGTGAAGTTTTGTGCCGCATGAAGTATACAGCTATTTTTCCAGCGAGTCACTTTGTAGTAGAGGACGAAAATTTGCAGCGGGCAATTCTAAATATTGAAAAAGAACTAGAAGAAAGACTTAGTGAACTTCAGAATGCTGGCAAGCTTGTAGAAGCTCAACGATTAGAACAACGAACAAAATATGATTTGGAAATGATGCAAGAAATAGGCTTTTGTCAAGGAATTGAAAACTATTCAAGGCATCTGACAGGCAGAGCAGCAGGAGAAAGGCCATATACCTTAATTGACTTTTTTCCAGATGATTTTCTCTTAATGGTTGATGAATCACATTTGGCTGTTTCCCAAATAGGGGGCATGTATAATGGAGATAGAGCGCGTAAAACAGTTTTGGTAGATTATGGGTTTCGCTTGCCGAGTGCTTTAGATAACAGACCATTAAAATTCACGGAATTTGAAGCTCTGATTAATCAGGTAGTGTTTGTTTCCGCAACACCAGGTGAATACGAGCTTAGTCACAGTTCACAAAGAGTTGAACAACTTATCAGACCAACTGGTCTATTAGACCCTCAAATCTTTGTCAAGCCAATAACAGGACAAATTGATGATTTGCAGCACGAAATTTTGCTGAGAATTGAGAAAAGTCAAAGAGTGTTAATTACAACCTTAACAAAAAAAATGTCTGAGAGCCTTACTAATTATTTTAGAGAAACTGGGATTAAAGTAAAATATTTACACTCAGATATTAAAACACTTGAACGTATGGCAATACTTAGGGAATTACGCTTAGGCACGTTTGATGTTTTAATTGGTATAAACCTCTTAAGAGAGGGACTAGACTTGCCTGAAGTTTCCTTAGTTGCCATCCTTGATGCAGATAAAGAAGGGTTTTTGCGTTCTGAGCGCTCACTAATTCAAACTATTGGAAGAGCGGCGAGAAATTCAGAGGGCACAGTAATTATGTATGCAGACCGAATTACAGATTCTATGAACAAGGCAATAACAGAAACCTATCGTCGCAGAAAGCTGCAATCTGCATATAATTTAGAGCATGGCATTGAGCCACAATCAATCATAAAGTCAGTACATGATGGTCTAGAAAATAATTATGTTGCCGAAGAGCTTGCTAAATTTGGGATAGAAACAAGTGAACAAGCAGCAAAATTAACTAAAGCAGGTAAGAAAAAACTAATTGCAAGACTGGAAAAAGAAATGAAACAGGCTGCTAAGGATTGGAATTTTGAGCATGCTGTTGAGTTGCGAGATTTACTGATAGAATTGAAGACTGATTTGCGGTGAGAAAAAAAGCAAGCTTAATAAAATATTTTCAATTGCAAGTCCTTGCATTCCAAGGCACATGTGCTATATTTAAGAAAACAAGTAGGAGAGGATGAGTATTTTGCAGCTAGAAATTAAACAAGCAAGCGAACTAAAAAGCAAACCAGCTAGTGAAGAAAACTTGGGTTTTGGTAAAATATTTACTGATCATATGTTCATGATGGATTATAAGGAAGGAAAATGGATTAATGCCCGCATTGTTCCTTACGGAAAGCTAGCAATTGATCCAGCATCAACAGTTTTGCATTATGGTCAGGAAATCTTTGAAGGCCTAAAAGCCTATCATGAAGCTAGTGGACGCACCTTGCTTTTTAGAGCTAAAGATAATTTTAGAAGAATGAATATTTCAGCAGAACGCATGTGTCTGCCACAATTGGATGTAGAATTTGTGTATCTTGCACTTTGTGAGTTGCTTAAAATAGAAAAAGCTTGGATTCCCAAATCACAAGGGACTTCTCTCTATATAAGACCAACAATGTTTGGGAATCAAGAATTTTTAGGGGTTCATCCTGCTTCAGAAGTAACTTTTTTTATTATCTGTTCGCCTTCTGGGGCATATTTTGCTGCTGGTGGATGCCAACCAGTAGGAATATATGTGGAAGATAGCTATGTAAGAGCAGTAAAAGGTGGCACCGGTTTTGCTAAAACAGGCGGCAATTATGCTTCTAGCTTAATTGCTTGTCAAAAAGCTGAAGCCAAAGGCTATTCACAAGTTCTTTGGTTGGATGGAATTGAACATAAATATATTGAAGAGGTAGGGGCGATGAATATCTTCTTTAAGATAAACGGAGAAGTAATAACACCTGCTTTGGAAGGCAATTTATTAGCTGGCATTACGAGAGATTCGGTTATTCAGCTCTTAAAACACAAAGGGATAAAAATAACAGAGCGTAAACTGACTTTACAAGAGGTACTTGACGCAGAGGAAGCTGGTACACTAGAAGAAATATTTGGCACAGGTACAGCGGCAGTTATTGCACCTGTAGGTAAACTAGCATATTTAGAACAAGAAATTGTTATTAATAACAATCAGACTGGTCCACTTGCGCAAGAGCTATATGATACATTAACTGGCATGCAGTGGGGGAAAATCCCAGCACTGCATGGCTGGAGCACAGATGTGAAATAAAGAAGCAGGGCTATTTAGCCCTGCTTCTTTATTAAGCTGAAAAAAGTATGTAAATATCATCAATATCTCTCTCGGCAGAATCATGCTTGATTAATGCTTTGATATTTGGATCTCGTAAGAGCATGCTATAGGCAGCGTAAACATTAGCAATATATTCAGGCAGAATGGGCATGCGATCTTCTATTAATGGACAAGTGTAAGGTAAATCCCATGTTTCAAAGATTATTTGAAGCTTGTCATCATCAGTCAGATGGGCTGATAATGGGAAAAAGCGACACTGCAAGGGACGATTAGCTCTTTGGCAGTTGCCATTACAGTCAAGAAAGTGAATATTACCATGCCAACTAGGAGGAAAATCGTAATCTTGGGCTGCTTGTTCATGCCAACTAAAAGCATCTTGTGTATTTTCAAACATGACATGCTCGCCTGGATAAAGATAAATTCCCATTTCCACATGTGAAGCTGTTGAAGCATTACAACAGGCAGCATGGCAAAGCTGACCACAATCTCCACAAAGCGGTGTGCTATTAGCAAGTAAGTCATATATTTTTGTATAATCTTCTTTAGTAAGGAAAGCTTGCATAAGTACCTCATTTCATTGGATAGGAGCAGGATAATGGTGCTGGAAAATTATGTTAAAACACAAGCAAAAAAACTTGGATTTGCAGCATGTGGCTTTGCAGATGTTGATTGTCTTAAGCAGAAAATAGAGCTTTTAGTGGCAAGAGAGCAAGTAAATGCTAGTTGTCCTTTAGAAACAGCTGATGTTGTTAGTCGTACGGAGCCCCAACTTTTACAAACTACTACAAAAACAATTATAGCACTTGCCCTCCCATATGACAAAAGCAATTTCTGGGAGCCAGGAATATGCGCCAGTGCGCAAGGTATAGATTATCATATTGTAGTGAAAAAAAAGTTAGAACAGCTCGCCTCAGAGCTAAAAATACTTTTGCCAGAGTTAAAATATACTATTTTAGTGGATAATAATCCATTATTAGAGCGTTCGATAGCAGAAGCCGCAGGGTTGGGATGGATAGGCAAAAATGGAATGCTGATTGTACCTGAAATAGGTTCCTTCGTAGCTTTAGGAGAAATACTTGTGAATGTTAGCCTTACTAAAGCACAACCACTGAAAGAGCAATGTGGAACTTGTCAGAAATGCATAATTGCTTGTCCAGCACAAGCAATTGCCTCAGATAAAAGAGTAATAGCTAAAAATTGTCTTAGTTGGTTAAGCCAAAAGAAGGAAGAACTTACTAAAAAAGAAATAGCCTTGTTAGGAAACAAAATTTTTGGTTGCGACGCTTGTCAATTAGTTTGCCCGTATAATCAGGTTTATTTGCAAGAGCTACAATATGGTGATTTATCATTTAATCAAGCAAAGTTAGAGTCCATGAGTAAACAAGAGTTTAGAAATGAATTTGGGGAAAAGGCTTATGCTTGGCGGGGGAAAAAACAGCTTTTGAAAAATTATTTACGCTCATTAAAGTATGGTACATTTGAGCAATAAAGCCTTGACTTTATTACTTTAATATACTAAACTACAGCTAGTAATTAATTAGGTGGAGGGTATAAAATGAAGAAGAATAAGCTTATTGTTAGTTTAATATTAGTTGTTTTAGTAGTAGCATTGGTAACCATTGGGTGTGGAAAAAAAGAAGCAGCCAATACCTTGCAAGCAATAAAAGATCGTGGAGAAATGATTGCTGGCTTAGATGATACCTTTGCACCAATGGGCTTTCACGATGAAGCTACTGGTGATTTAGTTGGGTTTGACATTGATATGGGTAATGAAATTGCAAAGCGTTTAGGTGTGAAAATGACATGGGTACCTACAGAATGGAAAGGCGTTATTGGAGCATTAGATGCTAAAAAATTCGATCTAATTATTTCTGGTATGAGTGTTACAGAAGAAAGAAAAGCACAAATTGATTTCAGCTTAGATTATGTTAATGCTGGTATTGGTGTAGTTACAAGATTAGGTGATAATTCCATTGTAAGTGCTGCAGATTTAAGTGGCAAAAAAATCGGAACACAGACTGGCTCCTCTGGAGCTACAGCATGTACTGATTTAGGACTAAAAGATGTTCAGCTTTATGATCAATATCCACAAGCATTTATGGATTTGCAAAATAAACGTATTGATGCCTTGATTGTAGATGTTACAACAGCAGCTCACTTTGTATCTAAACAAGCAGATGCTTTTCAAGTAGTAAATCTGCGCTTAGTAGAAGAGCCATATGCTATCGGCATGCGTAAAGGTGATAAGGAATTAAAAGCTGAAATAGATAAGATTTTACAAGCAATGTCAGCGGACGGAACCTTACAAGGGATTTCGAAAAAATGGTTTGGCGCTGATGTAATAGCAGTGAAATAGAGAATTTACAAAAAAACTCACAAGGGGCGTATAGCAAGCTATACGCCCCTTGAAATGCGTATAGATAGGTTAAAGCTTGGAAAAGAGGAGCTACAAAGCATGGGATTAATCGACTTTGAATTTTTTGCTAGAATATTGCCAAGTTTACTGAAGGCATCTGTTATTACAATTTCCTTAACAGCCATGTCTTTGTTTTTTGGCACTATAATTGGACTTGTAGTAGCTCTAATGAAGATTTCAAGGTTTAAGATTTTGGCAGTAATAGGTGGTTTTTACACATGGGTGATCAGAGGAGTTCCACTTTTAGTACAGCTGTTTGTGCTGTACTTTGGCTTGCCTAAAATTGGTATTCAACTTGCTTCTTTTCAAGCTGCTGTAATTGGTGTAAGCGTATGTGGTGGAGCATATATTGCGGAAATCATTCGAGCCGGGATTCAGTCTATTGACAGAGGACAGATGGAAGCTGCCCTCTCATTAGGGATGCCATATTTAACAGCAATGCGACGCATAGTCATTCCACAAGCGTATCGGCGTCTCCTGCCTCCATTAGGCAATGAGTTTATTACTTTGATGAAGGATACCTCTTTAGTTTCTGCTATTTCCATGACCGAGCTTTCTCGACAAGGCACAATTCTTGATGCTACATTTTTCAGGTCTCTAGAAATATATTTATGCGTAGGAGTAATTTATCTGATGATGACAACAGTTTTTGTGGCCATCTTTGGTCATATGGAAAAACGTTTAGCCTTAAAGGAGAGTTAAAAAATAGCTATGGGGAAAATAATTGAGATAGAAAAACTAGAAAAAAGTTTTGGGCATCTACATGTGCTAAAGGGCGTTACCTTAGAGGTAGAACAGGGTGAGGTGTTAGTGCTAATTGGTCCAAGTGGCTCAGGTAAAAGCACATTACTACGCTGTATTAACTATCTTGAGAAGCCTGACAAAGGTACTGTGAAATTTGATGGAGAATATATTGGTCATATTCCAGATGAGCAGGGACATTTAGTAGAAGATAATAGAAAGAATATTGCTCGTCTGAGAAGCCAAATGGGAATGGTTTTTCAGCGCTTCAATCTTTTTCCACACTTAACAGTCTTGGAAAATGTGATGGAGGGTCCTATTAGTGTTTTGAAAAGACCTGCAGAGCAGGTGAAAAAAGAAGCAATACAGCTCTTGAACAAGGTAGGCTTAGCAGATAAAACTACTGCTTATCCAGCACAGCTTTCCGGAGGTCAACAGCAACGGGTTGCTATAGCTAGAGCACTTGCTATGCATCCCAAGGTTATGCTTTTTGATGAGCCTACCAGTGCATTAGACCCTGAGTTAGTAGAAGGTGTTCTTAATGTAATGCGCAAATTAGCTGATGAGGGAATGACAATGGTTGTAGTAACTCATGAAATGCGTTTCGCTAAAGAAGTAGCTGATCGGGTTATCTTTATGGATGAGGGTGTATTCTTAGAAATAGGCACACCTGAAAAAATATTTTCAACACCAGAACATCCACGCACCAATGAGTTTTTGCGAAATATCCTCGCGGTTAATAATTATGAAGAGTAAAAAGAACAACACCCAGTTCATTTGCGTCTGTAGATGATAGGGTGTTGTTTTTACTAATATGGAACAGGTTTTTTTGTTGAAGTTCTTTGTTTTCTGGGAAAAATATGTGATATAATCAAGTTTATTAAGTGAATTAAAATAAAATTGTGTTACAAGGAGATGAATATTTTGGCAAAATATTGGAACCAAGCAATTGAAACATTAGAACGCTCCAAATTGGAGGAAATTCAACTACAGCGTTTACAAGCAACTGCTGCCAGGGTTTACAATAATGTTCCACATTATAAAAGAGCGTTTGATGGAAAAAAAATTAAGCCAACAGATATTAAAAGCTTAGCTGATTTAGCCAAGCTACCATTTACATATAAAACGGATTTACGAGATAATTACCCATATGATTTATTTGCAACTCCCATGAAAGAAATTGTTCGTATTCACTCATCTTCTGGCACTACAGGCAAACCAATTGTCGTTGCTTATACGAAAAATGACTTGAAAATGTGGTCAGAGCTGATAGCCCGTTGTTTAGTAGCAGCAGGTGTAAATGAAGATGATATTGTGCAGAATGCTTATGGTTATGGTCTTTTTACTGGAGGATTAGGATTACATTACGGGACTGAGGAGCTTGGAGCAACAGTAATACCAATTTCGGGAGGCAACAGCAATCGGCAGGTGATGCTGATGGAAGATTATGGTAGTACTGTCTTAGCTTGCACTCCATCTTATGCGTTAAATTTGGCAGAAGTACTGAGAGACAGCAAAATTGGCTTAGAAAAATTAAAACTACGGATTGGTATTTTTGGTGCTGAACCTTGGAGTAACGAAATGCGTTTAGAAATAGAGCGTTCATTAGGCATTACAGCCTTTGATATTTATGGTCTCAGCGAGATTTTAGGACCAGGTGTAGGCATTGAATGTTCAGCGAAAAATGGACTTCATCTTTGGGAAGATCATTTTATTGCAGAAATAATCGACCCTGAAACAGAAGAAGTTTTACCACTAGGCAGTACTGGTGAGCTGGTTATAACTTGCATTAGTAAGGAAGCTTTCCCGATGATTCGTTACCGTACTAGGGATATTACAAGCCTGAAATATGAAAAGTGTAGCTGTGGGAGAACCCATGTTAGGATGGAAAGATTTACGGGACGTTCAGACGATATGCTGATAATCCGTGGAGTAAATGTCTTCCCATCTCAAATTGAAAGTGCAATTTTAGCTAGTGGAGATATTGCTGAGCCACATTATCTGATTGTAGTGGATAGAAAAGGCACCATGGACTACTTAGAGGTTTGGGTGGAAGTGGCTGAAAAATACTTCTCAGATGAAGTGAAAACGCTAGAAGTGTTAGCGGCCAATATTAAACATTCCATTGAAAGCACCTTAGGGATAAGCATAAAGTTAAGATTAGTAGAACCAAAAACTATCGAACGCAGTGAGGGTAAGGCAAAGCGTGTTATTGACAAACGACAAAAATAAGCTTATTGGAGGAGAAAAATGAAAATCACCCAAATTTCCGTTTTTTTAGAAAACAAAGCTGGTCGCTTAGCGGCCATAACAGAAACATTAGCAGCGGCAAATATTAATATTAGTGCTTTATCTATTGCAGATACCAGTGATTTTGGTATCTTGCGTTTAATCGTTGATAATCCTCAGAAAGCATATGAGGTACTGAAAGCTGCTGAATTTACCGTAAGCCTAACAGAGGTAATTGGTGTACAAATGCCAGATGTGCCTGGGGGTTTAGCAAGTGTGATGAAAGCTTTTGGCGAGCTAAAGATTAACATTGAGTATTTATATGCTTTTATTGGTAACGAAGTAGAAAAAGCGCTTGTAGTCTTAAAGGTAGAGGATATAGATGTGGCAATTACTAAGCTGGCAGCATCAGAAATCCAACTAATTGAAAAACAAGAAATTTTCGGAAAATAGCGTGCTAGTGGCTAAAAACGCATAGGCTTCATGCCTATGTGAAACGAGGTGACAGAATGGAAGGTAGCAGAAAAAACAAAAAAATTCTAGCTTCACAAATATTTATCCTGTCAGTACTCCTACTTTTGACAGTGCTTTATGCTGTAAGCGCAGCAAATGCTGCTGTAGGGTTAGTAGTGAATGGCAAAACTATAGCAGCAGATGTGGCACCATATATTGATAGTAACAACCGCATTATGGTTCCTTTGCGTTTTTTTAGCGAAGAGGTAGGTTTCAAGGTAGGTTATGAAAATGCTACTAAAATTGTACAAGTAGAGCAAGGTAGTACGAAAGTTGAACTAAAGATTGGCTCTCCAGATACCTTGTTAAATGGTGTAAAAATAACAATGGACACAGCAGCAGTAATTTCTAACGCTAGAACTATGGTACCGCTAAGGTTTATCGGTGAGGCTTTTGGTGCAAAAGTTGGTTTTGATAATGCAAGTAAAAAAGCCAATATCGAATACGTTCCTGAACCTGTAACTCCGCTGATGCAAATTATTGTCACATCGGATATTGTGAATTTACGCAGTGGACCAGCGACTACATTTGCAATAAAAGGGAAAGTTGCTAGAAATATGATACTGGATGTATGGCAAGAGTCCAATGGTTGGTATGCTGTGAAATGGGATAATAACAATGTCTGGATAATCGATGATTATGTAAAAATATATCTTGCAACAGATGTTACAATTGATAATCCAATTGATCCAAGCGTTCCTCCACAACCAGAGTTTAATATGAACAATTATTATACAGGTACAGTCAACACCACAACTCTGAATGTGAGAGTTGGTGCCAATACTAGCTATCCAGTACTGGAAGAAGTGCTAAGGGGTGAGAGCTTCGAAATAGTTTCCATAATTGGTGACTGGGCACAAATCAAGCGCGTTGATAATTCCTATGGCTGGGTAGCAAAACAGTTTCTAGATATCAACAGCAGATCAAAGACAGCAGCAGAACTAGCCTTGCCAGTGATAATTATCCCAAGTATTAATCTGATTAGGTTAGAGAGCATGGTAGTTCAAGAGATTGACGGTAATATTACCATAGACTTACTAGCAAAGGATCGCTTGAATTATACAAAACTCCAAATGAATAATCCAAGTAGGGCAATAATTGATTTTTCTTATACAGATAGCAGTAAAATTCCTGCACTGACGCAAGCAGTGCAAAATAGTTTAGCCAGTACAATTCGGTCGGGAAATCCTGACTTAAATACTACCCGCATTGTTTTTGATCTCTTGAGCAAAGCAGATATTGTAGTGAAAATGCTTGACACTGAAGGAATGGCAGTGAGGTTGACCCTGAAAGTACCAAGTTGGCAAGATAAACTCATCTATCTAGATGCTGGTCACGGTACAACAGCAAGCGGTTATTTAGATCCTGGAGCTTCTGGCAATGGAATTATAGAAAAAGATTATAATATGGAAATTGTCAATTTAATCAAAGTACGTTTAGAAGCGATGGGAGCTAATGTTGCCTTAACTCATACCGAAGTGCCAGCAAAGATTTTATTGGATGAGCGAGCTGGAATGGCAAATGATGCTAATGCGGATGTATTTATTAGTATTCATGGAAATGCAGCTACCACGACTACAGCCAGTGGTTTTAGAACTTATCTGTACGCAAGTACAGCAGCGCAAAGAGAAAGCAGGATGCAGTTAGCGAATCCTGTACATTATGCAGTATTAACAACAACTGGATTTAAGGATATGGGTATCCAAGAAAATTCATTTGTTGTGATAAAACAAACAAAAATGCCATCTTTATTATTAGAATGCGGTTTTCTCTCAAATCCCAATGATGCAGCAATGATGAAGCTTGATAGTACCAAGATTGCCATAGCTGACGGGGTAGTAGAGGGTCTGAGGAAATATTTTTTTGAATAAATTAAATGAGTATTGCAAAGGGAGGTAGCTCCTTGAGTAAAATAGGAGTGTTTGACTCAGGGATAGGCGGACTTACATTGGTGAAAGCCTTGCTAGCCGCTTATCCCCATGAAGAAATTATATATTATGGCGATACAGCCAGAGTACCTTATGGTAGTAAAAATACCAAGGAACTAATCTTTTTGGCAGATAAAATAACTGGTTATTTAGTTGAACAAGGAGCAGAGTTGATTGTGGATGCGTGCAACACAACTTCGGCTGTAGCTTTGCCTCACTTAAAAGATAATTATGATTTGCCAATATTTGGTGTGATTGAGCCAGGTGTAGCAAAAGCTTTAGTTTCCACAAAAAATGGAAAAATAGGGCTTTTAGCCACAGAAGTGACAGTAAAAACTGAGGCACATAAAAAGCTATTAGAACGAAATAAAGGAATTGTTTGTTATGCAGAAGCTGCGCCCGCATTAGTGCCATTAATTGAAGCGGGAAAAATAAATGATTCAGCAACAAAAAAAGCAGTAGCACAAGCGATGGCGCCTTTAATGCAGGCCGGTATTGATACCCTGATTTTAGGTTGTACTCATTATCCCTTTATTTCGCATTGTTTTTCAGAAATTGGGCAAGGTAAAATTACCTTGATTAATCCTGCTGAGGAAACTGTGAGAACAATGAGTAGCTTACTTGAACCACAAACTTTGCAAGCTGGTAGCTTTAACCCAGCTTCTGTTTACTTTACCAGTAAAGATGTTAAGGCGTTTGCAGCACTTGCAAAGTATTTATTGCCAGAGATGAACTTTCCTCAATTTCGGGAATACGATATTTTAGTAAAGGAGAACTATGAACAAAATCGTCTTTGCAACCCACAATAAAAATAAAGTAGCAGAATTAACTAGTATGTTGCCGGCTAAGAGCTGGAGCGTGCAAGCAGCAAGTGATTTTCCAGAATTAGAGGATGTAGAAGAAACTGGAAACAGTTTTGCCGAGAATGCGCTGCTTAAAGCGCGCTATGTTACAAAAATGTTAGGGCAGATAGCTATAGCAGATGATTCAGGTTTAACAGTGGAATACTTAAAAGGTGCACCAGGCATCTACTCTGCTCGTTATGCTGGTGAAACAAAAAATGATCAAGCAAATAATAAAAAGCTAATCAAGGCTTTGGTCGGTATAGAAAACCGAGTAGCAGCTTTTTGTTGTGCTATCGCGATTACCTATCCTAATGGTAAGGAGTTTGTAGTTGAGGGTAGTTGTCCAGGTATTATAGGATTAGAAGCAAGAGGAAATAATGGTTTTGGCTATGATCCGTTGTTTTATTTACCAGAAATGGGAAAAACCATGGCTGAATTAACCATGGAAGAAAAGAATAAAATCAGCCACCGAGCTAAGGCATTTAGTCTAGCATTAAAAGTTTTGCAAAGGGAAGAGGAAATAGTAAAGCTTCATAGACTGTAAACGGAAATGTCTCTAAACCGTGATTGTTACAGATGAAAAATGATTGCGGTTTAGATAAAATTAGGATTTCGGCTTGACAAAAAAGTGCAGCTCTAATATAATAACCAAGTAATCAAAACGAAGTAGCGATTGCGGGTGTAGTTTAGTGGTAGAACGTTAGCCTTCCAAGCTGATCGTGTGGGTTCGATTCCCACCACCCGCTCCATATGTGCCAATAGCTCAGCTGGATAGAGCAACGGACTTCTAATCCGTAGGTCGGAGGTTCGAACCCTCTTTGGCATGCCAAGCTAAAACCCTTGAAAAGACTAGCTTTTTCAGGGTTTTTTTATTTTTAAAATATTATGAAAAATGTGATGACAATAAGAAAAATGTGATGTATAATCATCTCATGATAATAGCAAAGCAAACGAAAGTTTGTGACGCAAAGCTATAAGGGCCTAAGTCTTCGGATATGGTTGCCAGTTGCCGCAATTTTTATTTTGTGGCATTTTTTTGTTCTTGGGGGACTACAAATCTGAATTAGCGTCGCTGTTACAAAAAAAATCCACAGGAGGTTTTATGATGAAAAAAATGTCAAGTTTATTAAAAAGCAAAAAAGGTTTTACTTTAGTTGAGATTATTGTGGTTTTACTGATTTTAGCAATTTTAGCAGCATTCTCTATTCCAACTATGCTAGGCTTTGTAGAAGATGCTAAAGGTAAGGCTTATATTGCAGAAGCCCGTACAGTTTATATCGCTGCTCAAGTTGTGGCAACACAAGAAACTGCTATTGGAACTACAACCAGTGCTATTGTAACTAAAATCAGAGCTACTACTGCTGATCCTATGAAAACCTTATTAGGTGGAGATGCTGCTGGTACAGTACCAAGTGTTACTGTTTCAGCAATAGGAAAAGTTACTGGGTTAGCTTATTCAGTTGGTGGGTACACGGTGACTATCACTCCAGGTACTGGCACAGTTATTACGAAACCTTAAGTACATATAGATAGCAAAAATGGCATACCTAAGGGTATGCCATTTTTTTTAACTTACTGCGTCATGTAAGCTGCAAAAAGATCATATTCCAGATTTTTTATCTTGCAATTTTCTTGCTAGCACTAACTTTTTATGTCATACTACTAGATAATAGATATGTTATGTATTTTGCTGGAGGGGGAAAGAAATGGCACTCTATAAGTACCTAGCTCTAAATGAAAATTCAAAAAAAATTAAGGCTAGCTCTGAGGCAGATAGCTCCCTGCAACTTACGGATATCTTAAAGGCAGAGGGTCTTTTTCTGCTATGGTGTAAAGAGCAACCAGCCAAGGAAATTAAAAAATACAAGCTGAAAGCCAATGAACTAACAGAATTTTCTAAGGAAATCAGCGCGATGTTGCATGCTGGAGTGACGGTAATTAGAGCCTTAGAAATCATGCTAAACAGAGATATTAAACCTGTGATCAAGGCTACATATGAGCGATTAGTGCAAGGTTTGCAACAAGGAAATCAGCTTTCAACTGCTTTAGCTGAGCAAAATGGGGCTTTTCCAGAGCTGATGATTAATATGTTTAGGGCTGGAGAGGAAAGTGGTCAGCTGGACAAAACTGCAGCTAAAATGGCAGACTATTATGATAAGGAATATAAGTTACAAAACAAAATAAAAGCAGCCATGACTTATCCCATAATTCTCTTGGTAATTTTAGTTGGCGTGATGCTAATAATCTTTACTGTTGTTTTACCAACTTTTTTTACCCTTTTCAAGGATATGGAACTGCCTTTTGTGACTAAAGTGGTCATGGCTATCAGTAGTGGTTTGATTAATTATTGGTTTTATCTTTTGTTGACACTTTTTATTTTGATTGCTTTAATAGATTATCTGGTGAAAAGACCAGCAGTTTCTATAGCAATTGATCGTGCCAAATTAAAATTAACTAGTGTAGGTAAGCTTTTGAAAATTATTTACACGGCACGCTTTGCCAGAACTTTAAGCTCCTTATATGCTAGCGGTATTTCCATTATTGATGCAATTACCATTGCCATGAATATTATTGGCAATAAATATATTCAAGCTCAGTTTCATGACGTACGGTGGAGGCTCTTGAATGGGGAATCATTATCAAATTCCTTAGCCCCTGTGGAAGGCTTAGATAGTAAGCTGATATCTACGGTGCTAATTGGTGAGGAGACAGGCAAGCTAGAGGATATGCTTAATTCGGTGGCGGATAATTTCGAATATGAGGCAGAATTAGCAACTGCTCGTCTAGTAGCACTATTAGAGCCTGCATTTATTGTTATCATGGCTGTTGTGGTAGGATTTGTAATGCTTTCAGTAATGCTACCAATTATGACTTTATATAATAACATAGGTTAGGGGTGAAAATTTGGATATTATATTTTTTGCAAATGATGAAATTAGATTTTTACGCTGTAACCCAAGCAAAAAGCATTTATTGGTGCGTATTGCAGCTAGTTATCAACTGCCAGAGGGTTGTCTAATCAATGGAATTATTACCAACCAAGCAAATGTTTTGAGCAAACTGCAAGAACTAAAAAAGCAGTACAGTTTGAAAAAGGTACATATCTGTTTAGATAGCAGTACTGTCTTAAGTAAAGTAAAACAGGTACCATTTGCTAAGGAGAAGAATATTTTAAATTTTGTTAAAGCGGAATTTGCGGAAGTTGCAAGTAGCTTTGAACAACCAGTATTCGATTATACGGTGCTCCAAGATAAGTTGCAAGCAACTAGACAAGGAACAGTTTTCGCTGTTTGTTGTGATAAAGGCTTACTCAAAACCTATATAGACTTATTCGCAAGCTTAAAAGTACAACTGTTATCAATTGATGTTGCAGCAAATGCGGTAATTAAGCTCTGTAGTAAGCTTTTCCAAGGTACTACAGATACCTTCGTGGTAGCAATTGTGGACAAGTCTAGCGTCATCTTAAATCTCTTTGTGGCTGGCAAATATTATTTCTCTACTCGTGGTCGAATTTTACAACCAGAGGGAAGTGAAGAATTCTTAAACGAGTTTATCCAAAGAATCTCTTCTATTAACCAATTTAATAAGGCACAAAAAACAGGACAAGAAATAGGTGCTGTTTATCTTGTTGGCTCAATTGCTGCAGAACAAGATAGGTGCAAGCAGCTGTTAGAGCCACTAGGTTTGCAGGCTTTGTTATTGACACAGCTAGATACTTTTGTAAGGAAAAATAAAATTTTTGACATGGAAAATCGACTTGCAGATTATATCTATAATCTGGGTAGTGTGCTAGAACAGAGGTGGCAATAATGAAAAAATTGCAACCAAAAGAGTTGAATTTATTACAGCGCTATTACGCGAAGGAACTCTCAGTTACTAAGACCCACAATAATAAATTGAGCTTAATCTTTCCAATTTTGATGATTATAGCATTTCTCAGCATTAGTATAGTGCTATATATGCAGAATAAAGCCGTAGAGCAAGAGCTTAAGCAAGTTAATAGTTATTTGCAAAATCCGCAAAATATGCAGCAGCAAACTGAAGCACAAGCTTTAGCTGCACAGCTAGCTACTTTACAACAAAAAACAAGTATTCTCGATGAACAACTGCAGTCAAATCAAGCTCAAGGCAAGCTGACATTTAGCTTATATCAAAAACTGCTGATTGCGGCTGGTCCTAATGTGAAAATCTTAGCCTTAAACTATGACGGGACGGCTGGGAGTATTAGCCTTAGTGTTTCAGCCAAAGGTGTGCAGGAGCCCCCAAGCTTTATTGAACGCCTAACTCGGATAGCTGATTTTGCAAAAGTCAATTACAATGGCTATAACCAAGGAGAAACGGAATACCAAGTAGAGGTAGAAATCCAATTACAGCCAACGGGGGGTAAGGTATAGCATGAGCAAACTGAAGAAAAGTGAAAAAATGCTTTTATACATCCTAGCTTGTGTGGTTATTTTTACCTGTGGAAGTTACTTTCTGGTTACTCCAATGCTGCAACAATATAATGCCAATCAAGAAGCTTTAGCTCTTGCCTTAGATGATAAAATGCAAATGGAACTAACAAACCCTACTTTAGCAAGTAGCAAAGCGACTATCAGCCAGCTAGAAAAAAAAGTAACAGAACTTGAGCAGAATATTTCTGTGCCAATGGAAAATTATGAAATTGATCGCTTGATAACAGGGATGAGCTTAAAACGCAACCTAGCAGCACAATCACTTTTACTTAGCGCAGCTGTTCCCAGTGCTGAAGCTACTGCACCTGCAGTTGTGACAGGTGAAACTACTGCTGCTGCTGTTGCCACACCACAGCTACTTAACACAGTACAAATTAGCTTAAGTGTAAGTGGCACGGAGAGTGATATGATGCTTTTGGCTGATGATTTTGCTAAAATGCCACAAATCAAACTTGTTGCCTTCAGCCTAACCGATGGCACGGGCTCATTTGAATTAGAGCTTTACATGCTGTAATCTATGGAAGGAGACAATTTGAAAAATATAAGTAATAAAGGAGCAGCTTTGGCTTGGGTATTGATGATTTTTCTGGTTTTCTCCATCATCGGGACAGCTGGATTAGTATCCTCTAATGCTATGTTTCAAAGGAGTATTGATAATAACTCTGTACAGCAAGCATACTTTACAGCAAAAAGTACAGTAGATTTAATAGCTTCACAGTTGCAAAACAACACCACTTTTAAAGCACAAGTAAAAAGCTCTAGCCCAGCAGCTGCAGTGGTAAATATTGGTTTTAGCAGTGAAATGGGCAGTTGCTCGGCTATAGTTACTAACGAGATACAGCCTTTAATTACCGCCACTGCTACAGTAGCAGGTATCAGTAAAAGTTTATCTGCACTGCTAGTAGCTGGGTGGGAAAATGTTGCAACTCCAACTAGCATTATCAGTAAATATATTGATCAGTAATTTTGGAAAGGTGTTGGTGGCTGGTGGGGAAAATAAGTAAAAGGGGATTTACAATGATCGAGGTTTTAGCTGCTTTTGCTATGCTCACCCTCGCTATTTTGATGCTTACAACTATGTTTGGGACAATTGGCCGCATCATTGCGGAAGCTAGCCAAGTGCAAACTCAAGGCAATTTGCTAGCTAGTTCAGCCTCTGATAATCTGCAAACATCCTCAGCCGATGTTATATGTACAATCACAACAGCAAATGTTAGCTTGCAGGTGGGGGGAAATGCAATTATAAATCCCACAGGGACTTCAATTCTATATACTAGTAGCTTGCGAAATAGCGTTCATCTTGTTGTTTTTACACCATAATGGTTGAAAAAGCTTAAGTGTATCTTGGAATTTATAAAACTAGCTATATTAATTGATTCTATATAAGAGGTGATTTTTGTGCAGGAAGAAAAAAAACTAACTGACTGTCAGGGCTTTACTTTAATTGAAATTTTAGTAAGTGCCTTACTATTGACGATATTTCTTGCTACAGCAGGTACGGTTTTTTTCTCTGGACAAAACTTTTTCAATGATACTGTAGCAAAAAACCAAGCAAAGCTTACTGGTGATGCGGTATTTGAATTCATGAAAGAACAGCTGACCTTTGCAGGTGATATAGCTATAGGTGCTAATACTTCCCCAGCAGCACTTACATATTTTACTAATCCTGCAGGGTATCTTTTCTTTAAGGGAGCACCAGCTTATAATGATGATTTTTATGGAGAAAATACACTAGATTATAATGTGCAGAAATTAGCAGCTGATCAACTTGAGCTTGAAGTGAAGATTTTGGGAAAATCAAACGAGGTGCTCTATAGTAATAAAGAAACAATCACCATGGTAAATATGACTTTGTCAGGAAAAGCAATTTCAGCAGCAGGGATAGCGGTGAATCCTGGTATATATTTTTTGGATGCACAGGGGGTTGTAATTGATATTCCCGTTGCTACCTTAAAAGATCAGGCTATAGAAATGCGTGATTATATGATTAAACTATATACCGATTACTATAATAATAAAAATAAGGCGCCTCAGTATTTTAAGGATTCTATGGGTAATATTTCATTTACAAATGATACTATGAGAGCATATATCTTAAAAACATTTTATGCAGGGAAATGGCCAGAAATTCCAATAAATATACTTGATAAATATCCAGCTTTAACAGTAAAATCATCTACACCCTTGTATATTATGCCTTTTATAAATATTAGCGGTAATCCAACTGTTGCTAATGTGCCATGTACTATATATGCTAGCAGATACTCCAATACTTATCCAACTACAGGTAATTGGACTAAGATTTATTTGATTTATGACCATGCTAAAATTGAATGGAAATATGCAAAGACAGCTACCGCTTATGTTTTGACATCAAAAACTATAGTTACAATACGAACACAATTAGATAGCACAACTTTATCACAACCAATTACACTAGAATAGAGATGAAAAAATGAAAAATATTCCTATAGGCGAACTACTTTTACAATATGGCTATATTAATCAAGCACAGCTAAAGCATGCTTTAGAATTTCAAAAGGATAATAAGCAAGCGCGTTTAGGGGATATTCTCATTACCTTAGGCTTTGTGACGGAAACTCAAATGCTGGAGGCTTTAGCAGACCGCTTAAAGTTAGAAAAAGTGGATATTCCCACTTATCCGATTGATATTGAGGCTGTAAGAATGCTACCACGCTTTATTTCCCTTAAATATAATGTCTTGCCCTTAGCAGTGCAGGATGGAGTACTGATTATAGCCATTAATGACCCGCTAAATTACTATGCTATTGAAGATGTTAAGTCAATTGTCAACACTCCAATTACCATTGTTTTAGGTGAAAAGTCACTTATTTTAGCTAGGGCAGACTTTTACTATTCGGAAATTGAAGCAAAAAAAATTGCCAATACGGTATCTGAGTCGAAGGATGGGGTTTTAGCAGAACTGAATCAGAATGATGGTAATGCAGAGGAATCACCCATTGTGAAAACGGTGGATTCCCTCTTGATGAAGGGCTATAATGCCAATGCCAGTGATATTCATATTGAACCCTTTGAAGAGATTACTAAGGTCAGAATAAGAATTGATGGAGTAATGATTGAATATTTAACTATTCACCCGTCCTTTCATCAATCTATGGTAGCAAGGATTAAAATTATTTCTGGACTTGATATTGCGGAAAAGCGTATTCCGCAGGATGGGCACTTTCGCCGTACGATTGATGGGATTGTGCTGAACATTCGTGTATCGGTGATTCCTTCCATTCATGGAGAAAAGGTTGTCTTGCGGTTTTTAACCTCAAATATCATTCCTGATCATATGCAGACCTTTGGGATGAATCCAGCTAATTACCAGAAATTTATGAGGATTTTAGACAAGCCACATGGCTTGATTTATATTACTGGCCCGACAGGTTGTGGTAAAACTACAACACTGTACATGGTATTAGAGCATTTAGCAAAGCGACCAATCAATATTTCTACCATTGAAGACCCAGTAGAAAAAGATTTGCAACGAATTATTCAAATGCAGGTAAATATACAGGCTGGACTTACCTTCGAATCTGGTTTGCGCTCCTTGCTGAGACAGGATCCAGATATTATTATGGTTGGGGAAACAAGGGATGCGCAAACGGCGGAGATTTCTGTGAAAGCAGCCATTACAGGACACTTAGTTGTCTCTACACTTCACACTAATGATGCATTATCCACAATTGTGCGTTTAGAGGATATGGGGATTGAACCATATCTTATTGCAAATTCGATGGTAGGTGTTGTTGCTCAGCGTTTACTCAGAAAAATTTGTCCACACTGCCAAGAGCAATATGTTCCGTCTAAAGCAGAAAAAGAAATTATTAAACAAGAGGTAGAATTCCTTTCCCGTGGTAAGGGTTGTCATCTTTGCAATGATACTGGCTACAAAGGTAGAACAGCTATTCATGAGGTTGCTACAATTGATAATGAACTACGAGATTTAATTACTAGTAGTGCTAAAATGGCAGCAATCTATGAATATGTTAACAAGGGACAAGGTATGAAAAGTTTGATGGAAAGTGGAATTGAACTGGTGGTGCAAGGAGTTACTACTGTCAGCGAGCTACTAAAACTTTAAGTTGGGGGTGAAGAGCAAAATGAAGTTAGTGACTGGTGCACAGATTAAAACAATGGACGCTATAGCTGGGGATACTTATGGGATGCCTAGTCTAGTCTTGATGGAAAATGCAGGTATGGCTGTGCTTACTTGGTTGCTTAATCATGATGCTGCTTTAGACCAAAGAAAAATTGTAATCTTTGTGGGCAAAGGCAATAATGGTGGGGACGGACTAGTTTTAGCTAGGCAACTTTTTAATCGCAATTTTGCGGTGCGAGTTGTTTTGGTCTGCCAGCCGGAAGAGTTAAAAGCTGATGCTTTGACAAACTATTTTACTCTATTACAACAGGAAATGGATTTTGTGGTTTATACTGAGCATAGCTCACTCACTGTAGTTGAGTTATGTCTTTTGCATGCAGATTATTTGGTGGATGGTATTTTTGGGGTAGGTTTTCAGGGGGAATTGCCTCCATATCTTGCGAAGCTTATGAAACTGATTAATCAACAGACCGGAAAAAGATTAGCTATAGATATACCTAGCGGGGTAAATGCCACTACTGGTGCTTGTGCAAAAGAGGCAATTAGAGCAGACTTTACCATCACTTTTGCGGCTGTTAAGCAGGGACTCTGTTTGTTGCCTGCTAGGGAATTTTGCGGAGAATTATATTTAGCTAATATTTCTATGCCCAATCTAATCTTAAAGTACTTAAATACAGAGCTAGAATTAATCACTAAAAATGATATGAGAAAAAAACTTCCTGCTAGAGGTTTGGACAGTCATAAATACAGCTACGGACATGTGCTGGTCATCGGTGGAGCCATAGGGATGGAAGGTGCTCCATTTTTAGCCGCGAGAGCTGCATTGCAAGCAGGAGCAGGTTTAGTTAGCTTAGCAGTACCAGATGACTTAATAGCTGCTACAAGTAGCTTGCCAGAGCTGATGGTGCATAGAATTAAGGATGCAAATGCATATTTTACCTTAGCAAATAGGGATGAATTATTAGCTTTAGCTGCAGCTAAGGATGTTTTGGTACTGGGCTGTGGTATGGGCAGAGCTCCAGAAACAGGAGATTTAGTTAATGAAATCTTAAACGATACCCAGCAAACTATTGTGCTTGATGCTGATGGCTTGTTTTATTTGGAGCAAGCAAGTGAAAGCAGAAAGCTAATTATTACTCCCCATCCTGGAGAAATGGCTAGACTTTTAGGTTGGACTACGGCAGAGGTGCAAGCGGATAGGATTGCAGCTATCAGACTTGCTGCTAAGCTCTACCAAGCTGTTGTGGTGCTCAAGGGTGCTCATAGCTTGATTGCGGCACCGGAGGGCAAAGTATATCTTAATTTAACGGGTAATAATGGCATGGCTACGGCTGGAAGTGGAGATTTATTGGCTGGGATTATCGGAGGGCTTGTGGCTCAGAACTCAAGCTTACTGGATAGTGCGCTTTTAGGGGTATATCTGCATGGCTTAGCCGGAGATATGGCTACTGCTAGACACTCCGTCTATGGTGTGACTGCTTCTCGTATCAATGAAATGCTAGACTCTGCTTTTTTAGCGGTACAAGAGGATTGTGGAGTTAGTGGGTCTGAATTTACAAGAATTTATTAATTGGAGTTGAGCATATGCGTTTTGTCTGGGCAGAAATAAACCTTGCAGCAATTGCACATAATATTCGCGAAATCAAAAAAGTATTACAACCGACTACTAAAATGCTGGGGATTGTCAAAGCAGATGCCTATGGACATGGTGCAGCAAGTGTATCAGAGATTTTACTAAAGGAAGGCGTAGCTTACTTAGGAGTTGCTATGCTCTCGGAGGCTTTAGAACTTCGTTGTCAAGGGATTTGCGCACCTATTTTGATTTTAGGCTATACGGCACCTGATGATTTATCACAAATGATTGACAATAATGTTGCACAAACTATTTTTTCTTTGGAACAAGCTAAACAACTAGATGCAGCGGCTATTGCTAAAAAACGCAGGGTGAAAATTCACTTAAAGCTAGATACCGGTATGGGGCGCTTAGGGTTCTGTCTAAATGAAAATTCTTTTGAACAGATTATAGAAATAAGTCAGATGCAGGGCTTGTTGGTGGAAGGAATTTATAGCCACTTAGCAGATTCAGACTCGAATAATTCCGCATATACCTTAGGGCAAAAAAAGATTTTTGAAACATTTATGGGTCGCTTAAAGGTTGCAGGTGTTGAACCGGAAATTTGTCATTTAGCTAATAGCGCAGCTGCCTTGCAATATCCAGAATTGCATTATGATATGGTTAGATTAGGCTTAGTGATGTATGGCTATTATCCAACTGGTTCTGCGGATTTTAAATCTTTGGGACTTAATTTGATTCCAGCTATGGCATTAAAGGCGAGGATTGCCCATCTAAAAATGGTAGAGCCAGGGATGAAAGTCAGCTATGGTTGTACTTACACTACTTTTAAGCAAACTTTGATTGCAACTCTACCTTTAGGCTATGCTGATGGCTATTCTCGCCAACTTTCTAATGGCTCAGATGTTTTAATTAGAGGTAAAAGAGTGCCAATTATTGGGAGAGTTTGTATGGATCAATGTATGGTAGATGTGACTAATTTACCAGATGTTGCTCTTGGCGATGAGGCTGTACTGATGGGATTTCAGGGTGATGATTTAATATCTGCAGATGAATTAGCGAAGCTCACTAATACGATTAATCATGAAATTCTCTGTATGGTTAGTCATCGAGTACCAAGGGTATATATTTAGGAGATTTGAGGTTGATGATGAAATATCAAAGCAAATGTTTAAGAGACACAGCTATTTTAGCTGAAAAATTGGCAGGATTATTAGAGGTTGGACAGGTTGTTTTATTAACAGGTGACTTGGGCGCAGGAAAAACTGCTTTTGTGCAAAGTTTTGCTCAAGCAATAGGCGTGCAGGAGCAGGTTACTAGTCCTACTTTCACTATTTTACAAAGTTATCAGGGTAGAGTTCCACTTTATCATATTGATGCTTATCGCATTGCAAGCAGCAAAGAGTTGCTGAATTTGGGTTTAGAAGAGGCAATTGCTACAGATGGCATTACTTTTATTGAGTGGCCAGAACAATTAACAGAGCTTTTACCGGATGAAGCATTATTAATTACTATCTCCCGTACGGCAGAAGACAGTGAGCGAAGCTTTTCCTTAAATGCAGTTGGTAAAGTTTATGAAGCTATTTTGGAGGCGTTGCAATTTTGAAAATTCTAGCAATAGATACTGCAACCTTAGTATCTAGCGTTGCTCTTGTAGATGAACACAAGCTATTGGCAGAAATGACTTTTAATATCAGTAAGACACATTCAGAAAAACTCTTACCTTTTATAGATTTTATTTTAAGAGAAGCAGGGTTAGAGCTTGCTGATCTTAGTGCTGTGGCTGTGGCTGCAGGTCCAGGTTCCTTTACTGGGTTGCGTATTGGAATGGCTACGGCTAAAGCTCTTGCATATGGTGCAGATAAGATTGTGCTGGGGATACCAACTTTAGATGCTTTGAGCTATAATGTAGAGGCTAGTGAAAAGCTTATCGTGCCTATCATGAATGCTAGACGCAATGAAGTATACACTGCCATTTATCGCCGTAAGGCGCTGGGATTAGAGCGTCTCACTGATTATTTGGCGCTTACACCTGAACAACTCAGGCTAGATTTATTAGCGAGAGCTGAAGATGTGCTCCTGCTTGGTGATGGAGTACCAGAATTTGCAGAAATATTCAAGGAAGAAAAGTTTTATTTTGCTGAGGCTAATAATTGCTTAAACCGAGCATCTAGCATTGGGAAAATTGCCATGGAAAGACTGCTAAGAGGAGAAGCAGATGATTACTTCCTTTTAAGCCCAGCATATTTGCGTACTTCTCAGGCTGAGGTAAATTGGCAGGCAAAATTTGGAGTAAAAGAATAATATGGGAATACAGATTTCAGAACTTACAACTGAGGATCTTGCGGAACTAGTTGCGTTAGAGCAACGATGTTTCACTGAGCCTTGGAGTCAGGCAATGTTTGAAAATGAATTGGAAAATTCTCTGGCACACTGGTTATTATGCAAGGATAAACAGGGGAAAATCTTAGGTTATATTGGCTTTTGGATGATTTTAGATGAAGCTCATATTACAAATGTGGCTGTGGATGTGGAGTTCAGAAGCTTGGGTATTGGGAAACTTTTAATGAATACTGCTATTATGCAAGCTACCTTGCTGAAAGCAATTCGTATGACATTAGAAGTTAGACCGAGCAATGCGGTTGCACTGAGGCTGTATGAAGAACTAGACTTTAAGCTTTATGGTAGACGAAAAGCTTATTATGAAAATGGCGAAGATGCTTTGATTTATTGGAAGCAACTTGAGAAATAAAGGAGAAGTATGAATAAAAAGATTAAAATTTTAGCACTTGAGACTAGCTGTGATGAAACTGCAGCGGCTGTTGTAGAAAATGGTCAGTTGGTTTTGTCTGAAGTTATTGCTACTCAGATTCCAACACATCAAAAATATGGTGGTGTAGTACCAGAAATTGCTTCTAGGGAACACTTAGAACATGTAACGATTGTGATTGATGAGGCTTTACGAAAAGCTGATTTATCCTTGGCCGAAATTGATGCAATAGCAGTAACTTACGGACCTGGTTTAGTAGGCGCTTTGCTAGTAGGGGTAGCAACTGCTAAGGCTTTAGCCTATGCTACTAAAAAACCTCTATTAGCAGTGCATCATCTTAGAGGACACATTTATGCTAATTTATTATCACATCCAGATCTGATTTTACCAGCAATTTGCTTAGTTGTTTCTGGTGGACACACGAGTCTTCTTTTGTGGGAGAAAAATGGCAGCTTAAAGCTTCTAGGAGCAACTAGAGATGATGCTGCAGGTGAAGCATTTGATAAAGTGTCGCGAACTTTAGGATTAGGATATCCTGGAGGTCCAAATATTGAACGTATGGCAGTTTTGGGAGATTCGGAGGCTATTGCCTTCCCTAAGGCTTGGTTAGAAGAGGGCAGCTTTGATTTTAGCTTTAGTGGTCTTAAATCTAGCGTCCTAAATTATTTAAATAAGCAAAAAATGAAGGGCGAAGAGATTAATCAAGCTAATGTAGCAGCAAGTTTTCAAAAAGCGGTGGTTGATGTACTAGTGCAAAAAACTTTTGCTGTGGCGGAAAAGCATCAAATTAATAGCATTGCAGTTGCTGGTGGAGTAGCTGCTAACCTAGCGTTGCGTTCTGCTTTAGCAGAGAGCTGTCTTATGAGTAATAGAAAACTTTATGTGCCAGCGATTAAGTATTGTACTGATAATGCTGCTATGATTGGAGCGGCGGCTTATCCACTCTTTTTGCAAAAAAACTTTGCAGCATTAGATTTAAATGCTTATCCAAACCTTAGTTTGCATACCGAATAAATTGTTTGGACAAGTGTGGTTATTTGCTTGGTTACACACAGTTATGTGGATGATTATCTGTGGATAGTGTGGATAAAATGGAAAAAAAGGCTTAAAATAGCTATTTTTCCTGTGGATAGGGAGAAAATTATGAAATCAAAAACACTGACAAATTATGTGTTTATCTTTGCATTTTTGCTGATGGTAACTATTTCTGCTTATAATTTTGGAATATTTAATGATAATTTTGTCTCTTCCCAAAATACGAATTATACGAAGCTATTGGAGACCTATCAAGAACAGAAAAAACCAGTAGTCTTGATTGCCTACTCTGAAAGTGTGAGATATTGTCTAGAACACTTGCAAGATTTTAAAAATTTAAGCAAGAAGTATAAGGAAAGCTTAGGGTTAATTATAGTAAACATTGAAAATAGTAGTGGTATGGATTTTGCCAACCTTAATGAGATCAAGGTTGTGCCATCCTTTTTATTAATTGATGCGAAAGGTGACGTACAGAAGCTCTTACAGGGCTATGTAGAGTTAGCGGAGCTAGAATCAGAAATTACTGCTTTAATAAAACTAGGGGGAATAGAATGAAGATTTTAATCACAACAGATACGTATTCACCTATGGTAAATGGTGTGGTGACTTCCATCAAAAATTTGTACGGCGAACTTAAGCAAAGAGGGCATGATGTAAGGATTTTGACCTTATCTGAGAATTACAAAGAGCATATTGAAAATGATATTTACTACTTGAGTGCTTTACACACTAGGGTTTATCCTGGTGCAAAAATCCAATCACCAATTTCTGGACGTGTAATTAAAGATATTCTATTCTGGCAACCAGATATTATTCATTCACAAACAGAATTTTCGGTTATGTTAACTGCAAAGTTGCTTAGTCGGATTTTGAATATTCCAATTGTACATACTTACCATACTCTCTATGAAGATTACTTAAAATATATCTTAGGTGGTAAACTTATTACCAAACGAGCTTCAATCATTTTAACCCGTTTTGTACTCTTAAGTGGTTTAGCTTGTATCATCATACCAACTGCAAAAGTTGAAACTATTTTGCTTGGTTATGGTATTAAAAAGCCTTTGGTAATTATTCCTACAGGTATTGATATTTCTAGATTTCAAAAAACATATTCATTAAAGGAAAAGCTTGCTGTAAGATTAGCGCTAGATATAGAACAGGATACAAAACTAGTTGTTTATATTGGTAGGATTGGTGAAGAAAAAAATATACAAGAGCTTTTTATTTATTTTGGGGAATTTGTAAAATCAGCTGTAAATACTAAGCTGATGATTGTTGGAGGCGGGCCATATTTAGAAGTTCTGAAAAATATAGTACAAAAGTTAAAGCTAGAAAATGAAATTATTTTTACTGGGATGATTGAGCCACAAACAGTTCCTCTTTATTATCAATTAGCTGATGTTTTTGTAACATCTTCTACTAGTGAAACTCAAGGGCTTACTTACATAGAAGCAATGGCAAGTGGTGTGCCGGTAGTATGTCGTGAGGATGAGTGTGTAAAAGGGCTTGTGGTTACATCGGAAACTGGCTACTTATATGTAGATCAAGATGGTTTTGCAAATGGTATTAAGAATGTTTTAGCACTTAGCCCAGAGGAATATGCAAGCTTACAACAACGTTGTAGGGAGAAGGCTAGGAATTACTCGATAGAAATATTTGGTAAAAGCGTAGAGACACTTTACTTAAGCTTAGTAAGAGAACGTAAACCTTTATCTATAACTAGAGGTGTAAAAAGTTTAAGAAGGCGAATTAAAAAGGTATTTTAGTTCTGCTAAACGGGTTTTAATTTAGCAAATATCTCAAAAAAAATAACTTGTTTTTTTTGTTTTTTGATGGTAATCTTGTAACAACAACAAAAGGTAGGTAACTATATGTTATTTAATTGCGCTGAAAACTTCATCTTTGCATCTTTTAGTAAGAGCTTTTATTTTAGCTTTTACTTTTTTGGCATGCAAAAGGTGACAGGTATCGCGTAGAATATTTACAATGAAATGAGTTAACTACATTGTGAATTTTTGAGGAGTCTCTGTCAAAGGAGGCTCCTTTTTTGTTGAACTAAAGGGGGAAAACAGATGATTATTGTAATGAAAAATCAAGCACCACAAGAAGAAATAAATAGATTAATTGAACAGCTAAGTTCTAATTCAGTAGAGGTCCATCCAACTTATGGTAAAAATTGCGCGATTTTAGGTTTGGTGGGCGATGTTCAAGGGATTCAAACTGGACCACTTGAGGATGATCCTTTTGTTGAACGCATTTTAAGGGTAGCTGAACCATATAAATTGGCAAATAAAAAATTTCAACCGCAAAAGACAATTGTCAAGGTTGGAGATAAAACCATTGGTGATGATAATTTCACAATTATGGCAGGTCCGTGTGCAGTTGAAAGCAGAGAACAGCTATTAACTATTGCTGCTGGAGTTAAATTGGGACATGCAGATATTTTGCGCGGAGGGGCGTTCAAGCCTCGCTCATCACCATACAGTTTTCAAGGGCTGGGTGATGAAGGCATCAAGTATTTGCAAGAAGCTCGTGCTATTACGGGATTACCAATTGTAACTGAACTAATGGCTCCAGAGCAAGTTGGAAAATATGCTGAGCAAATAGATATGATTCAAATTGGAGCAAGAAATATTCAAAATTTTGATTTATTAAAAGAAGTTGGCAATTGTCGAACTCCAGTTTTACTGAAGCGAGGTCTTAGTACAACTTTAGAGGAATTATTAATGTCAGCAGAATATATTCTTTCCTATGGTAATCGACAAGTGGTATTATGTGAGAGAGGGATAAGAACTTTTGAAACAGCTACTAGGAATACTTTGGATATTAGTGCTGTGCCTGTACTTAAACAAAAAACACATTTGCCAGTGATCATCGATCCAAGTCATTCAGGAGGTCTACGCTATTTAGTGGAGCCACTTAGTCTTGCAGCAGCAGCTGTAGGAGCAGATGGTGTTATTGTTGAGGTGCACAACAATCCAAGAATTGCCTTGTGCGACGGTGCACATAGCTTGTTTTTAGAGGATTTTGCAGCTTTTAGTAAAAAACTGAAAGCAATGTATAAATTTTTGCAAAAATAATAAAATTTGAAGGAGGCAAAGCATGGAGAGACTGCAGGTGAATGCAAAGAGCAGGTCTTATGAGATTGTAATTGACTTTGGACTCTTAATGCATATTGCAGCTTATATTAAAGAGATATATGCTGGTCAAAGAATTTTCATCATTACAGATACAAATGTTGAAAAATTATACGCTGAAAAAATTGTGGAGAGTTTGTTAGCCGCAGGCTATGAAGTTGAAGTGCATGTTGTGGCTGCAGGTGAACAAAGTAAAAGTCTACTTACTTTAGAACAATTATACTATGCTATGTATACCGCGAAACTCACACGGAGCGACTTGATTATGGCTTTAGGTGGTGGGGTGATTGGAGATTTAGCTGGTTATGCAGCTGCTACTTATTTGCGTGGTATGCTTTTTGTGCAGATTCCAACAACTTTATTAGCACAGATTGATAGCAGTATAGGTGGGAAGGTTGCGGTAAATCTTTCTGTGGGAAAAAATTTGGTAGGAAATTTTTATCAACCAATAGCTGTGTTATCAGATACTGCTTGTTTACAATCATTGCCTGAGCGAGTATTTAATGATGGCATGGGAGAACTAATAAAATACGGTTGTATTTGGGATGCGAAAATGTTAGACCAAATTGAAGATTTTGCACAAGATAGAACAAATATGAAAATATTACAACTCTTGATTAAGCGCTGCTGTGAAATAAAAGCCGAAATAGTAGTGCAAGATGAATTAGATAAAGGTATACGGATGTTGCTTAATTTTGGACATACATTGGGGCATGCCATTGAAAAAACATTTAATTATGAGACTTATACCCATGGAGAAGCTATAGCTATTGGTATGTGCATGATTACTCAAATAAGTGAAGCATATGGCTTAACTGAAGTTGGTGCTGCATCGAGAATTGAAAAGCTTTGTAGGTGCTTTAATTTACCTAGTTCTTTGCAAAAAAAAATATTATTAACAGTAATTAGCAATATTCAAGGTGATAAAAAAACCCTAGGAAACAATGTTAATTTTGTTTTGTTAGAGCAATTAGGGAAGGCTATACTTTATCCTGTTGCCTTGGATGATTTGGAAATATTTTTGTTAGGAGGCGCGGAGAAACTTGGCAAAAATAAGCATTAAACCAACAAAACTAGTAGGGGAAATTGATATTCCTGGTTCTAAGAGTTTAGGACATAGAGCAATTATTGCTGCAAGTCTCAGTAAGGGGAAAAGTGTTATTCATCATATCAGTATGTCTGATGATATTTTAGCAACTCTTAAATGTATGCAAGAACTAGGATGTAGCTATGAAGTTAAACAAAACAAAGGCGGCTTTTGTGATATTGAAATCTGGGGTAGATGCAAAGAAGTTTTTGATCGCAGAAATTTTGATGCAAAGGAATCTGGATCTACCTTGCGTTTTCTTATTCCAATTGCACTGGCTTTTGGTGGGAAAAATATATTTTCTGGTAGCGGTCGCTTAAAAGAGCGGCCTTTGGATGTCTATTATGATATTTTTAAGCAACAAGGAATTGATTTTACTAATGAACAAGGTAGTTTACCACTTGTAACACAAGGTAGCTTGAATTCTGGAGATTTTTTCGTGCAAGGAAATATTAGTTCTCAATTTATTAGCGGACTCTTATTTGCACTACCACTTTTGGTAGGAGACTCTAAGCTAGAAGTAACTGGAAGATATGAATCTAAAGCCTATGTAGAGCTGACATTAGCCACGCTTCAAGCATTTGGAATTAACATTGAAAAAACTGGAGAACAGAGTTTTTATATTCCCGGAGGCCAAACATATGAGCCAACTGAATATACTGTAGAAGGTGATTTTAGTCAGGCAGCTTTTTGGTTAAGTGCTGGAATTTTGGGACAGCAAATTACTTGCAATAATTTGCAGAAAGATTCTTTACAAGGTGATGCAATTATTATGGATCTACTGCTGAAAATGCAGGGGAAACTCAAATTTCAGCAGAAATGTATCACTGCATGTTCTAGTAAAACTAGTGGAATTAAAATAGATGTTAGTGAATGTCCAGATTTAGTACCCATGCTTGCAGCTTTAGCCGCAGTAAGTGAAGGAGATACTTTGATTTATAATGCTGAACGCTTAAAGCTAAAAGAGTCAGACCGTTTAGCAGCTATAACATCAGAGCTAAAAAAAATGGGTGCAGATATTGAAAATAGCAATAATTCATTACTAATTAAAGGGAAAAAAGAGCTGCACGGAGCGGTAGTTAATAGCTGGAATGACCATAGGATTGCTATGGCTTTAGCCATTGTTGCAACTAATGCAGTGGGGGATGTCATTATTGAAGGTGCAGAAGCAGTAGAAAAATCTTATCCACATTTTTGGCAGGATTTTCAAATGCTAGGAGGAAGTATAAATGAGTGATTTGTGGGGCAGTAAAATAAAATATACGCTTTTTGGTGAATCTCACGGTGAAGCAATTGGCATTACTATTGCGGATTTGCCCGCTGGAATATTCTTAGATTTAGAGCAAATCAGACAACAGATGCTGAAAAGAGCACCACAAAATGCTGTTTGGTCCACAAGTAGAAAAGAAGCGGATGACTTCCATATTTTAAGTGGACTCTTAAATGGTAAAACTACGGGTGCCGCCTTAACTGCTGTAATTTATAATACCAATCAAAAATCGTTAGACTATGTAAAATTAAATGATATCCCTCGTCCTGGACATGCTGATTTACCTGCTTTTTTTCGCTATGAAGGAAATGCCGATCTGAGAGGGGGAGGTCATTTTTCTGGTAGATTAACTGCTCCCCTTGTCTTTGCAGGAAATATTGCACGCCAAATCTTAGCTGCGAAAAATATTTTTATTGGTGCTTATATTGGACAAATTGGCAAGATAAATTGTCCAGAAACCGTTGCTATAGATTTGAAAAAGCTGCAAAGCTTTTCTGAAATTGTATTTCCTGTAGAAAACTCAGATTATTTTGAACCAATGGTAGCAGAAATTCAGAATGCTCGCCAGCAAGGTAATTCTGTGGGAGGAATGATTAAGTGTTGCGTTTTAGGTTGCAAACCAGGAATCGGAAATCCGTTTTTTGATTCTGTGGAAAGTGTTTTAGCACATTTATTATTCTCTATTCCTGCTGTGAAGGGTGTATCCTTTGGAGCTGGATTTGCTTTAGCAGGAATGAGGGGGAGCGAAAGCAATGATAGCTTTTATTATACAGAAGATGGTAAAATACAATGCAATTCCAACAATTTAGGAGGTATACAGGGCGGTATAACCAATGGCATGCCGATAGTTTTTCATCTTGCGGTTAAGCCAACACCGTCTATTGCCTTAAGACAACAATCAATAAATCTTGCAACGAGAGAAAACTGTTCATTAGAAATAATCGGACGCCATGACCCATGCATTGTGCCACGCATGCTACCAGTAGTTGAAGCGGTTACGGCGATGGGAATTTTAGAGCTAATATAAGGAGCCAGTATGGAATTAGAGAAGATTAGAGAAAAAATTGATCTTGTAGATAGCGAACTTCTAGCCTTATTTGAGCAACGATATCAGTTAATTATGCAGGTGGCTGAGTATAAAATAGAAAATAAACTTCCAGTTTTCGATGCTAAAAGAGAAGAAATTGTTTTAGCCAACAAGCTAGCCATGGTGAAGAATATTCAAGCTACATCCTACATACAGGAGCTATGGCAGGGCGTGATGCAAGCCTCTAAAAGAGAACAACTTAAACTTTTGCAGTTAGAGGAAAAAACCAAAAAAAAATTCCAGCCAATTAAATTAACCGGTAAAGTTATAGCTTTTCAAGGTGTAGAAGGTGCCTATAGCGAGGAAGCTCTACTGAGTTTAGGAGTTGCAAAAGAACAATTAAAAGCTTATGGTAGTTTTCGTCAGATATTTACTGCTATTCAAGAAGGTGAAGTAGATTATGGTATCCTACCTCTGGAAAATGCTTCTACTGGGAGTTTAGGTGATGTTTATGATGATTTACTTGTTTTTCAGCATCAGATAGTGCATGAAGTGATTTTACCAATTAACCATTGCCTATTAGCAAAGCCAGAAGCTGCGCTAGACAAGATTAATATTGTTTATTCTCATGAACAGGGGCTAAGTCAATGTAGTGAGTATTTACGCCAGCATCCACAGTGGCAGGTACAAGCTTATCATAATACTGCGATGAGTGCAGCACTTGTAGCTAAGGAAGACAATCTGCAAGCAGCAGCTATTGGAAGTAAGCGTTTAGCAGAATTATATGGACTACAGGTTTTAGCTTATGATATTCAAAATAATAAGGAAAATTTTACCAGATTTGTACTTTTAGCTAAAAAAAGAGGCACACTGGAATCACCAAACAAAATAAGTATTGCTTTTACTCTGCCTCATGTTACGGGTAGTCTATATAGGGTTATTAAGCTATTCCACGATTATTCTATTAATATGCTGAAGATTTCTTCAAGACCAATAGTTGATCAACCTTGGGAATATAGATTCTTTCTCGACTTTACTGGACAATTAAAAGAAAAAAACACCCAAGCTATGCTACATCAACTAGAACAGGAAACAGAAAATCTGCTAATCTTGGGTAATTATCATAGCAATTTAAGATAAAAATTGTTTTTTATTACTAGGTATGCTATAATTTGTGAAGTCATTTGTAATTGGGAAGTGTAAGGATGGTAACTTTTT